>CAZLLI010000042.1:20134-24283 GCA_964560355.1 uncultured bacterium | reverse complement strand
GAGGGATACAGCGATCTGTTGTGGGTGTTCACCGACGGCCAGGCGACCGACCCCGTGCTGGTCGGCGTGGCGCTCGGTCTCGCCATCGACCTGCGCTAGTTCACGGCCGACGTGTCGGCGGCCGCCGCGATCTCCAACTTGCGCACGACTTCTTTCGCGCCGGCGTCGCCGGGCGCGAGCTCGACGTAACGACGCATGGCCGCGAGCGCGGGTCGCACGCGCTTCTGCGACGCGTACGCCATGGCCAGATTCTTGTAGCCGTTCGCGTATTTCGGAAAGCGCCGCGTCGTCTCCTCGAACACCGCGATGGCGTCGTCGGGACGCCCCATCTCGGCGTACAGCGCGCCCAGGTTGTTGTACGCCTTGGCGTAGTTGGGCGCGACTTCGGTCGCCTTCTTGAACGCGAGCACGGCGTCCTCGGGTCGTCCCATCTCCTTCAGCGTGACGCCCATGTTGTTGTAGGCCTGCAGCATGGTGGGGTCGTAGCGCACCGCCTGGTCGTACTCGAGCACGGCTTCCTTCTTGAGGTTGACGCGGCGCAGCGCCTGCGCGAGGTCGTAGTGCGTCGACGCGTCGGCGGGGTCGCAGCCCAGCGCGCGGTTGTAGTCTTCGATGGCCTTGAAGTCTTCGCCCGCTTCTTTGTGGACGATCGCGCGCTGGACGTACCCCTCCGCCTGCTTGGGATACAGCGCGATGGCGCGGTCCATCTCGCGCAGCGCGGGCGCGAAGCTCCGCGTCTCGCTCAAGCGTCGCCCGCGGTGGATGTGCTCGCGGAACATGACGAGGTTGTCGTCGATGCGAAAGATCGACGGGTTGGTGGCGAGGAACAAGAGCACCAGCGCCATCGCGGACGCCGCCAGCGAGCGCGGACGCCGCGCCAGCGCCGGCATGGACACCATCGCGAAGCCGGCGAACATGCACAGCACCGGAATCACTTGCGAGCGATAACGCCCGGTGACGAAGAACAAGACGATCGACAGCGCGTAGGCCGCGACGTACCCCGTGAGCAACCCCGACCGGCGCCACGCGCGCGCCGCCAGCAACACCCCGAAGACCCCGAGCGCGGAGACGAACCACGTGCGCACGAACAGCGCGCGCAGCCACGCCGACTCGCGCACCTGCACGTCGAAGCTCTCGATCTGCGGCACTTCGTAGCCGTTGAAAAACAGCGCCGCCTTGCGCGCCATCAAGCGCAGCGCGCGCGCCGGATCCCTGCGCACGTCCTGCATCGCGCGCTCGAACCAGAAGCGCGAGATGTCGCCGGGAGCGGGCTCGCGCCCGGTGGCGCGCTCGACGTACTCGCTGGTGGTGACGTCGTTGATCTCGTCGACGCCGGGAATGGGGACGAAGGTCCCGTCGGCGTTGCGATTGTTGCCGATGTAGAAGTTCATGCCCGCGTTGTAGGTGACGGGGACGACTTCGCGACTGACGATCAGGTTGTGGACGACGGCGGGCGCGAGCGCCGCCGCGAGCGTGAGCGCGAACGCGAGCGCGTTGCGCGTGCGACGGCGCCCGGCATCGACGCGCAGGACCCACGCCAGCACGAACGCGGCGAACACCAGGATGCTGGCGCGGGCGAGCGCGGAGAGACCGAGCAACAATCCCGCGCCCGCGTAGTCGCGCGGCGACGGTTCGCGCGCGCGAACGAGCAACCACAGCGCGCTGCAATTGAGGAACGCGCCCATCCACTCCATCAGCAATTCGGATTCGTAGAACGTCATCGCGCCGTGGAGCACGAGCAGCACCGCGCCCGCGAGCGCGGCCGACGGGCGAAACACGCGCCGCCCGATCAGGAACACCAGCATCACGGTGGCGGCGCCGCCCGCCGCCTGCAAGAGGCGCACGACCGTGAAGTCGTGCCCGACGATCGCGTACACGATGGCGAGGAAGTACGGGTACAACGGCCCCATGAAGAAGGCGTCGTTGCGCACCACGTGGCCGCGCGCGATGTCTTGCGCCATGTGGTCGTAGTAGCGCGAGTCCATGATGGGGACGCGCACGAACAGGGCGTCGGCGGTGTGGAGGACGTAGGCGACTTTGATCGCGAGCGCGGCGAGGAAGATGAGGAGCGGTGCGCGGCGGCCGTCGGCGAGAACGCGGTCGACGCTATCGAGCGCGCGGTCGATTCGATCCAGGATTTCTCTCATCTCGCCATTACATAGCGCATGCCCCGCGCGCTCGCAAGGGATTCCCTTGACCCGCGCGCGCGCGCGCCGTATTCTCGCGCGACGCGCGGCGCATCCGCCCTGCTTCCATCACCTCTTCATCGTTTCGGGAGACGAACATGACCCTTCGCGACGAGCTCTTGCAGCATCTGCTGACGCATTCGTTTCGCACCGGCGAGTTCACGCTGGCGTCGGGACGCAAGAGCAACTACTACATCAACGGCAAGATGACGACGCTCGACGCGCGCGGCGCGTACCTGATCGGTCGCACCATGCTGGCCATGGTCGCCGACGACGCCCCCGACGCGGTCGGCGGACTCACCCTCGGCGCCGACCCCATCGTGGGCGCGATGATCGCGCTCGCGGGACTCGAGGACCTGCCGCTCAAGGGATTCATCGTGCGCAAGGAAGCCAAGGGGCACGGGACGCAGTCGCTGATCGAAGGGGCAATCGCCCAGGGCGAGCGCGTCGTGATCATCGAGGACGTGGTGACGACGGGTGGTTCGGCGCTGCAAGCGATCGCCGCGGTGAAGGCGGCCGGCGGCGACGTGCGCAAGGTGATCGCCGTCGTCGATCGCGAAGAAGGCGGCCGCGAGGCGCTCAAGCAAGAGGGCTATCCGTTGGAAGCGATCTTCACCGCGCGCGAGCTGATGATGGCGTCGAAGTAACTACGCGATCACGTGACCGACGCGGCCCAAGAGCCGCCCCAGCACCAGCCCCAGCGCCGGTGTCGCGTAGCCGAGCACCGCGCCCATCACCAGATTGCCCGCGATGGGAACTCCCCACGTGATGCCGCACACCACCGCGGCGCCGATTCCGACCACCGCCACGATCAGCACCGTGTAGATGTACTCGTGCTCCATGCGGATGATCGTCTTTACCAGGCGACGCGGGTCGAGCGTTTTCGTCACCGGTCCCGAGAAGCCGCCGATCGACACGAACGCGGCCGGCAAGTACAACGCGAGGAAGACCGACGCGATCACGACGAAGATCGGGCTGCCGACGATGTAGCGCCACAGCGACACGCCCTTGGTGCCTTCGATCAGCATCACGATCTTCGCCGCCGCGAACACCACTACGCCGAGCTGCAGCGCCACCACCGACATGAGGCACGCGGGGCGTCCGAGCTTGCGCCACGGATCGGCGAAGGAGCGATCCCATTCGGGCGGCTTGTTGGCGCCGCGCGCGGTGAACTCCATCACCTGGAACATCCACAAGAAGACGAGCGCCGCGGCGACGATGCCGCCGAAGCGGACGAAGGAAAGTCCCGCGAACGCGGCCGCCGGGACGATCACGTACAGCGGCCCGCGCGCGAGCGGCATGGCGACGAGCTCGCCCAAGTCTTCCCAGATGGGCGCGGGGCGGTCGAGATAGCGAAACGTGCGCAGCTCCGCCTTCGCGAAGCGCCGCTTCACTTCTTGCGCGGCGCGCGCGTGGTACGGGTAGCGCTGGAGGACGTACTGGAAGTGCTGCTTGGCGTCTTCGCGGTGCCCGAGCTGCGCGGCGATAACGCCGGCGTCGAGGCGCGCCTCGAGATCCTCGGGCGACGACTCGGCGTGCTCGAGCGCGGCGGCGTATTCGGCTTCGAGCTTCTTCTGCGCTTCGTCGACGGCGTTGTCCTCGGCCGGCGCTTCGGGCGCGGAGCGCGCGCTGCTCGCGAGACGCGTCTCACCGAGCTCGGCCCAGCGGTTTTCTTCGGGCAGAAAGATGCGCGCGCGACGCGTGAGCTCGCCGGAGCGGCAGAGATTTTCGATCTCTTCCCACGTCCACTGCTCTTCGCGCGTGGATCCTTCGCGCAGGACGAAATACAACGTTCCTGTGGCCATCGAGACGGCTCCTCCCCGTCGCTTGATTCGGGTCGAACCCGCTCATAGAGCACGCCTTATGCCAAGGGAACGGTTTCGCAGCGCGGCCGGCGCACAAACGAATCGGGCCCACCCAAGAGGGCGGGCCCGACCCGGAAAAAATTTCAGCGCGGCGACGC
>CAZLLI010000042.1:0-20034 GCA_964560355.1 uncultured bacterium | reverse complement strand
TCGAAGAGGCTGTTCGACGCGTCCGACTCGCTGAAGGGCGTGTACGCCGCACCCGAACCGCTCTCGTTCACCAACAGGCCGCCCATTGCGAGCGACGGGCGATTGGAGCCGAGCGCGCTGGGCGCGGTGGCTTCCGCGGCCGTACGCAGCGTCTCGTTCAATCCCTGCTGGAGGGTGACGGCGGTCCAATAACCGGCCGTGCTCATCGACGGCTCGCGAACCGCTTGGCTGGAGGCGGAGAGGATTGACGCGTGGGCGCTCGCGGCGCCGAGGAGGCTCAATGCAACGACTGCTAGAACGCGGGACGACATCGACTCGAATCCTTTCGTTGTGCGCGGATGCAAAAATCCGTTTGCACGCACTGCACAACCGGTGCCGACAACTTCGGCGAACAGAATTTTACCATGGTGCGTAACTCGAAGTCCAAAATAAAGATACCAGCAAAGTGAAAATCACTATCTCAAACTACGGCCGGTATACCGAATATCGTGATTCGATGTGCGGCTGGACCCAGGCGCTCCTCATCGCGGCGTATGGAGTGGGGGAGTTACCCCGAAGAAGGGGCGACCGGGCGGGCGCCGAAGCGCCCGCCCGATTCGCATTGCGCTACATCTTGATGCTCTTGAGCTCGATGTTGAGGCCTTGCGCGGGGACCTCTTGCTTGACCAGCACGTGCGGCGCGGTCTTCGCCACGTACATGAGCTGCTCGCCGTCGCCGCTCTTCACCTTGACCTTGTAGGTCGAGTACGACCCGGCGGGCACCATCAGGTCCTGCTCGCCGAGCACTTCGATGGTGACGTTCTCGAGCCCGCCCGACTGCGCGTCGACGACGGGGAACTTGAACGATTTCCCCGCTTCGAGCGGGAGCGTCCCGATCAAGATGTCGATGGAGCTCTTGAGAATCGCGCCCTTCACGAGCGGAAGGTTGACGTCCTTGGCGCCGTCTTTCCCGCCCTCGACACGTCCCTTGGCGACGCCGCCCGCGAACGACAGTTCGGACGACATCTGCTGCGGGCCCGCCGCCATCGAGAACTTGTAGGCCAGCGGTTCGAACTCGGAGCCGAACTTCGACTCTTCGTTCATCGAGATCATTCCCGTGATGCTCGACGTCGACGCGAACTCCGACGCGTTCTTGGTGAGCGACACGTTCATGTCGCCGAGATTCATCTCCTGATACTTCACGGAGTAGGTGGCCGTGCAGTTCTTGAGCGCCGAGGTATCGAAGTCATAGTCGATGCCCTGCACCGCGAGCTCGTCCATCGAGATGGCGTTGCCCTCGATGTCGTACAGCGCGACCGACGCGATCGGCGCCACCTTGTCCTTGATGGCGGTGGCGTCGCCGACCAGCACGACGGCGAGCTTGTCGGGCTGGATGTGCTTCTGCATTACGCGCTGCACGTCGGTCGTCGTCACCTTGGCGACTTCCTTGCGGTAGTTCTCGAGGTAGCTCTTGTCGAGGCCGAGCAGCTTGACCTGGCCGATTTGCGCCGCGATCTGCGTCGGGGTTTCGATCGTGGTCGGGAAGTTCCCGATCAAGTACGACTTCGCCGTCGATAGCTCGGCGTCGCTGACCGGCTCCTTCACGACGCGATCGATCTGCGACAGCATTTCCGTGAGCGCGCTGTCGGTGACTTCGGTGCGGCAGTTGGCGCCGGCGTCGAAGGTGCCGATGTCCTTGGGCTTGCTGAACGACGAGTACGCGCCGTAGGTCCAGCCGTGCTTCTCACGCAGCGTCATGAACAAACGCCCCGTGGAACCGCCGCCCAAGATGCGATTGCCGACCTGCACCGCCGGCCAGTCGGGGTCGTTCGGGCGCAGCCCGAGCTGTCCCACTTCGATGTTGGTCTGCACCGAGCCCGGGCGGTGGTACAGCGCGATGTTGCGCGCGGTACGCTCCGGCGACGCGGTGTAGTTGGGCACGTCGGGCGTTCCCGCGGCCCACGCGCCGAAGAACTTCTCGGCGTCCTTCTTGACCTGCTTGGTCTCCACGTCGCCCACCACGAACATGAGCGCGTTGTTGGCGACGTAGTTCTTCTTGTGGAACGCGACGATGTCGTCGCGCGTCACCGCTTCGACGGTTTCCGTCGTCGGGTGCACCGCGTACGGGTGGTTGCCGTACACGACTTCGGAGAAATGGCGCTCGGCCATCGCGTCGGGGTCCGACTTCTCGAACTCGATCGCGGTCACCGCGCGCTTGCGCTCCTCGGCGAGCTCGTCCTCGGGAAACGTCGGATTGAGCACGACGTCGGCGAGGTACGCGTACGCGGTCGGGAGGTACTCGCTCAAGCACGAGATGGTGAGGATGGTCCCGTCCTCGTCGGTCGACGCGTTGAAGGAACCGCCCACCGATTCGATCCACTCCGCGAGCTTCTTCGAATCCTTGTCCTTGGTTCCCTTGTTGAGCAACGAGCCCGTGTACGATGCGAGCGACGACTTCCCTTCCGGATCGAGCACCGAGCCCGCCTTGACGGCGAGCCACAGCGACGCCACCGGCTGCTCGTGGTGCTCGACCACGACGACTTCGAGCCCGTTCTTGAGTTTCTGTTCGCTGTAAGCGGGGAACGCGAGCTTCTTCAGCGGCTCGGCCGCGGGCGGCGCCTGCTTGGCGGCCCCGGCGTCGTGCGCCGCGAAACCGAACGCAGCCACCGCGAAGAGCAGCGCGATCTGATGAATGCGATTCATGCGAATGTCCTCCTCGTCTGCTGGGTGGTTAGCTGTTCTTCGGCGGCGCCGCGACCACCATGGTGCGGTTGTCGCTGCGCAGGTATTGATTGGCGACGCGCTTGATGTCGTCGGCCGTGACTTTCATGAACACGTCGAGGTCGGTGTTGATCTCGGCCAGCTCCTGGTGAAACCAGATGTAGTGGTGGATCTCTTCGGCCTTGTTCATGCACGTTTGACGCTGCTCGATGAAGTTCGACTTGAACTGCGTCTTGACCTTCTCGAGCTCTTCGGGCGTGATGCCCGCGGTCTTCACCTTCTCGATTTCCTCGTCCATCAGCTTCTCGCACTTGTCGATGTCGACGCCGGCGTTGGACGCCACGATGACGCGGAACTGGCCCGGGCCCTTGCGCCCGTCGACGAATCCGAACACGCCGAAGGCGGCTTCTTCGTCCTTGACGAGGCGCTCGTGCAAGCGGCTCGACTCGCCTTCGACGAGCAAGCTGTTGAGCAGCTCGAGCGCGGCGGTGTCGGCGTTGTCGTGGCCGGGGATCTGATAGGTCGCGAACAGCGCGGGCACGTTCGCCTTCGGCGAATCGACCACCTTGCGGCGCTCGCCCTTGTTGAAGGCCTCGTTCCACTTCGGGAAGGTGGCCTTGGTGCCGGCGGGGATGCTGCCGAAATACTGCGTCACCATCTCCATCGTCTTCTTGGGATCGATGTCGCCTACCACGACCAGCACCGCGTTCGCCGGGCAGTAGTACTTGTTGAAGAACGCCTGCACGTCGGTCACTTTGGCCGCATCGAGGTCGTCCATGCTGCCGATCACCGTGTGGTCGTACGGCCAGCCGTCGTAACCGAGGGTGTCGGAGACCAGGAACGCTTCGCCGTAGGGCTGGTTGTCGATGCCCTGGCGCCGCTCTTCTTTGACCGTCTCGCGCTGGTTCTCGAAGTTCTCTTCGGTGACCGCGAGCGAGCGCATGCGGTCCGCTTCGAGCCACAGGCCCAGGTTCAAGCGGTTCGACGGCAGCGTCTCGAAGTAGTTGGTGCGGTCGTTGGTAGTCGACCCGTTCATCGAGCCGCCCGCTTCGGCGACGTACTTCATGTGGTCGCCCTTGCCGACGTTCTCCGAGCCCTGGAACATCATGTGCTCGAAGAGGTGCGCGAACCCGCTGCGACCCTTTTCCTCGTTGGCGCTGCCGACGTGGTACCACACGTTGACCGCGACCACCGGAACCGAGTGGTCTTCCGAGAGGACGACGCGCAAACCGTTGGGGAGCGTGTGCTCTTGGTACTCGATGTATCCGGCTTTGCTTTCCTTCTTGCCGTAGCCGGCCGTGGCGAGCATCGCGAAGGCGACGACCGCAACGACCCATGTAAGGCGCTTCATGCCTGGGTAACCTCCACTGTCTCGAATTGAGTCTCGATTCACGCCCCGATAACCGTTCATGAGGAGAGGCGGGTTGGGTGCGCGGGTTGGTTCGCGAGCACCTATACCCCGAAAGCGCCCCCCGCGTCAACCGGCCGGGGGGCGCAGCGGGTTTGTAGGTGACTCTGAACGCTTTTACGAGCGAAGCGCGCGCGGAGTTGCAAAACTCGCCGGAACGCCGCGGATTCTCTGGCGCCGGCGAGCACGCGGGACGAACCGATACGTCGCCCCTCGACCCCGGCCGGCAGGTCGGAGGCAAGGTGATTAGCGACAGTTGGTTACGTCGGCCGGTGGGGAGCGCCCGCTAGCCCGGGGTCGACGCCGGTACGCGGATGCGCGCGTCGACGACGCGGCACCCGTCGCGCTTGGGGGTCAAGATGACGGGGTTCATGTCGAGCTCTTCGATCGTCGGCACGTCCGAGATGAGCTGCGCGAGGCGCAGCACCAGCTCTTCGGCGAGTTCGATGTCGACGCGCTTGTCGCCGCGGATGCCCTCCAGGAGCGGGTAGGAGCGAATCGCGCGCACCATCTCGTGGGCGTCGACGTCGGTCATGGGCAGCACGCGAAACACGACGTCGCGCAGAATCTCGACGTAGCGTCCGCCCATGCCGAACATGAGGAGCGGCCCGAATTTGGGGTCCTGCGCGACGCCGAGGATCACTTCCTTGCCGGTCGAATCGCCCACCATCTCCTGCACCAAGAACCCGGTCGCGTGCTTGAACACCCCCGCTTTCTCGAGCGACGCGCTCATCTTGTCGCGCGCGGCGACCAGTGCTTTCTCGTCGCGGATGTTCAAGATGACGCCGCCCACGTCGGACTTGTGGACGATTCTCTCCCCCACCACTTTGAGCACCACCGGAAAGGCGAGCGAGCCGGCGGTCGCGCCCATGTCGCCGTCGACCGGCACCACCGCGTGCCCGACGGTCGGGAAGCCGTACGCCTGCAGAACCGCGTGCGTGTCCGCGGGTGCGAGGTAGCCGCCGCCCGTGCGCGACTTCTTCTCCACCACGGCGCGCACGCGCGCGGCGTCGACGTCGAACGTGCGCACGCTGCCGGCCGGGCGCGCGCGCCACGCGCGGTAGCGGTTGGTGTGGTCCGCGACCTTGACCGCGTCCTCCGGGAAGCGAAAGATGGGCACGTGGTCGGGGACTTCGCGCGGGATGCGTTCGTAGTACGTCTCCTCCGCCATCAGCACCGAGTACACCGGCTTGGGGTGCGCGCGCGCGACACGGGTGATGCGGCGAATCACTTCCAGCGGCTCGATCATGAGGGGCGGGACGAAGATCGCGATCGCGAGGTCGACGGCGGCGTCGGCCAGCACGAGGTCGAGCACGCGCTCGTATTGGTCGGGACCCGCGCCCGCGATCATGTCGATGGGGTTCTCCACGCTCGCTTCCGCCGGCAGCGCCTTGCGCATGGCGGCGCGCGTCGCTTCGGAGAGCGCGGCGATGTGCAGCCCGTGCCCGTCGGCGGCGTCGGCGGCCATGATGGCGGGGCCGCCCGCGTTCGTGATGATGCAAATCCGGTTGCCGCTCGGAATCGGTGCGCCGACGAAGCCCTGCACGACGTGGATCATCTCTTCGATGCTGGACACGCGGTTGACGCCGCACTGCTGCAAGAGCGCCTCCGACGCGATCTCGAGCCCGGCCAGCGATCCGGTGTGCGACGACGCCGCGCGCGCGCCCGCCGCCGACGTCCCCGACTTCACCACCACGATCGGCTTGGTCTTGGAGATGCGCTTCGACAATTCGGTGAAGCGGCGCGGGTCGCCGAACGACTCCAAGTACATCGCGATCAGTTTGGTGTGCTCGTCGTTCTCCCAGTACTCGAGCAGATCCATGGCGCCGACGTCGGCCTTGTTGCCCACGCTCGCGAAATAGGAGAAGCCGAGCCCGAGCTTCTGCACGGCGAGCAAAATGGCGACGCCGAGCGCTCCGCTTTGCGTCATGAAGGCCACCGTCCCCGAGGGCGGGACGCCGGGCGAGAAGGTGGCGTTCATGCGCACGCCCGGGGTCGCATCGATCACACCCATGCAGTTGGGCCCGATCATGCGCATGCCGTGCTTGGCCGCGATCCGGATGATGGCGTCCTCGAGCTTGGCGCCTTCCGCCCCCGTCTCGCGAAAACCGGCGGTGATGATGACGAGTCCCTTGACGCCCTTCTTCGCGCACTCCTGCACCGCAGACAGCACGCCGGCCGCCGGCACCACGATCACCGCCAGGTCGACTTCGTCCGGAATGCTCAGTACCGACAGGTACGCCTTGGTGCTGTGGATGTACTCGTATTTCGGATTGACCGGGAAAATCTTCCCGTTGAACTCATTGTTGAAGAGATTGTTCAGAATCTCGCGCCCGATGGAACCGGGTCGCGGGGTCGCGCCGATCACGGCGATCGAACGCGGCTTGAAGATGGCGTCGAGCGAGTGCATCGTCAGGCAGCCTTCTCTCTTTCCTTGCGAATGTCGTCGACCAGGTGTTTGACCAGCACGTTGAGCTGGTCGCGCACGCGACGAAACACGGGCAGCGACTTGCCGATGGGGTCTTCGACCTTCCAGTCGATGGTCTTGCCCGCGAAGCCGCGCGGCACCAGCGTGCGCGCGCGCGCCGGCGCCATCGACACCACGATATCCATCTCGGCGACCGGCACCGCGTCGAGCCCGTTCGACGTCGCCTTCGAGATGTCGATCTTGAGCTCGCGCATGATTTCGATGGCGTCTTCGCTGACGCGCCCGGTCGCGTGGGTGCCGGCGCTGTACACGTCGAGCACGTCGCCGCCGTACTTGTGCGCGAAGCCTTCCGCCATCGGCGAGCGGCACATGTTGCCGATGCAGACGAAGAGCACCTTGGTCTTGGGTCGCGAACTTCTCATGAAGGTGGAGACGTCAACCTATCACGACTTGACGCCGCGATACAATCCCGCGACGCCGCCCGTCAGGCGCCGCGACTCGACGCGTGCGAGCCCCGCCCCGGAGAGGAGCGCGCGCACGTCCGCTTCCGACACGAATTCGCGCACCGACGCCGACAAGTAGCGGTACGCCTGCGGCGAACCGGACACCAGGCGGCCGGTAACGGGGAGGAACGTGGTCAGGTACGCGCGGTACGCGAGGAGCGCGGCACCCCGCGGCGGCAGGAATTCGAGCACCACCGCGCGCCCGCCCGGCGCGAGCACGCGCGCCATTTCGGCGACGCCGCGCGCATAATCGGGCAGGTTGCGGAGCCCGAACGCGATCGTCACGACGTCGAAGGAAGCGTCGTCGAAGGGGAGCGCGAGCGCGTCGCCCTCGCGCAGCGCGATGCGGCGGGAGAGCCCGAGGCGCGCCAGCTTGTCGCGCGCGACCGCGAGCATGCCCGACGACAGGTCGACCCCGACGATCTCGCCCGCGTCCGCGTGGCGCGCGAAGGCGACGGCGACGTCGGCGGTGCCGGTGGCGACGTCGAGCACGCGGTCGTGCGCGCGCGGCTCCGCGTACGCGACCAGCGCGCGGCGCCACCCGCGGTCGACGTTCCAGCTCAACAGGTGATTGAGGAGGTCGTAGCGGCGCGCGATGGTGTCGAACATCGCGGGCGTGCGCGACTTGTCGGCGATGGGGTCGCCGCCGCGGGTAGCGTCGCCATCGTGGATCATTCCGCCACCAGCCGGTAGATCTTGGTGGGCTCGCCGCGGTAGTCGTGCGCGCAAATGTAGAGCTCGTCGTTTTCGTCGACGCCGAAGGACGAGATCATGAGGTCGGTGTCGACCAAGAGTCGGTTGGTGGGCTCGCCGTCGGCGGCGCGCAGCGCCCACACGCGCCCGGTGCCGTAGTCCGCGTACACGTACCAACCCACCAGGTCGGGGAGCGACTGGCCGCGGTACACGTAGCCGCCGGTGACGCTAATGCCCTCGCTGCGCCCGTACGTCCACACCGGGTCGACGAAGCCGCTCGCGCCTTCGCACGCCGACGAGCGCTCGCGCGCGGGTTCGTAGGCCTGCATGCCTTCGCGACAATCCCACCCATAGTTCTTTCCCTTCTCGACCACGTCGATCTCTTCCCACGTCACCTGTCCGACGTCGCCCGCCCACAACGTTCCGGTGGCGCGGTCGAAGGAGAAGCGCCACGGGTTGCGCAAGCCGTACGCCCACACTTCTTCCTTCCAGCCGTTTTTGTTTCCGCGAAACGGATTGTCGGCGGGAATCGCGTACGGGCGCTTCGACACGTCGAGGCGCAGAATCTTGCCGAGCAACGCGGCGCGATTCTGCCCGTTGCCCTGGGGATCGCCCGCGCTGCCGCCGTCGCCCATCGCGACGTACAGCATGCCGTCGGGGCCGAACGCGACCTGCCCGCCGTTGTGATTCGACCACGGCTGCGCGATCTCGATCACGACGTCTTCCGATTTGGCGTCGGCCGCGTTGCCCGCGGCGCGAAAGCGCGCCACGCGCGTGATGCGCCGCGTCCACTTCGACGCGGTGTAGTCGACGAAGAAGGTCTTGTCGCTCGCGAAGTCCGGGGAGAACGCGAGCCCCAAAAGCCCCATCTCGTTGCCGTCGGTGTTGACCTTGTCGCGCAAGTCGAGGAACACCTCGCTCGCGCCGGCGTCGGGCCGGTTCGGGAACCCGCGCACGACGCCGCCCTGCTCGACCACGAACAAGCGACCGCTGCCGTCGCGCGCCGACTGCAGGTCGACCGGCTTCACGAAGGTGAGCGACGGAAACGCCTCCGCCACCGCGTAGCGCAGTTCCTGCGCGGACGCGGACGACGCGGCGACGACGAGCGCGCCGGCGATGAAGTTTCTCGATTTCACTACCTGCACAAGGGCGACGGACCGTCGGGCGGACCATTGTAGTTGTGCCGGCCCTCGCGACAATCCCAGCCGTAGTTGCGGCCGTTTTGAATGATGTCGATCTCTTCGTAGCTTCCCTGCCCGACGTCGGCGGCCCACACGCGATCGGTGGCGGCGTCGTACGAGATGCGCCACGGGTTGCGCAAACCCCACGCGAAGATCTCTTCGCGGTAGCCCGACGAATTGCCCACCAGCGGGTTGTCGGCGGGGACGGCGTAGTACGGACTGGTGGTGACGTTCTGGTCGACGTCGAAGCGCAAGATCTTCCCGAACCACGTGGTGCGGTCTTGCGCGTTGTTGTACACGTCGCCGCCGCCGCCTTCGTCGCCGACCGCGAGGTAGAGATACCCGTCGGCGGCGAAGCACATCGCGCCGCCGTTGTGGTTGCCCTGACGATCGTCGAACTCGAGCAGCACGCGTTCGCTCGCGGGGTCGGCCTGGTTGGGGTCGCCCCCGCTCACCGTGAAGCGCGAGAGCCGCGCCTTCAAGCCGCCGTTGCTGATCGAGCGATAGACGAAGAAGTAGCCGTTGGTCGCGTAGTCGGGATGGAAGGCGAGCCCGAGCACGCCGAGCTCGCCGCAGCACACGAGGCTGTCGGACAAATTCAAGAACTCCGACGACGCCGAGGCCGCGGCGTCGTTGTCGAACACGCGAATGGAACCGGACTGCTCGACGACGAAGAGGCGGTCGCTGCCGTCGCCCGCGTTCTGCAAGTCGACGGGCTGGTCGAAGGTCAGGTTGGGAAACGCGTCCGTGAGCGAATAGACCCCGCCCGATTCGCTGAAGCCGCGCAGCTTGGTGGGCGCGGAGTTGTCGTAGCCGCACAAGAACAGCTCGCCGTCCTCGGCCACGCCGAACGACGAAATGCCGTTGGGCGCGTCGACCAAGAACTCGTTGCTCGCGGTGGTGCCGTCGTACGAGAGCGCCCACACGTGGCGCGTGATGAAGTCGGCGTAGACGTACTTCCCCGTGAGCGGCGCCACCCTCGGCCCGCGGTACACGTAGCCGCCCGTGATCGACTGGCCGACGGAGTGCGAGTATTCGTAGATGGGGTCGGTGAGACCGTTCGCGGGCGGTCCGTTGGACGTCGGCGGCGTCGGCGAGTCGTCGTCGCACGCGAATCCCGCCAGCGCGGCGCACAACGCGAGCGCGGTCGCGACGCCCGTTCTATTCGTCGTTCGATGGTGCACAGTTCCTCCCAATCGGGGCCGTGATCGAAGACTAATCGACGCGCGCCGCGAACACAATCACGCAGTCCAGCGGTCGAGGATGGCGTCCAGGAGGGCGTGCGCGGCGTCGGCACCCGCTTGCGGCGCGGTCATCGCGGCGGGCGATTGCACGTAGGGGCCTTCGCCGAGGTCGGCGGCGCCGTGGCGCAGCATCTCGTCGATGTTGGCGCGCGCGACTTCGAGGTGGAATTGGAGGCCGAGCACTTTGGCGTTGAGGGCAAACATCTGGTGCTCGCAAGCCGCGCTCTTGGCGAGGTGCGCGCATTCCTTGGGAAGGTCGAAGGCGTCGCCGTGCCAGTGGAAGGCGGCAAACTCGCGCGGCAGCCCGACGGCACGCCCCGCTTCGGTGCTCTGCACCGGAAACCAGCCGATCTCCTGGAAGCGATTGCGGTACACGCGCGCGCCCAGCACGCTCGCGAGGAGCTGCGCGCCCAGGCACACGCCGAGCACGCGCTTGTCGGCGGCGAGCGCGGCTTCGATCAGCCGCTTTTCGTCGCGCATCCACGCGAAGCGATGCTCGTCGTGCACGCCCATGGGTCCGCCCATCACGACCAGCGCGTCGAAGGCGTCGACGCCGGGTAACGACTCGTTCTGGTAGACGCGCGTCGACGCGAAGGAATGCGACCTTTCGACCACCCAGTCGGCGATACGCCCGGGCGTTTCGAAGGAGACGTGCTCGATGCAGTGGACGCGAATCATGTCGACCCAAACGAACCGGGGCGGCCCGCACGCGCGAGCCGCCCCGTCGTCATTGAACAAACTTCGACGCTAAACCGTCAGCGGCTTGATGTTCAGCGTCTTGAACAGGAACGCGTAGATGTCGGCCGATTCCTCGATCACCTTCGAGGTCGGCTTGCCCGCCCCGTGCCCCGCCTTGGTCTCGACGCGCAAGAGGATCGGGTTGTCGCCGGCGTCGTTGGCCTGCAGCGTGGCCGCGAACTTCTTGGCGTGCGAGGGCACGACGCGGTCGTCGGTGTCCGCGCTCGTGATCAAGATCGGCGGGCACTTGATGCCCGGCTTCACGTTGTGGAGCGGCGAGTACTTGATCATGTACGCGAAGTCCTTCGCGTTCTCTTCCGCGTTGCCGTAGTCCGACACCCAGTAGCGGCCCACCGTGAACTTGTGGTAGCGCAGCATGTCGATCACCGGCACCTGGCAGACTACCGCGCCCCACAGGTCGGGGCGCTGGAGGGTGCACGCGGCCGTGAGAAGACCGCCATTGCTCCCGCCGTTGATGGCGAGCAACTTGGTCTGCGTGTACTTCTCCTTGATGAGGTACTCGCCGGCCGCGATGAAGTCGTCGAAGACGTTCTGCTTGCGGTCCAGCACGCCCTGCTGGTGCCAGTCTTCGCCGTATTCGTTGCCGCCGCGCAGGCACGCCACCGCGTACACGCCGCCGTTCTCCATCCACATCACGCGCCCGATGGAGAAGCTCGGCGTCATGCTGATGTTGAAGCCGCCGTAGCCGTAGAGCAACGTCGGGTTGTTGCCGTCGAGCTTGATCCCCTTCTTATAGGTGATGAACATGGGGATCTTGGTGCCGTCTTTAGACTGATAGAAGACCTGCTTCGACTCGTACTGGGTGCCGTCGAAGTCGAGGTCGGGCTTGCGGAACACTTCGACCTTGTCGGTCTTGAAGTCGTACCGGAAGGCCGTGAACGGGTACGTATACGAGACGAAGCCGATGAACATCTCGGTGTCTTCGCGGTCGCCCGCGACACCGCTCACGGTGCCGATGGTCGGCAGCTGGATCTCGCGGCGGAACTTGCCGTCCTTGTCGAAGATCATCAGCTGATGGTGCGCGTCCTTCATGTACGACACCACCAGCTCGTTGTTGACCATGGTGACGTTGTCGAGCACCTCGGCCTTCTGCGGGATGAGTTCCTTCCAGCTCTCTTTGCCCGGCTTGGCCAGGTCGACCGCGACGACGCGGCCGCGCGGGGCGTCGAGGTCGGTCTGCACGTAGACGACGGAGCCGATGTTGTCGATGGGCGTGAACATGGCCTGGCCGATTTCGAACAGCTTGATGAACTCGCCGTTGCTGTCGGCCTTGCGGTAGTAGATGCCGTTCTTGGGATCGGTCCCGTGGTAGACGTAGAGGAAGAGGTACTCGCCGTCCTCGGTGACGTAGGGCGAGAATCCGATTTCCTTGTTGGCCTTGTCTTCGTACACCAGCACGTCTTGCGACTGCGGCGTGCCGAGCTTGTGCCAATACACCTTGTTGTAGTTGCTGCGGTCTTCTTCGGGGACTTCACCCTCGGCCGGGAAGCGGTTGTACCAGAAACCGCTCTTGTCCTTCTTCCACCCGATGCCGGAGAAACGGCACCACTGGAGCACGTCGCCGTTGTCCGTCCCGGTGTCGATGTTGCGCACCTTGACCTCTTGCCAGTCGCTGCCGCTGGCGGAGACCGCGTACGCCATCAGGGTGCCGTCTTCGGTGTAGGTGGTGCCGGAGAGCGCGACGGTGCCGTCGGCGCTCAACTTGTTGGGGTCGATGACCACGGTCGGCTCGCCGTTCAGCGACTTCACCATGTACAACACCGACTGGTTCTGGAGGCCGTCGTTCTTGGTGAAGAAGTAGCGGTCGCCTTCCTTGTTCGGGAGCGAGTACTTGGGATAATTCCACAGCTTGGTCAGGCGCTGCTCGATCGCTTCGCGCTTCGGGTACGAATCGATGTACGCGCGCGTGAGCTCGTTTTCCTTCGCGACCCACGCCTGCGTGTCCGGCGAATCCGGATCCTCCAGCCAGCGATACGGGTCCGCGATCTTGGTGCCGTGGTAATCGTCGACCACGTCCTGCTTCATCGCGTCGGGATACACGTACTTCTTCGCGAATACGGAGTTCGAACCCGCCATGATCACCAGTCCTGTAAATGCCGCGGCGCCGGCCGCGAACCACCACGCGCCTCGCACGCGCTTGCCTCGACGTGTCACCATATTGTCCTCCTGCCCGTCGGGATGGATGGAATTCGTTGGTTCTAAAATGGGGATGTGAGCGGCGCGCCAAGGGCGGCGGCGCCGAGTGCGCGGCATTATACACGAATCGGCGCCGCCTTGACACCCGCCGCCGGGAGGCGTATCGTCGCTCTCGATCACTCGATATGGGGTGCTCGCCGGGTCGACCGGCGGGCTGAGATCAGACCCAATGCACCTGATCCGGGTAATGCCGGCGAAGGGATCCCTCGGAATCGATTGCCACGCCGGCTTCCGTCGTCAGGTGCGAAGTCGGCGATTTTTTTGGAACGCACTCATTCGCACACCGGCTCGCGCGTCGTCGTCGTAGGCGGCGGCGTCATCGGCCTCGCGGTCGCGTGGCGCCTCGCGCGCGCGGGCGCGGCGGTGACGCTCGTCGAGCGCGAGCGCGCCGGCTTCGGCACCAGCCGCGTCGCCGCCGGCATGCTGGCGCCCATCACCGAAGCGGGCCACGGCCACGGCGAACAAGCCGCGGTGCGTTTCGCGCTGAAGAGTCTCGCGCGCTTCCCGTCGTTCGTGCGCGAATTGGAGCACGACGCCGACGCGCCCGTCCCGCTCGACACGCGCGGCACGCTCATCGCGGCACTCGACCGCGACGACGCGGAGGCGATCCGGCGCGCGTTCGAGCACCGGCGCGCATTGGGGCTCGCGGTCGAGTGGTATACGGGCGCGCAGGCGCGCGAGACCGAACCGATGCTCTCGCCGCGCACGACGGCCGCGATGTGGATTCCCACCGACCACCAAGTCGATACCCGCGCGCTGCTCTCCGCGCTGGTGCGCGCGTGCACGCACCGCGGCGTGACGACGCGCGAAGGCGTCGCGGTCGAGCGCGTGTTGGTGCGCGACAGCGCGCTGTGCGGGGTGCGCACGCGCGACGAAGAGATCGACGCGAGCACGGTCGTGATAGCAGCGGGGTCGTGGTCGGGAATGATCGATGGTATTCCGGCCGGCGCGGTCGCGCCGGTTCGTCCGGTGAAGGGACAGATCGTGCGGCTGCGCGCGCGCGACGACTTCGCGCTCGCGCGCGTGATTCGCACCCCGCGCGTGTACCTCCTGCCGAAGGCGGACGGCACCGTGGTGGTGGGCGCGACGCAGGAAGAGATGGGCTTCGACCTGGAGCCGCGCGCGGGCGGCGTGAAGGACTTGCTCGAGCACGCGTGCGAAATCGTGCCCGCGATCTACGAGCTGCCCTTCGACGGCGTCGAAGTGGGGTTGCGGCCGGCGTCGCGCGACCACTTGCCGATCATCGGCGCCACCAGCGTGCGCGGTCTCTTCATGGCGACCGGGCACTTCCGCAGCGGCATCCTGCTCGCGCCGGCCACCGCGGACGCGGTCGTGCACGGGATCGCGAACGGCCGCTTCGACGACGACGTAGCGCCGTTTGCGCCCACGAGGTTCGCATGATCGACATCACGGTCAACGGCAAGAACGCGCGCGTCGACGCGGGCGCGACCGTCGCGCGCCTCGCGCGCGAGTTCGGCGTCGGCGACGACGCGGCCGGGGTCGCGGTGGCGGTCAACGAGTCGGTGGTGCCCAAGCGCGAGTGGGACTCGCGCCGGCTCGCGCCCGGCGACGTGGTCGAAATCATTCGCGCGGTGCAAGGAGGCTAGCGTGGAAACGAACACCGATACGCTCGTCATCGCGGGGCACGAGCTGCGCTCCCGCCTCATCGTGGGAACGTCGCGCTACCCCGACCCGCGCACCATGCTCGACGCGCTGGAGGCGAGCGGCACCGAGATGGTGACGGTCGCGGTGCGGCGCGTGAGCTTGCACGACGGGTCGAAGGAGAATCTGCTCGCGATGCTGCGCGGGCGCTGGAGGATCCTCCCCAACACCGCCGGGTGCTACACCGCCAAGGAAGCGGTGCTGACCGCGCACCTCGCGCGCGAAGCGCTCGACACCAACTGGATCAAACTCGAGGTGATCGGCGACGACGAAACGCTTTTTCCCGACGTTCCGGAATTGCTGAAGGCCGCCGAGCAACTGCTGGCCGACGGCTTCGTGGTGCTGCCCTACTGCAACGACGACCCCATTACGTGCCGCAAGCTCGCCGACATGGGGTGCGCGGCGGTGATGCCGCTGGGCGCGCCCATCGGGTCGGGCATGGGCATTCGCAATCCCTACAACCTGCGCATCATTCGCGAACAGTGCACGGTCCCGCTCATCGTCGACGCCGGCGTGGGTACCGCTTCCGACGTCGCGGTGGCGATGGAACTCGGCGTCGACGGCGTGCTGCTCAACACCGCCATCGCGCAGGCGGAAAAGCCGGTGCAGATGGCGACCGCGATGCGGCTCGCCGCCGAGGCGGGACGACTCGCGTACCGCTCGGGTCGCGTGCCGCGGCGCTTGTACGCCAAGGCGTCGAGCCCGCTCGACGGCATCATCGGGCGCGACGAATGATCGACTTCCGCTTCTATCTCGTCACCGACCGCATGCGCTGCGCGCCGCGCTCGCTCGCGTCGGTCGTGCACGACGCGTGCGTGTCGGGCGTGCGCGCGGTGCAGCTGCGCGAGAAAGATCTTTCCGAAACCGACGTCGTCAGCGCCGCCACGCGCTTGGTCGGACTATTGCACCCGCACGGCGGCAAGCTCTTCGTCAATGTTTCGCCGTTCGTCGACCGCGACACCGCGGGGCTGCTCGCGGCGAGCCCCGGCGTCGACGGCTTCCACGTCCCCGACGACCCCGCGCTGCTGGTCGAGTTTCGCGAGCAGTTCCCCAAACTGCTGATCGGCGCCAGCACGCACTCCGCCGACGGGGTGCGCCAGGCGGCGGACGCGGGTGCAGATTTCGTCACCTTCGGCCCCGTCTTCACGACCGGCGCGAAAGCGCGCCCGCAAGGACTCGACGCGCTGCGCGCGTCGTGTTCTGCGGCCGCCGTCCCCGTCTTCGCGATCGGCGGCGTCACGCCCGACAACGCGCGCGCGTGCCTCGACGCCGGCGCGCACGGGGTCGCGGTGGTGGGAGCGGTCATGGAGGCGACGAGCGCGCGCAGCGCGGTGCGCGCCTTCGCCGAAGCGATGGGGTCGCTGTGACCATCGGGCGCTTGCACGTGATCACCGACACCGTCGTGCAGTCGCGCTACTCGCACGAAGGGCTGGCCGAGCTCGCGTGCGCGGGCGGCGCCGACGTCGTGCAGCTGCGCGACAAGTCGCTCGCAACCGACGCCTTCGAAGCGGTCGCGCGCCGCGTGGCGGCGATCTGCCGCGCGCACGGCGTCGTGTTCGTCGTCAACGACCACGTCGAGGTCGCGCGCCGCGTCGAAGCGGACGGCGCCCACGTCGGGCGCGGCGACACACGGGTGCGCGACGCGCGCGCGATACTAGGGCAGCGCGCGGTGATTGGAACCAGCAGCGGGAGCCTCGTCGAAGCGTTGGAGGGTGAAGCGGAGGGCGCCGACTACGTCGCCTTCGGGCACGTGTTCGCGACTTCGTCGAAAGCCAAGGCGACGCCGCCCGTCGGCGTCGACGCGCTACGCGCCGTCGCGGCGCGCGTGCGCGTCCCCGTGATCGCCATCGGCGGCATCACCGAAGAAAACGCCGGCGATGTGATCGCAGCCGGCGCCCACGGCATCGCCGTGATCGCCGCCGTGTGCGCGTCAGACAACCCGCGTGCGGCGACGGCTCGACTACGGGAATTGGTTTACGCGGCCTGACTCATTCGATCCTTCGACGCGTCGTGTATTCCGGCTGACGCAATCGTCCTTCTCCGCTCAGGTCCTCGCGCGAGTCATTCGGTATCGCGCTGCGGAAATCGCGTCGAAGGATCGATTGCGTCAGCGTAGAGACTATTTCTGCGAGTGCAACCCGACGTGGTTGCCTTCGGTGTCCTGGAAGATGGCGAAGTAGCCGTACTCGGGTGTGATCTGCGTCTTCGGCACCACGACCGCACCACCCGCCTTCGACACCCGATTGAGCACGGTGCTGAGATCGTTGCCGGCCGACAGGTACACCATGGACCCGTTCGCGTTGGGCTCGCGGCCGGTGCCCGCCACGATGGCGCCGCCGACGCCGCCACCCTGCTGGTCGTGGAGCAGGATCCCCATGCGTGCCTCTCCCATCGGCATCTCCGGCATCTGATAGTCGAAGATGGCTTCGTAGAACTTCTTGGCCTTGTCGAAATTCTGCACCGGGATTTCGAACCACTGGACTGCGTTCTTCCACATTTCCATGACGGGGCTCCTTCGATGAAACGGATGTATGGGTCGTGCGGGGTCTTTTGCGGAAACGGTAGCGACGCGCGGTGCGCGCGTCAAGACGGTCGCGCTAGAAGAATACCGCGAGCCAAACGGTGTCTTGGTCGGGCGCGGTCCAGTCGACGCGGTGGCGCCTGTGCGGCGCGATGGTGACATGGTCGCCCGCGCGCATTTCGAGCAGCGTGCCGTCGTCGAAGCGAAGGCGCGCGCTCCCGCGCACCACCATCACCCACTCCGTTTGCGGCTGGTCGTACCAGAAATCGGGCGGCGACGCGTGCCCGCGCGACACGATGCGTTCGACGCGCGCGCCGTCGTCGCCGGCCAGGCGCTCGGTCCATTCCGCGGCGAGTGCGCGGGGGATGTCGTCGAAGATATTCTGCTGTGTGCGCACGGCGGCCCGCTAGCGCAAGAGTTCGAGGCGCTCGGCGAACTCGCCGCCGAACATCTCCGTGAGCAAGTGCGTCCCGCCCGGCACGACCTCGAGGTACGTTTCGACGCCGGCCGTGCGCAGGCGCTGGTTGGCGACTTCGACCTCGGGCTTCCACAGCGCGTCGTGCTCGCCGACGATGAACGACACCCGCACGCCGCGGAGTTTCTTGAGATCTTCGGGCTTGTCGGTGGTGGGAAAGCCGGGCATCGCGACCAGGCACTTGATGCGCTCGGGGAACGCCATCGCGACCGCGAAGGCGGGGCCCGAGGTGGGCCCGTAACACGCGACGTGGAACTTGCCGCCCTCGACGCGGTAGCGGCGCGCGACTTCGTCGAGCAATTGCGCCGTCGACGCGACCGGGTCGGGCAACAGAAACGCGGGGCTCTCGACCGCGATCCACCCGCGCTGCGACGTGTCCTCGCCCCAGAACAATCCGCCCCAGTTCCCTTCCACCTTCTTGCCGTGGCCGGGCGCGATCAGCACCGGATACGACTTCGACGGCTCGTAGCCGACCGGCAGGTCGACCGAGAACGGCAGCTCGCTCCCGTCCTTGAGCTTCAGCGTGAAGTAGTTACGCTCGAGCGGGAGCTGGAAGCGCGCGTCGCCGCGCAGCGACGCGAGGTCGGGGTCGTTCGCCATGGTTTCCCGGTCCGCGAAGCCGGCGCGCTTGGCGCCCAACAACGCCTTGAAGGCGTCGTCCTTGTCGCCCTTGAGCGCGTACGCGCACGCGAGGTTGTAGAACGCGCTCGCGCGCACGGCCGCGAACTCGGCCGCTTCGTGCCCCGCCTTGATGGCGTCGTCGAGGTCGCCGGCGGCGTGCTCCGCGCGCGCCAGCACGAACCACGCGTTGCCGTTCATGGGCTCCTGCGCGACCGCCTTCTTGGCGGCTTCCACCGCCTGCTTGGGCTTGTTGTCGTCGAGCAGGCGTTGCGCCTCTTGCAGCGCGGTCGGCGTCGCCGGTGCGGTCGCGGGCGGCGCCTGCGCGCGCGACGCGGCCGCCGCCGCGACGAGCGCGCACAGCGCGAGGGTCGAGGCGCGCGCCCTCAACGCGCGACTCCTTCTGCCGACGCGTCGACGGTGACGGTGGTCTTCACCGAGTTGGCGATGAAACAATGCTCGTGCGACTCGTGGTGGATGTGCGCGAGTGTCGCCGCGTCGGGGCGATGCCCGTCGGCGAACACGATGCTCGGCTTGAGCACGACGCGCGTGACGGCGAGCCGGCGCTCTTCGTTGGGCTCGAGCCACCCCACCGCGTCGTCGTCGTAGCGCTCCACCACGATGCCCTTGCGCGCGCAAATGGCGAGGAAGGTCAGCATGTGGCAGCTCGAGATCGCCGCCACCAGCGTTTCTTCGGGGTCGAGGGCGTCGGCGAGTCCGCGGTACTTGGGGGCCGCGGTCGCCTTCACCGTCATGCCGCTCTTGGGGAACGACCACTCGTGCGCGCGGTTGTAGTCCTCGTAGCGAAACGAGTCGGTTTGTTTGCTCCAGGTAATCACGGCTCGATGTTCAGACACGATTTTCTCCGTTTCTCGCGGCCGGTTCGTTTCATGCGTGTTTGGTTCTTTCCAGCGCGCCGTGGATGGCGAGGAACTCGCCGATGTTGTCCATCGTGATCATCCCCACCAAGCGTCCTTGGCTGGCCACGGGCGCGGTGCTCGAACGCCGTTCGCTCAAGCGCCGAAAGGCGGCGTCGAGCATCTCCGACGCCTGCACGGTCTCGAAGTCGGTTTGCATCACGTCGTCCACACGGACCTCGGCGCCGCGCCGCGCGAGCGCGGCGAGGAGGTCGCTCTGCAGCAGAATACCGACCACGTGCCCGTCGTCGACGACGGGGAAGTCGCGCTGGGTGCCGGACAAGGTGACGTCGATCGCGCGCTCCAGCGTGTCGCTCGGCGCGAGGGTGGTGAAGGTCGTCACCATGGCGTGGCTCACGGGAATCCCGGAGAGCGAGTGCTTCATTTGCACCACGCTCGATTCTTGCGCCGCGCCGACCCACACGAAAAACGCGATGAATCCCAAAATGGGATTGCGCGCGACCAGCGCGCCCACCAGGAACAAGAGCGCCATCACCTGCCCCACCGACGCCGCGATGTGGGTCGCGCGCGGGTAGTCCATGCGCGTGGCGAGCAGCGCGCGCAGCACGCGGCCGCCGTCCATGGGGAACGCGGGCAGCAGGTTGAACAGCACCAGGAACACGTTCACCGCGATCACGCGGTCGAGGAACGACCCGCGCGTCAGGTCGAAGTCGGGGATTACGGGCAAGGCGCCCGCCACGGTGACCAGCACGAGCGCGATGGCGACGT
>CAZLLI010000041.1:0-24783 GCA_964560355.1 uncultured bacterium | reverse complement strand
CCCGCGACCCCAACCTTGGCAAGGTTGTGCTCTACCACTGAGCTATTCCCGCCCGTTAGTCGTTGCGCGAGGCACCATTATAGCGGGGCGCGCGGAGTTGTCAACTCCGATGCCCGGTGCCTGTTACGGGGTCCGCGCGGCCTTGACCTTGGACGGAACCACCCACGCGTCGGCGTACTCGCGGCGAATCGCCGTGAGCGCCTGGTCGGCCGCGGCGCGGGTCTCGAAGTCGCCCACGCGCACCTTGTACATGCCCCCGTCGAGCTCGACGTACGTCGCGAGATTGAGACGACCCTGGGCGCTGCGCGACGCGTTCTCCGCGATCTCGCGGTCCGCCGTCGCGAACACCTGCACGCGGAAGCCGTCGACCTGCGTTGCGCTCGCTGCGGGTGCCGCGGTCGGCGGCGCGACCGGCTCCGGTGCCGGCGCGTCGCTCACGTCGAGGCTCTCCGCCGCCACACTGGTCTCCTCGACGTCGGGCTCGTTGGCGGCGTCGCCGGGGTTGAGCGGCGGAATGGTCCCCTCGGAGCGAAAGTCATAGGGCTTGCCGTCGCTGTTTCGTTCCACCGACGTCTTCTTCGGCGCGGGCGCGCCCGCGGGCGGAGCGGACGCGCACCCGGCCCACACCACGAGGGCGGGCGCAACGATCAACCGGAGCAGAGTCGCTGTCTTCATGACGCCGGACCATAGCACCGTCCGCCGCCGGCGCTAAGAAAAAAATCGCGCTTACGTTCCTGCGAGCACGCGATAATAGAACGACTCCACTTGGTCGGCGATGCGCTCCCAATTGTAGTGTTCCTCGCACCGCCGTCGTCCCGAGGCGCCCAGGGCCGCGCGCGCGGATTCGTCGTCGACGAGCGCGGCCACGTGCTGCGCGAGGGCGTCGTCGTCGCCGCACACGAAGTAGCGCGCCGCGTCGCCCCCCACTTCGGCGTTCTCGGGGATGTCGCTCAAGACCAGGGCGCGCCCGTGCGCCATTGCCTCGCACACCGTGATGGGAAGGCCTTCGACCCGCGACGCCAGCGCGTACACGGCGCAATGGGCGTAGAGCGACTGCAGCGCGTCGCCGAACACGTCGCCGGTGAAGACGACGCGCTCCCCCGCCGCACGCACGAGCGCGTCCGAGTACCCGGTGCGCGGCGTCTCCGATCCCACCACCACCAGCGTGAGTCGCGGGTAGCGATCGCGCAGGCGCGCGAACGCGCGCAGCAAGGTATCGAGGTCCCGGTCGGCGATGATGCGCCCCACGGTGAGGATGTACTCGCCGGGCGTGAGGCCCCAGCGCGCGAGGTCTGCGGCGGGCACCGCGTGGGTCGGGAGCGAGGCACCGTTCGGAATGTAAGCGGCGTCGACGCCGTGCGCGGACTGGATGTGGGCCTGCATCAGGCGCGACACCGCGATGACGCCGTCACTCTTGCGCGCGCCGATCGCTTCGCCGCGGCGGAGAAACGACTTTGCGCGCGGGCCCCATTTCACCTGGCGCCAGTCGAGCGCGTGGAAGGTCGACACCACCGTGCGGCCGAACAACCCGGCCAGCGGCGCGAAGGCGGCCGGCCCGATCCCGTGCAAGTGCACCACGTCGAAGCCGTGCCGGCACGACGACTCGAGGGCGGTGAAGAAGGTGTGGCTGGCGGCGTCGAGGTGTTTGGTGTTGAGGCTGCCGCGATACAGGAGGTGGACGCCGCGGTAGTCGCCGTTCGCAAGCGCCTCGTCGTCGCCGCGCAGGCGCGAGCGGCAGAACACGGTGACGTGGTGCCCGCGCGCCGCCAAGCGCACCGCGATGTTCTCGACGTGGGTCTCGACGCCGCCGTAGCGCGCCGGGATCCCCTTCTGCCCCACCATGGCGACCCGGAGCGAGCGCATGCCGGTGCGTCGCGTCATGCTAGGGACGAGTGTGGCGAACCGTGGGCACGAGACTGGTCGATTAGTGCGTGTGCGCGCGCACTTTCTCGCGGGCGATCCAGCCCAGCGCGCGCGGGAGGTTCTTCTTGAGCGACGAGCGCGCGGTGCAAATCATCCAGCACTGTTCGCACCCGTCGATCTCGCGCCGCACCGCGTCGGCTTCGGGCGATTCCCACACGTCCTCGAACGAACGACCCTTGAGGTCGCCCATCGGCGACGGAATGGTGAGGCACGGGTACACGATGCCTTCGGGCGCGAGGTAGAAGAACTCGATGCCGGCGCGGCACTCGAGGATGCGGCGCTTCTCCTTGTTGAAGATCAGCGTCCCGTTTTCGAAATAGGCGCGCAGCCATTTCTTGGGGTGGTAGCTCATGAGCTCGTGCTTCATCACGTAGCCGAGCGCGTCGTACAGCTGCTCGTTGGCCACGTCGCGGTTCACCTGGGTGGAAAAATAGATATCCGAGTTCTGCGCCACCGCGGTGGTGAACTGGACCCCCATCTCGCCCGCCATGTCGTACACCTGGCGCATCTCGTGGACGTTCTCGTTCATGGCGGTGAAGCCGATGCGGATGTTGGTGAAGCCGCGTTCCTTCAACTGGCGCAGCGTCGCCGTCGCGTTCTCCCACGCGTGCTTGACGCCGCGGATGCGGTTGTGGGTCTCGCCGATGCCGTCGAGCGATACGCCGATGCCGATGTTCGGGATGGTCTTGCGCAGCTCTTCCATGGCCGCGACGATCTGCTCGGTGCGAAATCCGTTGGTCGACACCACGATGCGGGGGTCGCCGCACTTCTGATGGATGACCTTGACGATGTCGACGACGTCCTTGCGCATGAAGGCTTCGCCGCCGGAAATATTAATGTCCTTCAAGGACGACGGCACCTTGGCGTAGTCGTCGACCGATAGGAACTCCTGGGGCTTGAGCTGCCAGATGTTGCACATCTCGCAGCGCGCGTCGCAGCGATAGGTCAGCGCGATGATGGCGTCGGTCGGGTAGCCGACCGCGTGCCCGTCTCCGTTGGAGCCTGGTTTCAGAATCATGCCGCCATCACCTCCTCGAACAAGCGTTGGTAGCGCGCGGTGGTGTGCTCGATCGTGTAGCGCGCCGCCACCCAGTCGTGCGCACGCACGCACATGCGGTTGGTGCGCGCCGCGTCCTTGAGTATATACCCGATCCGGTCGGCCAGCGAAGCCGCGTCGGCGGGCGGGATGAGCAGCCCGGTTTCCCCGTCCTTCACGATGTCGGGCACCGAACCCACCGCGCTCGCGATCACCGGCGTGCCCGCAGCCATCGCCTCCAGGACCGAGAGGGGCAGCGTCTCCACGACGTCGTGCGAGGGTAACACCACCGCGTCGGCGGCATGCAGCAATCGCGCCACGTCCCGCCGCACGCCCAAGAACGCGACGTCGTCGCGGACGCCGAGCGATTCGGCGAGCGACTCCAGCGCGGTACGTCGTTCCCCGTCCCCCGCGAGCGCCGCACATACACGGCGCCCGTCACGCTTCAAGAGCGCCACCGCGTGCAGGAGGGCGTCGTGCGCCTTCTCGGGGCGCATTGCGGCCACCATCAGCACCAGCGCGCGCTCGGCGTCGAAGCCGAGCTCGGCGCGCGCGGCGCGCTTGTCGTCGCGCGAGCATAGCGGCCACGCTTCCAGATCGACGCCGTTCTCGATCACCGCGATGCGGTCGCGCTCGATGCCTTCGTGCGCGGCGAGGTAGCGCGCGTGCGCGCTCGAGACCGCCACCACGCGGCGTGTGAACTCCATCAGCAAACGGTCGGTGACGCCGAAGGCGCGCGTGCGTCCGACCAATCCGGTCGCGTGCGACGCCACCACCATCCCGCGCGCGCCCACCGCCAAGCCGGCCACGCGCCCGAGCGTCATGGCGTCGTGGTGGTCGAGGCAAAAGACGACGTGGGGACGAAACGCGCGCAAGTGCAGCACCAGCCGCGCCAGCGCGCGACGGTCGCCGCGGTGCTTCATGAGGCGCTCGCAGCCGCCGAAGCCTTCGGCGAAGAGCTCGCGCCCCACCGCGCCGGCGTCGTGCAGGAAGAAGAGGTTGGTGCGGAAGCGATCGCGGTCGAGACGGCGCAACACGTCCGCGGTGACGCGCTCCGCGCCCCCGACTCCGAACGTGGACGCCACCAGTGCGATGCGGGTTTCCATGCCCGCCGCGCTCACTTCTCGTCCGTTCCGGAAAGTCCGCTCCCGATGGCTTCGACGCTGATCAGGCGTCCGTCTTCGCGGATGGATTCGACCGCGGCCTCCAGCACGCGCACCACGTTGAGCCCGTGGTGGCCCGAGCTGCGGGGTGCCACGCCCTTCTCCACGCAATCGACGAAGTGCTGGCACGCCACTTTGAGCGGCTCGGCGTCGTCGAGGCGCGGGATCAGGATGTCGCCGTAACGGTACGACAGGTTGAACTCGCCGAAGGTGTCGTAGTGCGGCGTCACCGTGACGCCCTTGTCGTAGATGCGGATCTTCTCCAGCGCGCTGATGTCGTCGTATACCAGCATCTTCTTGCTGCCGACGACGGTGGTGGAGCGGATCTTGTTGGGGTTGAGCCAGCTCACGTGCACGTGCGCGAGCACGTCGCCGGGATAGCGCATGGTCAAGAAGGCGACGTCTTCGATGTTCTTGCGGATGTTGCAGCTGGCCTGGGTCGCCACCGACTCGGGGGCGGCGTCGAGGATGTAGTTCAGAATCGACACGTCGTGCGGCGCCAGGTCCCACACCACATTGATGCTCTCCTGGAAGATGCCGAGGTTCACGCGCGTCGTGCTGATGTAGAAGATTTCACCGAGCTCTCCCGACGCGATCACTTCCTTGATCTTGTTGACCGCCGCCGTGTACACGAAGGTGTGCCCCACCATGAGCACGCGGCCCGCCTTGGCCGCCTCTTCCACCATGCGCGTGCCTTCCGCGCTCGAGAGCGCGAGCGGCTTCTCGACGAACACGTGCTTGCCGGCGCGCAGCGCCTCGACCGTGAGTCGCTCGTGGGTCTCGGGCGGCGTCGCCACCACCACCGCGTCGATGTCCTTGCGCGCGAGCACGCGGCGGTAGTCGGTCGTGGTCTCGATCTGCGGATACAGCGTCCGCATGTGGCTCAGGCGGTCTTCGGACAGGTCCGAGCACGCCAGGACCTGCGAGCCCTTCAAATGCGAGAAATTGCGAATGAGGTTGGGGCCCCAATAGCCGCAACCGATGACTCCGATGCGAAGCAAAGCAGCGGTACTCCTGTGGATGAGGACGGAATCAATAGCCGCCGAGACCGAACACCATCACGGGCACGGTCCGGAGGATGATCTTCATGTCGAGCGCGAGCGACCAATTCTCGATGTAGTAGAGATCGAGCATCACCATCTCGTCGAAGGGGACGGTGCTGCGGCCGCTCACTTGCCAGAGGCCGGTCAGACCCGGCTTCACGGCCAAGCGCCCGCGATGCCACTCTTTGTAGTGCGCGAGCTCGTAGGCCAAGGGCGGGCGCGGGCCCACCAGGGTCATCTCCCCGCGCAGGACGTTGATAAACTGCGGCAGCTCGTCGAGGCTGGTGCGGCGCAGGAAACGCCCGATAGCGGTGACGCGCGGGTCGTTCTTGAGCTTGAACACACGCCCGTTCTCTTCGTCGTTCATCAGACGCCCCTTGATGAAGTCCTCCGCGAAGTTCCGGTGCTGCGCGTCGGTGCAGTCGACGAGCATGGTGCGGAACTTGTAGAACTTGAAGGGACGGCCGTCCCTGCCGACGCGGTCCTGGACGAACAACACCGGACCCTCGGACGTGAGCTTGATCAAGGCCGCGATGAGCAGATAGAACGGGAGTCCCAACGCCATCACCGCGAGCGAAAACGCCACGTCGACGAGGCGCTTCGCGCCCATGCTGGCAAAGCGCGAGCCGGTCGCCACGGGGGCGAGTGGAAACGCGCCGCGCGTCCCTTCCGATGCGTACAGGGGGATCACTTTCTGATCGGTGTATCTGAAGGCTGCAAGGTTCTTCTTCACGGCTGCTGACCTTCTTAGAGCTGGTGGGTGCAATTCAGTTTTCAGACCGAGACTTCGACCTTGGACAGAACTTCCGCGGCGTAGTCGACCTGCTCGTCGGTCAATTCCGGGAACACCGGAAGCGACACGAGCTCTTGCGACAACGCTTCGCTCACCCGCAGCGACCCGGCCTTGCGGACCGAGTCGACGTAACCGGGTTGCGTGTGCGCGGGCGCGACGATGTGCTTTCCCCAGCCGACGCCGGCCGCGTTGAGCGCTTCCTGCACCGCGCGCTGCCGGGGATGCTTCGCCGCTAGAATGTGAAATACCGGATCCGACCCCGCGACGCGCTTCTGAAATACGAACTCCGTACCCTGCAAGCGCGCGCGGTAGCGTTCCGCGATTTCGCGTCGTCTCGTGTTCCAGCCGTCGAGCTTCGCGAGCTTCACGCTCAAGACCGCCGCCTTCATGGTGTCGAGCCGGTAGTTGTAACCGACGCGCGGGAAGACGTTGGGTTGGAACTGGCCGTGGTGACGCAGTGCCTTCGCCGTCGCCGCCAGCTCCGGGTCATTGGTCGTGAGTGCGCCGCCATCGCCGATCGTGCCCAGGTTCTTGGTCGGATAGAACGAAAACGCGGCCGCGTGCCCGAGCGAACCCGTTTTGCGGCCGTGGAACGTCGCGCCGTGCGCCTGGCAGGCGTCTTCGACCACTGCGATCCCGTGCTGGCTCGCAATGGCGTTGATCGACTCCATGTCGCACGGCTGTCCGTACAAGTGAACCGGCACGACCGCCTTGGTACGGGGCGTGATCGCGCGTTCGAATTGAGCGGGATCGAGACAGAACGTATCCGGATCGACGTCGACGAGAACCGGTGTGGCCCCGGTGTAGAGGATCGACTCGACGGTCGCGATGAACGAATTGGGAACGGTGACCACTTCGTCGCCCGCTCCCACGCCCAGCGCGACCAGCGCGAGGTGCAGCGCCGCAGTACCCGAATTCAACCCGACCGCGAATTCGCAATCGCAGTAGCGCGCGAACTCGCGTTCGAATTCTTCGAGCGGGGCCCCGAGAATGAAGTCGCCACGGTCGAGGGTGCGTTCCACGGCCGCGGAGATTTCGCTTCGAAGCTCCCGGTGCTGCAGCGTTAGGTCCAGGAAGGGAACCGTCTGCTTAAAACCCATCGATGACACCCGGATAGTTGACCCTTGCCCCTGTCGCGAGTCGATTGATTCTAGCACAGTTACAGGGCGCGCTGCCAGCCCCAATTTTGCCCCGTCGCGGGGCACTCGCGGGCACTTTGCGCCGTCACGACGGCCTCTCCCCCATCGCGCGCTCGACGAACGCGCGCAGTCCCGGACCGCGCGCATCGGGCCCGTAGGCTTTCCAGACGCGTTCCCGCGCCGCGCGGGCGATTCCGAGCGCGAAGCCCGGGTCGGCGAGGAGCCGGTCGACGTGGCCGCGGTACTCGGAGGGCGACGACGCCAGGAGGACGTGGCGTCCCGCCTCGAAACCCATGCCCTCCACGGCCACGGGCGAGCACACGACGGGCAGTCCCGCCGCCATCGCGTAGAGGATGCGGACGCGAATCCCGCCCGCGAAGCGAAGCGGCACCACCAAGCACGCCGCGCGCGCGAAAAACGGCGCGAGGTCGCGCTGGTGCCCGGCGATCTCGACCCCGGGCTGCGCCGCGAACGACGCCACCTCGGGCGGCAGCTCGCCCCCCACGACGGTGAAGCGAGCGCCCGCGATCGACGCGAGCGCGGGGTGGACGTCGCGCACGAAGTGGTCGATGGCGTCGCGGTTGAACGCCGACTGCATGGCGCCGACGAGCAGGATTTCGCGCGACGCGCGCGGCCGCGCTTCGGCGACGAATGCCTCCGCGGCCAGGCCGAACGGCAGCACGTCGGCGCTTCGCCCCGTCATTGCGGCGAGCGCGTCGGCGTCGTCTTTCGTCAGCGTCCACACGCGTCCCGCGCGCTCGTACGCGCGCTTCTCTTCCCTCGCTTCCACGCGCCATCTCGTGCGGGCGCGCAGCGCCGTCGCCGCGCCGCGCTCGATGCGGGCGCGCGCGCGGTACACGTTGGCGTCGATGTCGTGGGTCAGGAGCACGGTGCGATCGCGCGCGAATACGTCGAGGAGCGGGTACATCTGCCAGTACTCCACGATGACGAGGTCGAAGTCCTCGCGCGCGAGCGAGCGCGCCGCCGCGATGGTGGCGCCCGGACAGTCGTAGAGGCTCTTCATGGAGCGGCCGGTCGCGAGCGAACGCGCCCCGTACCCGAGCTTGTACGCGACGCGCGCGAGCGTCGACGTGCGGTTGCGCGGCAGCACGGTGACGACGCGGGCGACGCGCCGCTCCAACTCGCGCACGTGCGGTTGCTCGTCGCGCGACAAGAGGCGCGCGAGCACGGTGAGGTCGTGGGTTGACGCGAGCGCGTCGATCAGTCCCATCGACACCACCTTGGTGCCTTGGTCGGGCGGAAACGGGAGCACCGGCTTGACGAGGAGGATGCGCTTCTTCGTCATTGCGCCCCCCGCGCGGGCACGCTGGTGGCGAGCTCGCGATACAGCGCCGACATGCGCGCCACGTGGCGCTCGAGCGTGAAGCGCGCCTCGAAGCGTTCGCGCGCCGCGCGCCCCAGGCGCGCGCGGAGCGCCGCGTCGGCGGCGACACGCTCCAACGCATGCGAGAGCGCGCCGACATCGCCGGGCTCCACGAGCAGACCACTCTCGTCGTCGACCACGGCCTCGGGGATCCCGAACGCGCGCGTCGACACCACCGGCTTCGCGCACGCCATCGCTTCCAGAATCACGTACGGCATCCCTTCCACCGACGACGGCAGCACGAGCGCGTCGCACGCCCCCACCACGCGCTCGACCTCGGCGGCCGGGCGCGCGCCGAGGAAGGAGACGCGGTCCGCGAGACCGAGGCGCAGAGCCAGCGCGTGCGACGCCGCTTGGTCCGGCCCCTCCCCCACGACGAAGAGCTTCCAGGCGCCCCGGCGGACTTTCCATAGTGCTTCAATTGTAGTTCGCAACCCCTTGTGTGGGATTAGATTGCCGACGAACACAAAGGCCACGGTTCCGGCTTCGATGCCGAGGCGCGAACGCTCCGCGGCGGGGTCGATTCCGGCCCCGTACGCGCGCGGCACGCCGTTTTCGACCACGCGGACCTTTGCGCGCGGGTAGCCCTGGCGTCCGACCAGGAGAGCGGCATTGGCCCGCGTCATCGTCACCGCGACGTCGACGGCGCCGATCGCGAGCCGCTTCACGCACGCGCGCTTCCACAACCGCTCGACCATCGGGAGGTGCTCGGTCACTACCACGCGCGCACCCGCCGCGCGCGCGAGCGGCGCCAAGAGCGCGGTCTGTCCGCTATAGGGCCCCGGCATGTTGACGTGCACGACGTGGGGTTCGAAGCGCCCGAGTGCGCGCACGATGCCGACCGCGTCGCCGGGATGGAACGGGAGGCGCATTTGCGCGCGCGCGACCGGCACGCCGGCGCGCTCGAGTTCGTCGATCCACGGCCCGAGCGATGGGTGCACGTCGGCGCGCATCAGGACCGCGGGCGCGAAGCGCGCGCGGTCGAGGCTCGTCGCCAGACGCGACACGTAGTGCTCGGCGCCGCCCAAGAAGGGCGCGTCGACCGTGTAGACGACGCGGATCATCGCGACTCCCTCGCGCGCACGTCGAAGGTCGCGCACGCCGTCCCCGAATAGTGGTCGCGGTTGAACACGAGGTCGCGCGCGTGAAAATTCGGCAGGAGTGAATCGCGCACGACGCCGACTTCCACCAGGTAGCGCCCGGGCAGCGCGTGGGCGGGGACTACGAAAGCCACCCGTTCGACGAGCGGCGCGCCGATCGGCCACAGGTCGGGGTCGAACACGCCCGCGCCCGGTTGCACGTCGGCGCGAAAACGTGTCGTCACGCCGCGCCGGCGCTCGTCGAAACGGCGCACGTACTTCTCCCCCGGGTACGCGCGCGCGCCCGCGATCGATTCGTGGTCGAAACGGATATGAATGAGAAACGGCAGCCCGAACGGTGTCGCCTCGTCACGGCGATAGCCCAGCGTGATCCGGATCGAATCGCCGGGTGCCGCCGCATTCGGCGCGACGTCGACCCCGGTGACTTCGAAGGCGCGCTCGGGTGCGACCACCGTGCACCCCGCGAGCGGCGTGGAATCCACCACGACGGGCGCGGGCAGCGGCTCGGGCGCGCGCGCTCCTTCCGCCGGCGTCGTCAGGAGCTCGAACACCGAGTAGTCCGGCATGGTGACGCGCTCGTGGAATGGAAGACCGATTCCGCGCAGTCGCGCGAGCGTCGCCGCGAACAGCGCGGGATCCCACTCTTCCATGAAATCGCGCGCGCCGGCCGGCGACCGCCCGTTCACCACTACGTAGTTCACGCCGAAGCGTCGGCACGCCGCGGTCGCGCGGCTCGCGTCAGCAAAGGGCGAGAGCACGTCGCGCACCGCCTGCAAGCGTTCGAGCGCGTACGGGTCGCGTGGATTCGCGTGCTGCTGGTAGATAGCGACGAATTGGTACGCGGAGACCGCACTCATGGCATAGGACGTCGCCGGGTCAGAGAGAACCACCGACGTCCCCGGCGGGATCGCGAGCGCCAACGTTCGCGCGGGGTCATCCACCGGAGCCGCGCGACGCGTGAGGTCGGCCCGCGTCGTGTCGAGCGAGGGGCTCAGGAACACGATCGTCCACGCCGCCAAGACGACGGCGGCCAGTCCCTTGGCCGCGATTCCTCCCCGCCACGCGCGTTCGAAAATCCACCCCAGCACGAGCGCCGCGGCCGCGAACACCGGTGCGTTCAAGAGCGCGCGCGAGACCATGTAGGTTCCCTTCGCGAACAATGCCGTCGTCAAAGGCGGCACGAACGCGATGGCAACCGGGAGCGCGCACAAGGCCAGGGCCGCGCGCGCATCACCGCGCGTGCGCGCGACCCAAGGCACGAGCGGAATGAGCACGAGCGAGCCCAGGAAGCACATGCCGTACTGGCGCAGAATCTCCATCGGACTCACCACGAACAGCCGCTCGCCGACGAAGAGTACTCCCTGCACGTGCGCGTGCATCGCGTCGGCCGGCGCAGCCGTGAGTGCGCCGCGGACCGCGAGCCCCGCGACGACGCCCGCCAGCAGCATCGACGCCGTGAGCCCCGCCGCGCGAAAACCGATGCGGAGCCAGCGCGCGAACACGACCAGCGTCGCGGCGAGAATGCCGACGTGGACCGCGACGCCGACGTGGGCCAGCGTCCCGCCGAACGCGAGCACGAGCGACCCCGCGCGCATCCGGCCGCGCCCCGATAGCACCGCGGCCGCCAGCACCCAGTACCACGCCGCGGCCAGATTCTGTCCGTACGCCGCCGCGTGCGCGAGTTGGAACGCGCTGCCTCCGTACGACAGCATGAACAATGCGATCGCGGCCGCCACCACGCCGCGGGTCGACGCGACCGACCGCGTGAAGGCGACGAAGGCGAGGACGAACGCGGGATACAGCACCCACGACAAGAGGGACCACACCAGCGCCGGATCGGCGTTCGCGGTCGTCGCGACCCACGCGATACACGGATGGAGGGCGCCCTTGCGCAAGTCGGGCGGGAGCGACCGCGTCGCGTCGTGCGGCATCGCCAAGACACCGTCCGGGCGCATCGAGTTGAAGTCGATGATGCGGCCCACGTAGCCGATGTGGTCGAACGCATCCTCCTGCACCGTGAACGGTCCGCGTGACCACGCCGCAATCGCGACCAGCGCCGCGACACCCGCCCCCGCGACCCAGTAGCGCGCGCGCAGCGATGGAATCCGCGCGCCCCGGCCCGAGCGCAGCGACACCAGAGCGGTGGCTCCAAAGCACGCGAGGAGAATCCACGTCAGCCCGCCCGCGTAGGTTGGGAACGACGCCCCCGCCAGTCGAAACGACTCGGAGACGATCGCGTGCATCGAAAGCGTGAGGAAAAACGCGAACGCGGCCGCGCCGTCGACGACGCGCCGCAAAAGCGGCAGCAAGAGAAACGCGGGCACGACCCAGGCGCACGCGAGAACCAGCAGCACGCGCGTCGGCGCGGGAACGGCGCCGAGGAGTCCCCCGGCGGCGGCGCCCAGCACGGTGAGGGCTCCCAGCGCGACGGCGGCCCGAACGCGCGCGTCCACGGTCACGAGAAGCGCTTCTTCACCAGGAAGAAGAGGTTCTTGAACCCGTCGCGCCATTTGTCGAGCTTGACCTCGCCCACGCGCGGACGGTAGTCGACGGAATACTCGCCGAAGCGCACCTCGCGGTTGCGAATGGCTTCGATCTTGATCTCTTCCGAAAACGCCATGCCGTCGCTGGTGACGCGCAGCTTTCGATACACCGGCGTGCGGTACACCCACATGCCGGACTGCGAGTCCTTCACCGGCTTTCCGTACAGGATGGCCATGCCGATGGTGAGGATGCCGTTGCCGACCTTGTTCGAGAAGTTCATCGCCTTCGGATTCTTGAGCGGAAAGCGCGACGCGTTGACGAAGTCGAGCTTCTGTTCGACTAGGAAGTCGACCAGCTCGGGGATCTGGTCGGCGGGATAGGTGCCGTCACCGTCGAGTGTCACCGTGATATCGCCGGTTGCCGCGGGCAGCCCCGCTTGGTAGGCGGCGCCGTAGCCCTTGCGCGTCTCCGCCACCACGCGCGCGCCGAGCGAGCGCGCGACTTCCGCCGTGCGGTCGGTGCAGTTGTTGTCGACCACCACGATCTCGTCGACGCACGCGGGCAGCCCGCCGATGGTGTGGCGCACGCCTTCTTCCTCGTTGTAGCACGGAATGACGACGCTGATCTTGAGTCCGCGATGCATCCAGTCCTCCTCGATTTATCGCTTCGAGTCCGCCGCCGGCGCGCGCGCGCCGAGCAGCGATGCGATCCACGTCGCCCCCGGCAGCGGGAGCGCGTGCAACAGTTCCAGCTCTTCGGCCCCGAACACGCGCGCGAGACGGTAGCCCGCCGTCACCGCGAACACTCCGGCCACGGCGGCGGCTGCCAGCCCCGTCGCCCCCGGCAGCGCGGCCAGGATCGGCACCATCACGGCCGCGGGCAGGGCACCCGCGAAACACCGCGCCACGTATCCGAACGGAATCCCAATCCCCGCGTCGTAGCGCCGTACCGCACGGTAGTAGAGAATCGGCTGTAGAAGAATCGCAATGGCGACCGGGACGATCGCACCGTACACACCGAACTTCGGTATCAGCACGAGGTCCAGGCCGACGTTGATGACGGCGAGGAAAAGGTAGATTAGCAGATTGACGTGCGTGCGTTCCAGCACGTAGAGCGCCATCGACAGCGGCGTCGACAGGAACGACACCGTGAAGATGGCGAAGAAGATCTGCGTGGGCACCGCCGCCGGCCGCATCGCATCTCCATACACCACGTCCACGAAGCGCCCGCCCGCCACCACACCCGCGACGCACACCGGTGCGCACAGCGCGAACAGCATGCGGTAGTACTTCCCCACCGCGCGCCGCAGGCTCTCGCGGTCGCGCGCAAACGCCTCCGACATCCCCGCCATGACCAGCGGCCACACCGTCCCCGGCACGAACTCGAGCACCATTTGCGGCAGCCGGTAGGCCACGTCGAAGTAGCCGGTCTCTTCGGGCGAACGGAAGTGCGCGAGCAACAGCGTCTCCGACTGACGCCACACCACGAGGTTCAAGACGCCGATGGCGGCGAACGGAAGCGAGTAGCGCAGGACGCGCGAACGAGTGACGGGCTGGGCCGAGGCCGGCACCAGAGCGGCGCCGGCGTCGAAGGCGGTCGCGGCGCGCACGCGCGGCCACACGATCGCGGTCGCGACCGCGTTGCCGGCCGCGGCCGCGCCCAGCACGCCGGTGATGCCCCAGCCCCGCTCGAATGCGAGCACGAGCGCGAGCGCGTACACGACGTGGCTCACCAGGGTGGCGAGCGCGAGGCGTGCGGCGTCGTAGCTCGCGTTCAAGACGTGCGTCGCCAGCGTGAATACGATCTCGAAGGAAGCGAGCGCGACCGCAATCACCACGTAGAGCCCGACCCCGTCGGCGTGGAACAGTCGCTGCGTGGCGCCCCGCGCGACGAAGGCGAGCGCGAGGAGCGCGATCCACACCACCAGCTGCGCCGCGAACACGCCGCGAACCAGGCGCACGGCGTCCTCGCGCGAACGCGCGACGCGCAGCTCGGGCAGGAACTTGAGGATGGCTTGACCCGTGCCCGCGCCGGCCACGAGCACGACGAACATCAGGATCGACCGTACCAGGCTCAGCACGCCGTAGTCGTGGTCGCCCAAGCCGCGCACCACCAGCGCGCTCGTGACGATGCCGAGCCCCATGCGCGCGACGCGCGACGCCATCGTCCACGCCATCGCGGTGCCGATCTTGCGCGAGGTCGACGTCATCGGGACTCCGCGAGTACGCCTTGCAAGTACGACTTGAAGCCGAGCAGCGACGACGGCGCGGCGCGACCGGAATCGGTCATGAAGACGCCCCGCGAGAAGCGATCGTCGGGGTGGTAGCCGTGCATGGCCGCGATCGCGCTCGCTCCCATGAAGCTGGGGACGATCAGCACGCCCGGGTTCGCGAGGACCACCGCCTCGCCGTATTCGCGCGCCGGAAACCAGCACCCGAGCGCGCGCATCTCGTCGTCGGCAAGGCGGCGTCCGTGCTCGCCCATCGCGGCAAGGGCGGCGTCGCACACCCGCGCGTCGCCCCACACCCGCACCATGGTGGAGTCGAAGAAGGCGAGGTAGTCGCGCCCCAGGCGCAACCCGGTCGCGTCGAGCGCGCGCCACGGATCCACGACGCGTGTGACGTCGGTCATGCCGTGGTCGCTCAATAGAATGGTGGTCAGTGCACGCCCGTGGGTGCGCGCGGCCGCGCGCATGGCGGAGAGAAACGCGGTGTAGCGGGAGAGCCGTGCGTTCACGGCGTCGTGGAAGATGCCGACGCGGTGCATGAGCGCGTCGAGCTCGGCGGTATACACGAAGAGGACGTCGGCGTCCCCCGCGAGCGCCTTCTCCGCCGCCGCGAAGTTCGCTTCTTCGTCGCTGCGGTAGTACCAGAGCGAGTAGCGAACGCCGTCCTTGCGCATGGCGTCGAACACGGTCTCGCGCGCGAGTCCGCCGGGCTGGAAGGGATCGCCCTTCTGCCCCAGGTCGAAGCGATGCAGGAGGTGCAGCGGAATCTCGTAGAGGTCGTAGTACGCGCGGACGCCCGCGCGCGCGTCGGCGTAGCGGCGCACGAAGCGGCGCGCGCGCCACTCGAGCCCGCGCGGCAGGCGCGGGAGGTGCGAGAGAAAGTCGAAGGCGCCGGGGCCGTCGGCGCGCCGGAACATCGACCACGAACCGTGCTCGGCCGGCGTGGCGCCCGACAGGAGGCTCGGGATCGCGGCCGAGCTGTACCCGAGCACGGTGCCGAGCGGCGCCCGAGTCGCGAACTCGCTGCGCCCAAACCCGAAACGCTCGGCGATCTCCCACCCCAGCGCGTCGACCAAAAACACCAGCACGACGGGACGATTCATGCTACGACACCACGCGGCGCGCGTCGCGCACCCGCTCCTCGCTGCTTTCGCCGCGCGCACCGAGGCGCGACGCCAACGCGGCGACATAGCGAGCGTGAAAGGCCAGCGACTCCCGCGATGCCATTTGAGTTTCGACGAGGGTTGTCACCAGGGCGTGCATGCGGAGCGCCACCGACGGCGACAACGTCGTTAGCGCGAGGCCGGATGCGGCAGCCGTGGCGAGCGACATCCCCGCACGCCGGCCGAGGCGCAAGAATTCGCGGAAGTTTCGCGCGCGCGCGCCCTGCGAGCAGCGACGCGCCACCAACTGCGCCGGCGTCGCGTCTGCCGCCGTGGCGAGGATCGAGGGTGCCAGCGCGAGCCACGCCTTCGCCACCATCGCGCGCACGAGGGCGGGGTCGACGCCGCGCGCGTGGTCGCCCACTCGCACCGCCTCCGCGTTTGCGATCGCCGCGAGGTCCGCTACCGCCAGGCACGCGGGCGCGCGCTCGCGGAGCGCCGCGCCCCGCGCCGCGTAGGTCGGGAGAAAGCGCCCTTCCGCGACTAGTGCCGCCGCGAGCACGTCGAGCACCACCTTCGCGCTCGTCGCGATGGCGAGCGCGCCTCCGCTCGCGGACGCATCCCGCGCGTCCCAGGCACGATTCTCCAGCAGGTACAACGCCTCCTCGGTGGACATGGGGCCGCGCAACGCCGCCCGCAACGGATCGACGATGGAGCGGTCGCCGTGCAACCACACGTGGTGCTCCGCGAGGTCGACGGTGCCCGGGCGGACCGGCTGCGCCAGCAAGTCGTCGAGTGAATACACACCCGCGTCGACGCCGCGGTCGAACACGACGCCGTCCTCCGCGAGCGGCAGCGACGCCACCGCATCCGCGGCCGCGCGCCGCACGGCTCCTGGGTCGGCATTGTCGGACAAGACGACGTAGAGGTCCAGGTCGGAGAAGATTTCGAGCGTGCTTCCCCGCGCGAGCGACCACACCTCCCCGCGCCCGACGCTCCCGCCCGCGAAGACGGCGCGCACCGATCCCGACGGCGCGCGGGACACCACGTCGCGCGCGACGCGGGCGGCGCGCTCCTGCATGATTTCGATCGCGGGTTTCACGGAACTACGATCCACCGCCGTCGATGGGAGGAAACGCTATGACGACGCGGCCGCGGCCTAGAGCCGGCGGTAGATGAAATCGGGGATGAAGTAGCGTTTGCGGTTCAGCACCACGCCGAGAACGCGTCCGTTGAACTGCTCGACCAGATTGATCGAGCGCTGCACCGTCTCGCGCTTGGTCTTGCCGCACAGCACCACCATGACGACGCCGTCGACGAGCGGCGCGATGGGTGGTGTCTCCGGCGACAACACGACCGGCGGCGCGTCGATGATGACGGTGTCGTAGTGGCGCAGCGCCTCTTCGCGCAGGCGCGGGAACACGCGCTCGAGATGAATCTGAATCTGGGTGGGGTCGGCGTCGCCGACGCGCAAGACGTCGAAGCCGTCGCCCGACATGTGGCGCACCAGGCTCGCGAGCGGGCGCGGGTCGCCGAAGTAGTGGGTGACGCCTTCGCCGGGCCCGATGCCGAGGCGATCGCCCAGCGCGGGCCGGCGCGCGTTCAGCTCGACCAAGAGCACGCGCTCGTGGCCGTGCATGGCGAGCAGTTGGCTGTACGCGACCGCCAGCGTGGTAACGCCTTCGTCGTGCATGGCGGACGTGAACATGAGCACGCGTTTCGTCCCCGGCGCGAGGCGCGCCTCCAGCGAGTTGCGCAGGATGCCGAGCTCGCGCACCAGATTGCCCGAGAGCGCGTCGGCGGCGGCTGGCCCTTCGCGGAGCGGCACCGTACGCGCGCTGTCGCGCGTCGCGCGCGACTCCACCACCGGCTCGATGCGGGGCACGTCGGCGCGCTCGAGCGCGGAAACCGGCGCGGTCTCGGCCAGCTTGCGCTTGCGCTCCGATTCGGCGCGGCGCAATGCGTCGAACATCTTGCTCAATTCACCGCACCCCCGCCCGCGGCGCGACGGCCCTCGGAGCGCGGCGAGGCCGCGATGCCGAGCTCCTGCGCGCTCGCCAGCACCAGGTCGGACTCGACCGCGCGCGTCTTCTGCAGATACCCGCGCAGGAGGATGCGGTCGCACAGCATGTTGATCAGGCGCGGGATCCCCGCGGTGACGTCGAAGATGGCGTCGATCGCGTTCTCCGAGAACACGATCTGGCCGTTGGTCAGACCCGCCACCGCGAGGCGGTAGCGGATGTAGCGATACACCTCGTCGCGCGAGAGCAGCTTCATCTGGCACACGCCCGGGATGCGCTGGCGCAGCTGGCGCAGGTCGTCGCGCTGCAGGAGGTCCCACAACTCGGGCTGCCCCACCAGCACGATCTGGATCAGCTTCTGCTGGTTGGTCTCCAAGTTCGACAGCATGCGCAGCTCCTCCAGCACATCGGGCGACAAATTCTGCGCTTCGTCGATCACGACCACCGGGTTCTGATTTTCCGCGTAGCGCTTGATCAAGAATTCGTTCAGCTGCGCGAGCATCGCGACCTTGGACTCGCTCTTAATCTCGACCCCGAAGTCGGTGAGCAGCATGTACAGCATCTCTTTGAAGTCGACCTTGGTGTTGATCACGAAAGAGACTTCGAGGCACGGGTTGAAGGTCTGCACGAACGCGCGCACGATCGTCGTCTTGCCCACGCCCACCTCGCCGGTGAGGGCGAGGAAGCCCTTCTTCATGAAGATGCCGTGCGCCAGGTACGCGAGCGCCTCGCGGTGCGCGCGGCTCTTGTAGAGGTAGCGCGGATCGGGCGTGGTCCCGAACGGGTTCTCGCGCAGGCTGAAGAAGGCTTCGTACATTAGCCGACCCCGCCCGCGCTCGCCTTGCGCTCGCTTTGCTCGGAGATGGTGGCCAGCACCGGGGCGTCGAGGTATTCCTCCGCTTCGGCGCGGCTCTTCACCGAGTGGTCCATGCTCTCGAGGAAGAACGCGAGGCCGAGCCCGATGATGATGCTGAGCATCGGTCCCAACGCGAGGCGCACGAAGTCGCGCGTCTTCTTCTTGTACGGAGTCCCCGCGTCGGCCAGGATCGACACGCCCCATTCGGGGTAGCTCGCGCGCGCGATCTCGGCTTCGCTCTGGCGGCCCACCAGGAGCTTGTACTTCTCTTCCTGGCTGCGGATCATCTGGTCGATCTCGGCCAGCTCGCGCTCGTGGTCGGGCACCGCGTCGAGCGCGTGCCGCGCCGTCGTCAGCTCACCCATGATGCTCGCGCGGCGCGCGCGCATCTCGTTCAGGCCCACCAGCTCGACCTTGTAGGCGTTGTCGACCTGCTGCTTCAAGTCGTCGTGGAGGTCGGCGATCTGCTGGTTCACCGCCATCAGCTCGGGGTACTTGTCTGTGTACATCTGCGTAAGTTCTTCGCGCCGCATGTTGAGCTTTTGCAGCTCGAACTTGATGTTCTGCACCACCGCCGACTGCAGCACGTGCTGTGTCACCGAGAAGGCCAGCTCCTTCTCCAGATCGACGCCGCTCTTCTGGCTCAACCCCTCCAGGTTGGCGACGCGCAGCTCCTGCGACGAGATGTTGCCGTTCACTTCGGAAAGGTTTGCTTCCAGACCGCCGATCTTGTTCAAGAGGAAGCGGCTCGACTCGTCGGCGCCGAAGAACTTCTCGCGGTTCATGAACTCGTTGCGCTTGTTGCGCCAATTGTCGAGGTCGGCGCGCACGTCCGCGATCTCGTCCGCGAAGAAGTCGGTCAGCTTGGGCGGCGCCTTGCGTTCTTTGTAGTAGTCGCGAAACGCCAGCGTGACCGCGTTGCACCCGAGCTGGCACAGCTCCTTGCGCTTGTCGACGTAGCCGATCACGAACACGTTCGACTCGCCGATGACGTCGGCGCGCGCGCTGCCGGGGTTGAACTTCACGTCGGCGGGAACGCCGTGCACGCGCGCGGAGTCGGCGAAGATCGTCTTCGCGCGCTGAAACACGTTGTCGGACAGAATGATTTGGATCTCGGAGGCGACTTCTTCCTCCCAGCCCAGCGTGCGGATATTCTGGTTGAGCACGCTCGACTGCTCGCCGCGGCGCACCAGCACGCGCGAGGTCGACTCCCACACCTCGGGTTTGCGCGCGTCGAGGATCACCATGAACACCACCGACAGGACGAAGATGGCGATGATGATGCGCTTGCGCCGGAACACGACGTCGAGGAAGTCGCGCAGGCTGGTTTCTTGGCGGGTTTGGATGCGATCGTCCATGTGACCTACTGACCCGTGATGGTCGTCGTGCGATAGAACTGGTAGTTCTCTTTCAAGTTCGCGATCTGCCAACCCTTGAATACCGCGTCGAGCGGAACGTTGATAATCTTGCCGATCTGCTCCATGAAATCGGCGGCGGTGTAGATCGGGTGCCTGGGTACGTACACGATGTCGTAGTTGCGCAGGCGCAGGTCGTTCGACATCTGGGAGCCGTTCATCACCGCGCGCAGGTCGACTTCGATGCCGACGATCTGCGACACGCCTTGGCGCCGTACCAGCACCGCGTGGTTGGCCATGCCGCCGGACTTCACACCGCCCGCCGCGGCCAAGGCACCCACCATCGACAGCTCGTCGTTGAACTCGATCTTGCCCGGCTGGTTGACTTCACCGAGCACGTACGCCTTCTGCGGCGCAGGCCGGCTCACGATCACCGAAAGGTTGGGGTCGCGCAGCACCTCGCTGAAGCGCGTCGTCAGCACGGAGTCGAGCTCCATGGGCGTGATGCCCGCGGCCATCTGGTCGCCGACGTACGGCATCGAGATGCGTCCGTCGCGGCGCACGATCAAGTCGCGCGTGGTCAGATTCGAGTGATAGAGGAACACGACTTCGAGCATGTCGTTGACGCCGATCACGTACTCGGGCACGAGGTCCGCTTTGGGCGCGGTCGACGTCTCGGCGTCGAACTGCGCGATCGAGTCGGGGCTGTACCAGCCCTCGGAACGATCCGCCCCTTTGATGCCGCCGCCGCAACCGGTCGACGCCATCGGTAACGCCGCCCCCACGCAGAGAACCAGCCCCGCGCGAATCAGGTGGAAACGAGCGGGAACGCGCGCACGCATGAGCCGATTGGCGCAGCCCGGCGTCGAAGACAATGCGTAACTCGTTGCACGCATAGAGAAATGGTTTCGTGAGAACAACCGACTACCTCGCAAACGCAATCGCTATGCCACGCTAGAACGCCCCGCGCCGCGCGATCACGGCCGGGATCGTCTTCAAGAAAATGGCGACGTCGGTGCGCAAGCTGCGGCGGCTCATGTACTCGATGTCGAGCCGCATCCACTCGTCGAAGCCGACGCGTCCGCGCCCGGCGACTTGCCACAGGCACGTAATGCCGGGCTTCACGTCCAAGCGGCGACGATGCCACGCTTCGTAGCGCGCGACTTCGTTCGGGAGCGCGGGCCGCGGACCGACGATGCTCATGTCGCCCTTGAGCACGTTGAAGATCTGCGGGATCTCGTCGAGGCTGGAGCGCCGCAGGAACTGCCCCACCGTGGTGACGCGCGGGTCATTCTTCATCTTGAAGACCGGACCCGACACTTCGTTGCGCGATTCCAATTCGGCACGCAGGCGATCCGCTTCGACGCGCATGGAGCGGAACTTGTAGAACTTGAACGTGCGACCGCCCTTGCCCACGCGGTCCTGGCGGTAGAACACCGGCCCTTCCGAGTCCAAGCGAATCATCAGCCCGACCAACGGTATCACCGGGACGAGCATCAGAAGAATGGCGGCTCCCACCGCCAAATCGAACGCGCGCTTGGCGAGCCTGTAACCGGCCGGATCGGTGAATTCGATCGCTCCGACGTCCGCGGAATTGGGCGAGGAAGGCGTGACGGGCAGCTGGGGCGGCGTGCCGTGTCGCAAGCGCAATGGATGATCGCCGTTCATAGTCGTCTGCACACGCCGACTCGCGCTCGGCTCCCCAAAGGAGCGGTAGCGTTACCTTTTTTTCGGAGCAGCTGGCCGAGTTAACGGCCGCGATGCGCGGAGCCAGGTTGCGTTAGCAGAGGACTTTGAGCACACCTCCAGAGGCCGCGATAATAGCAGGAAACTCGTTCGGGCGTCAAGGCTTCTGTCGACCGCGAGAGGTCGCGGTCGCAGCCCCCGGGGCCGCCTTGGCGGCCGCGAGCTTGCGCCGGGCGATGGCCGCCCCAGTCACGATCACCCCGAAGCACATCCACACCAAGTAGGGATAGATATCGTCGCGCTGGTGGTCGGTTCGCTGCTGCTCCCAGAGAAGAATCACAAGCCACACTTGCGCGAGGCACAGGAGGTCGCCGAGGCGAGTGTCGCGAATCCCCGGCCGGCGCCAAATGCGCGACTCCCGGATCACGCGCGCGATGACCCAGAAGAAGGCCAAGAGGCCGAATAGACCCAACGTGTAGAAGAAGAATAGAAATCCGTTGTGCGGCCAATACACCTTCGTCAGGCCCACACCGGTGTCGAAGTACGGACCGTGACCGAAGAACGGCTTTTGCAGCGCTTCCTTTAGCGTCGGCCCCCACGTCATGGTGCGGTTCTCGGGCACCATCCCTTCGAACTTGGTATTGATGAAGCGGTCGATGACCGACACCGCGATCGTGTGCTTCGCCAAGTACGCGTCAACCACTACCAGCGTAATGGCGGCGCCCACCAAGAGTCCGATCACGCGGGTCGTCCCCAGCCGCCGGCGGAAGTAGTAGAGCGCCAGCAGGACGCCGATAATCATGCCGCTCGTGCCGCCGCGGTTGGCGGTGGCGAGAACGGCGATGAAGGTCGTGCCCCCGCACAGGATCCACCACACCTTTTCGAGCGGGTTCTTGGCCAGGCTCGCAAAGAAGACCATGAACAGCAGCATCTGCGTCCCGAAGTCGGACAAGAGGTCGTGGCTCTCGACCGCGCCGCCGACGCGCAGGCCGGCGATGCGGTATCCGAGCGCGCCCTTGCCCAACTGGTTGGCGAGGCCGATCCAGCCCGGGATCAACTGGCGACCCGGGAAGAACAACTCGAGCACCGCGGTCAGCATGACCAACGCACACGTCACCGCGAGAATCTTGGTGAATCGAAACAACCGTGCCTCGTCGTTCACGAACATGTAGACGCAGTAGAAGCACGCGCACGCGGCGAACTGCCGCCACACGACGGTGATATTGTGGGACAGCATGGCCGAATCGGACACGCTGTAGAGCGCCACCGCGTGGGCCATCAGGAACGCGGCGATGGGAAAGTCGAGCGGCGTGCGGACCCACACCGCGCTGCGCGACGACGTCGCACGCACGGCCCAGATCATCGGGATCAAGGTCATGAGCACGCTGTTCGAGCTGCCGATGGAGATACCGCTCGGGAACGCGAACAAGAGCGCAAACAGGTACACGGAGTAAACCATGTCGAAGCGGAACATCAACGCCGTGAGGCCCAGTATGACCAGGCCTTTGATGGCGCGGTGGTGCGGCGAAACGGCTTGCTGGGCGGCGAAGAACGCGCCGACCGCGACCAGCGCGGTGATCGGCACCACGCGCATGGCGAGGTCGAGCACGCGCCCGGCAAAGGAAACGGGCGCGGCGTCGATGCGGGATTGCGGGTGCGACATAGGACGGTGGAACGTGCAAGCTCCGTGCCCTGGCCGGGCGCGGGGGACGGCAACTGCGCTACTTCTTGGATACCTCGTACGACTTCAAAACCGCGGCCACGTGGCCGATCACGACCTTGCTCTTCATGAGGACGGGCATGCGCCGCGCGTCGTCGGTGAGCCACACCGTCAGGCGGCCCTTCTGGGTGAAGATCCCGGGGCCGCGCAGGATGGGCTCCACCACCAAGCAGTCGAATTCGCCGGCGTCGACCTTGACGTGCTCGCGCCCGTGCACCTTGACCTCGAGCGGGTAGTTCTTCCCGTCGGTGTGGTTGGCGAGCGCGATCGACTGCCCGACTTCGAGCGGCAGCGTGCGCACATAGTATAGCGCGGAAAGGACGTCTTGCGTGCGCGGCGGAATGGGCACGGTCTTGTCCTTGTAGACCGCGCGGTGCGCCTTCTGGTCGAAATCGACCGTCTCGTCGCGCTTGAATTTGCCCTCGCGCACGTGCTTTTCGTAGCGCAGGCTGTAGAGCTCTTCGGTGTCCATGTACGACTCGTAGCGGTCGCGCACGGTGAAGAACTTGGAGAAGAAGTCGTTGGTGCGCGCGTCGGAGACGATGCGGTAGCACGGGCGCCCCGCGATGGTGGCGACGTTGCGAATCTCGAGGGTCGCTTCGCCCGCGGTGATGAGTCCGTACTGGACGCTGAACACTAGCTTCTCCCCCGCGCCGAAGCCGACCGGCCCCGGCGTCACGGTGGCGAAGGAATCGGGCTCGAGCTCGTCGGCGTACAGCGAATCGTAGAACGTGACCGCGGTGTCGGGGGGCGAGTCGGCGCGCGACGCCGTGAAGGCCCACGCGATCACGCCCGCAACGAGGAGCCAACGATACTTCATGCGGCCTCTCTCTCGAATCGGGGTGGTGACGACGGCGCCGTTCACGGGGCGCCGCCGGGGCCTAGGGGTGAGCCCACGTTTGCGCACAGGACGCCGTAGGCGTCCAGAGTCTTGTACACCATGGTGCGATAATCGTACCTCGACGATCGCACGCGCGCGGTTTCCGCGCAAGCATTTCGCAGGGGTGCGTCGGCGAGAAAACGGAGGATCGCTCCCGCGAGCGCCTCGGGATGGCGCGGTTCGGCCAAGAGCCCGGTGACGCCGTCTTCCACCAGCTCCGGGATCCCGCCCGTGCGCGTCGCCACCACCGGCACCCCCAACACCTGCGCGTCCATGATCGACGTCCCCAGTCCTTCCAGATACGAGCTCATCACGAACACGTCGAAGGCGCCCAGCAGATCGAGCGCGTCGGTGCGAAATCCGGTGAAGACGACGTCGCGCGCGATCCCCAATTCGCGCGCGAGCGCTTCCAACTCGGCGCGCAGCGCGCCCTCCCCCACCACGAAGAAGCGCACGTCGTCGCGCTCTGCACGCACGCGCGCAGCCGCGCGCAGGAGGTCGTTCTGCGCCTTGTGCGGCGCCAGCGCGGCGACGTTCCCAATCGCGAAGGTGTTCGGTGCCAGGCCCAGTTCCGCGCGCACGCGCTCGCGCGGCTTGAGCCCGCCGAACTTCCCGAGGTCGATGCCGCTGTGCACCACGCGAATGCGCGCGCCGGGAACGCCGCCGGCGACGAGCACGCTCCGCACGCCCTCCGAAATGGCGATGTAGGCGTCCGCGCCGCGGTGGTATTTCCACCGGCTCGCGAGTCCGCGCGCGACGTCGAAGTCGACGCGCCGGCTCACGACGTGGCACGGGCGTCGCGCCAGCCCGACGCGCGCCGCCGCCACCGCACCGTGCGCCCGCGCCGCGTGCGAATGCACCACGTCGAAG
>CAZLLI010000040.1:0-25793 GCA_964560355.1 uncultured bacterium | reverse complement strand
GACGAAGGGGCGCGCAGTGGCGCCGCCGTAGAGCGGCTGCAGGACCGGCGTCTCCACTTCCAGGAAGCCCTTCCCCAACAGGAAGCGGCGCATGCTCTCGACCAGGCGCGAGCGCTTGACGAATACCGCGCGCACTTCCGGGTTGACGACGAGGTCGACGTAGCGCTGGCGGTAGCGAATCTCCTTGTCGGTCAAGCCGTGCCACTTCTCGGGCAGCGGGCGGATCGACTTCGCGAGCACTTCGAACGATTCCACCTTGATGGTGATCTCGTCGGTGCGGGTGCGAAACACCGTGCCGGCGACGCCGACGATGTCGCCCACGTCGAGCAGCTCGAAGGTGCGATAGCTCGCCTCGCCGACGTCGTCGCGCTTGACGTAGAACTGCACGCGCCCGCTTTCGTCCTCCAGGTGCCCGAAGGCGGTCTTGCCGTGCCCGCGCAGCGACATGATGCGCCCCGCCGCGCGCACCACCGTGCCCGCCGCGGCGAGCGCTTTCTCATGCTCGCGCACCGCCGCGACCGAATGGGTGACGGCGTAGCGGTACGGGTACGGGTTGGCTCCGCCCGCGCGCAGCGCATCCATCTTCGCGATGCGGGTGGCGCGCAGCTTCTCGAAACCGTGCAGCTCGTCGTCGTGTCGTTCTTCGCTCATGGCCTATTCCGTGACCTTGTGCAGGTACGCGTCGATCAACCCGTCCAAGTCGCCGTCCAGCACCGCGTGGACGTCGCTCGTCTGCCAGTCGGTGCGGTGGTCCTTCACCATGGTGTACGGGTGCACCACGTAGGAACGAATCTGGCTCCCCCACGCGATGTCCTTCTGCCCCTCCATCATCTTGTCCTTGCGCGCCTTTTCTTCTTCCAGCTTGAGCGCGTAGAGGCGCGCGCGCAAAATCTTCATCGCGTTGTCGCGGTTGCGGTGCTGCGAACGCTCGTTCTGCGACTGCACCACGATGCCGGTCGGAAGGTGGGTGATGCGGACCGCGCTGTCGGTCTTGTTGACGTGCTGCCCGCCCGCGCTGCTCGCGCGGTAGGTGTCGACGCGCAGGTCGTCGTCCTTGACGTCCACCTCGAGATTCTCCTCGACCTCCGGGTATACGAACACCGACGCGAACGATGTGTGCCGGCGATGCGCGGAGTCGAAGGGTGACAACCGCACCAGGCGGTGCACGCCGCTCTCCGCTTTCAAGCGCCCGTAGGCGAAGTCGCCCTTGACCTCCAGCGACGCCCCCTTGATGCCCGCCTCTTCACCGGGCGACGAGTCCAGCACCGACACCGCGAAGCCGTGGCGCTCGCAGAAGCGCGTGTACATGCGCATCAGCATCTCGGCCCAATCCATCGACTCGGTGCCGCCCGCGCCCGAGTGAATGGTGACGATGGCGTTGCGCGCGTCGTCGGGCGACGCGAACAAGGTCGCGGTTTCCTGCTCGGAGAGCTCGGCCTCGATGGCCTCGAGCTCCTGCGACACGTCCGCGAGCACGCTGGCGTCGTCTTCTTCGCGCGCGAGCGCCAACAACCCGGCCGCGTCGCCCAGCCGCGACTCCAGCCCGCGCAACGGTTCGATGCGCGCGCGCAGCGTCTTCGCTTCGCGCACGGCGTCGTCGGAAGTCTTCTTGTCGGACCAAAAGTCCGGGTCGTTCATGCGCGCGTCGAGCTCGGAGAGGCGCGCCTCGAGGGCGGGAGCGTCAAAGATGCTCCTTGAGCTTGCGGGTCCGCTCCGTGAGAGCGTGCAGGTGGTCGACGACTTCGTGTACGGCTTTCATGCGCGGTCACTCGTTTCGCTTCACGACGGCGTCGACGAGTTGATCCACGTCGGCCAGTACCGCCGCCAATTCCCGCCCAGTATCGACGACGGCATCGGCTTTGTAAAAGTGTTTTTGCATGCCGTCCTGCCGGGCGAGGCGGTCGCGAATCTCGGCCTCCGAGCGCCCTCCCACCGCCAAGAGCCGGCGCACGCGCTCCTCGCGTTCGCACGAGAGCGCGAGCGTGATATCGAACGCGAAGGTCATCGGAACCTCGAGCAAGAGCGCGGCGTCGACGACGACGAGCGGCGCCCCGTCCGCGCGCGCCTTCGCGACCTCGTCCGCGCAGCGCGCCACCACGGCCGGGTGCACGATCGCGTTCAGTGCCGCCAGCCGCGCCTCGTCGCCGAACACGACGCGCCCCAGCCGGCGCCGGTCGACGCTCCCGTCGGGAGCGAACACGCCGTCGCCGAAAGCGTCGCGCACGCGCGCGCGCGTGCGCGCGTCGTCCAGCACCGCGTGCGCGACGCGGTCGCCGTCGACGTGCAGGCCGCCGTACTTCGCGACCAAGTGGCGGGCGATGGTCGACTTGCCGGTGCCCGACCCGCCCGCGATTCCCACCACCACCGTGCGCGTTGCCATCAATGCGCCTCCAGCCAGTTGGTACCCGTTCCCATGTCGACCTTGAGCGGCACCGCGAGCGCGAGCGCGCCCTCCATGGCGGCGCGCACCATGCGCTGCGCGTCCTCCAGCTCGTGGGCCGGGACTTCGAACAAGAGTTCGTCGTGTACCTGCAGGATCATGCGCGTCTCCATCTTTGCGCGCGCGAGGTCGTCGCGAATGCGCAGCATGGCGAGCTTGATGATGTCGGCCGCGGTGCCCTGCACGGGCGTGTTCACCGCCACCCGCTCGGAAAACGCGCGCACGCCCGGGTTCGTACTCTCCAGGTCGGGCAGCCGGCGCACGCGCCCGAGCAGGGTCGACACGGCGTGGTCGCGGCGCGCGCGCTCGATGGTGTCGTCGATGAAGCGTTTCACGCCCGGGTACGACCGGAAATAGTCGTCGATGAAGCCGCGCGCCTCCGCGACGTCGATGTCGAGCGCCTGTGCCAGCCCGCGCGCGCCCATGCCGTACACGATACCGAAGTTGACCACCTTCGCGCGGTCGCGCATCTCGGGCGTCACCGCCGACGGGTCGACCTTCATCACGCGCGCCGCAGTGGCGCGGTGCACGTCGGCGCCCTCGCGAAAAGCGGCGATCAACGCCGCGTCGTCGGCCAGGTGCGCGAGGATGCGAAGCTCGATCTGGGAGTAGTCGGCGTCGAGCAGCGTCCAGCCCTCGCGCGCGACGAAGGCGCGCCGAATTTCGCGCCCCAGCGCGGTGCGAATGGGGATGTTCTGGAGATTCGGGTCCGAGCTCGACAGGCGCCCCGTGCTCGCCACCGCCTGATTGTACGACGTGTGCACGCGCCCCGTCTCCGCGTGGACCAGGCGCGGCAGCGCGTCGACGTAGGTGCCCTTGAGCTTCACCAGCTGCCGCCACTCGAGGAGCATGTTGACGACCGGGTGGCTCCCCGCCAGAGATTCCAACACATCCGCGTCGGTGGAAAACCCGGTCTTGGTGCGGTGCGCGGGCTTCAACCCCAGACGGTCGAAGAGGATCTCGCGCAGCTTTGGCGTCGACGCGGGGTTGAAGCGCTCGCCCACCGCGCGGTAGATCGACTCCTCCAGTTCGCCGATGCGCGCGCCGTACGCGCGCGAGAGCTCTTCCAAGAAAGCGACGTCGACGCGCACACCCGTCATCTCCATCTCCATCAGCACGTCGGAGAGCGGCATCTCGACCTCGTAGAACAGCCGCTTCGCTTCCGACGCTTCCAGCATGGGCGCGAAGAACTGCTCGAGGCGCAGCGTGTAGTCGGCGTCCTCGCACGCGTATTCGACTACGCGATCCAGTGCGACGCGGCGAATGTCCTTGTCGCGCACGCGCCGGTCGAAGAGATCCTCGAACGGAATCATGCGGTGGCCGAAGCACTCCAGCGCGAGCGCGTCCAGGCCGTGACTGCGGCGCGCGGGATCGAGCGCGTACGACGCCAGCATGGTGTCGAAGGCGACCCCGCCGAGCGCGAGCCCCGTGCGCGCGAGCACGATGGCGTCGAACTTGACGTTTTGGCCCGTCTTGCGGGGGCGCGGCGCCGCCAGCACGGGTCCCAGCGCCTCGCGAACGATCGCGAGCGGCAGCCCGGGTGCGAGCGTCGCGGGCAAGAGCCCCGGCAATGACGCCGACGACCCGTCGTCGATCTCGCTCGCGACCGGGACGTAGACGGCGTCTCCCGGCGCGGTCGCGATCGCGATGCCCGCGAGGGTCGCGCGCATGGGGTCCAGCCCCGACGTCTCCGTGTCGATCGTGATCGCGTCGCGCGCGGCCAAGTCGCGCGCGAGGTCGCGCAGCGCCGCCTCGGTGTCGACGCGACGGTAGTGCACGGGGATTTCCTTCGCCATCGGCGGCGCGCTCGCGACGGGCGCCTTCGCGACGGGGACGGCGCCGCGCCCGAACATCTGCTCGCGCATGCGCTTGAACTCGAGCTTGTCGAGGAAGCGCGCGAACGACTCGGTGTGGTAGTCGCGGCGCACGAGCGCTTCGAGGGACGACTCCAGCGGGACGTCGTCGCGCAGGCGCACCAAGTCGCGCGACGCCATCGCGTCGCTCCTTCCCTCTTCGAGCCGCTTTCGCACCGACGCCTTCTCGATCTCGTCCACGCGCCGGTAGATTTCGTCCAGCGAGCCGAAGCGCTGCAGCAACTCGGTCGCGGTCTTCTCGCCGATGCCGCGCACGCCCGGCACGTTGTCGCTGGTGTCGCCCACCAGCGCCAGGAAGTCGACGAATTGGTCCGCGCGCAGTCCGGTGCTTTCCTGGAGGCGCGCGGGGTCGAGCTCGTTGTCCATGACCGCGCCCTTGCCGGGACGAATCACGTGCACGCGCTCGTCGACGAGCTGGAGGAGGTCCTTGTCGCCCGACACGATCGCGACCGGCACGCCCGCGCGTCGCGCGAGCGTCGCGATGATGTCGTCGGCTTCGTAGCCGGGCGCTTGCAAGCGCGCGATGCCCATGGCGTCGACCGCTTCGAAGATGAGGGGGAGCTGCTTGATCAACCCTTCCGGCATGCGCGGGCGGTGGGCCTTGTAGGCGTCGAAGCGTTCGTGGCGAAAGGTCGGCGCCACGCTGTCGAAGGCGACGGCGATGTGCTCGGGCTTGTGCTTGACGATGAGCGAGACGAGCGTGTTGACGAAGCCGTAGACGGCGCCGGTTTCCTCGCCGCGCGAGTTGGTGAGGGGTGCGCCGGCGAAGGCGAAGTAGGCCCGGTACGCGAGGGCGTGACCGTCGACGAGGAACAGGGCCACGGCGCTACGCCCGCGCGTAGAGGCGGTGGCGCGCGATGTAGTCCGCCACCGCGGGCGCGACGCCGTCGACGTCGACGTCGCCGCGCGCGAGCCGCGCGCGAATCTCGCTCGACGACACGTCGATGACGGGCGCTTCGAACACCACCACGGCCGCGTCCCCCGCGACCGGAACGCGCGCGACGCCCGCGCCGCGCGGGAACACCACCAGCGTGGCGAGCGCGAGGATCGCCTCCGGTTCGCGCCACGACGCCAGGTCGGCCAAGCTGTCCGCACCCAAAATGAAGTAGAGGTCGGCGCTCGTGCGCGAGCGGCACGCGCGCAACAGGTCGGCGGTGTACGACGTCGCGTGCGCCTCCTCGATCGCGGTCACTTCCAGGCGCGCTTCCCCGGACAGGGCGGCTTCGACCATGGCGACGCGGTGCGAATACGCGCTCATGCCAGCGTCGAGCTTGTGCGGCGGCCGCGGGGCGGGCGCGAAGAAGACGCGGTCGAGCGCGAGCGCGTCGCGCGCGGCCGCGGCCATACGCACGTGGCCCGCGTGCGGCGGGTCGAAGGTGCCGCCCAGGACACCGATGCGCTCGCCGTCCCAATTTTCGTAGCGGGTGTCGCGCGCGGCGGTCACTTGCGCGCCTCCTTGATGCGCTCCTCGGCTTCCTTCTTTTGCGGAAGGTCACCGGGGTACGCGATGATTTGCGTGAACTGCTCGATGGCGCCGTCGTTGTCGCCGCGGTCGATGAGGATCTGTCCTTTCAGGAGCAGCGCCTCCGCCCAGTATTCGTTGTCGGGATAGTCGCGGATGATCTTGTCGCAGTACACCAACGCCGCCTTGGGCTCGCGCTGGCGATAGTACCACTTGGCCGCCGAGTAGGCTTTTTGCGCCAGGCGTCCGTTGATCTCGCGCACGTAGGCGCGCGCTTCGCTCGCGCGCGCGTTGTCGGGGTAGGTCTGCAGGAATTGATTGAAGCGGCTCAGCGCTTCGACCGCCTTCTGCTGGTCGCGCGGATACTTGGGCGCTTCCTTCCACGCGCACACGCCGAGCTGGAACACGGCTTCGTCGACCCACTCGCTATAGCCGTAATTGTTAATAAGGAGCTGATACTCGACCGCCGCCAGCGCGTAGTCGCGCGACTGGAATTGGCACTCCGCGAGCTGGTACTGCGCGTAGTCGGCGCGTTCATGCCCCGGGTAGCGCTCGAGGAACTGGGTGTAGAGCGCGATCGCTTCGCGCTCCTTGCCACGACCGTAGTAGTCGTCGGCGCGCTGAATAACCGCGGCCGGCGTCGCCGGCACTTTGGGCATGCCGCCCGCGCACGCGACCGTAACACCGAGCACGGCGGCGGCCGTCGCGCGTCGCCACGCCCCGCGCCCTGCGAGCGCGGCGCTCAATGCAGCCCCGCTTCTTGCAGCGCTTCGATGCGCGCGCGCGCGCGCTCGACCACGTTGCCGGAGTCGCCGCGGTCGTTCTCGATCACCTCGCGGTAGGCCGCGTACGCCTTGCCGGTTTCGCCCATGCGCTCGTAGGCTTCACCCAGCACGAAGCGTCCCTTCTGCTGCAGCGACCGGTTCGACGTGCGGTTCACCAACTCTTCCGCCGTCTCCGCCGCCTTCTGGAATTCGCCGTCGTCGAGAGCCTTCTGCGCCTCGGCGTAGGTGATGTCGTCGAGACGCACCTGCGCCTCGCGCGCGTACTCGCCGCGCGGGTAGCGCTTGACCAACGACTCCATGGTGCGACGCGCCTCCGCGGGGCGCCCGAGGTTCGCGTAGCATTCGGACAGGCGCGCGAGCGCGTTTTCGCAGGCCGCGGTGTCGGGGTAAGAGCGCACCGCGACGCGGTACGCGGCGGCCGCTTCGGCGTAGCGGCGCTCGCTATAGTAGACGTCGCCCACCGCGAAGCGCTTCGGTCCCAGATCGACGGTGCTGTCTAGCTCGGCCGCTTTCGCGAGCTTGCGCGCGGCGCTGACGTCGAGCGCCCCGGTGTTGCCCTGCTCGGCCAGGAACTCCGCCGCCGTACGCGCGGTCGACGCGTCCAGGCGCGCCGCGCGCTCGAGCGCCTCGAAGCCCTCGTGCAGACGCCCGTTCGCGACCAGCGCCATTCCATAGTAGAGGTGGACACCCGCCTGGCTGGAGTCGGCGCGCAACGCGTGGCGGCCGAGCGCGATCACCTCCGCGTAATCGCCTTTGTCGAACGCGTGGTGCATCTCGCCAACCACGCCGCGCTCGCCGCAGGCGAGAAGCAAGCCCAAGAGGATCGCGACTCCGAGCGGAATCGCGACTCCGGCCAACGAGTGGGTTCTAGTTGTCACTCTGGTTGGAGAAGAAGAGATAGATCAAACCGACGATGATGCCGGTGACGAACACCGGCTCGGCGTACTTCCCCCAACCCCCGCCCGGCACCACCGGACGCGCGAACTGGTACACGCCCTGCTCGACGCGCGCCGAGTCTCCCATGTCGAATTCGTCCGCGCGCTCGCGCGCCGCTTCGCCCACCCACAGCACGGTCCCGCTGGCGTCGGTCACGGTGGCGTGGATGCGCACGTCGGCGCGGCGCTTCACGCGCTTTCCCCCGACCAAGTGCGAGCGGTACACGTCGGCGTATTGCACGCCGAAGGCGACGTTCTGGAACGTGAATATCACCGCGTCCGTGGGCGTCGGCGCGGGGTCGCTCCCCGCGGGTGGGGCGCCGCCGAGGGCCGCGTTGGTCGCGGGCGCCGGCGTAGGCGCGCCCACGATCGTCTTCACGCTCTTGTCGGTCAGCACGTTCGCGAACACGTTGCCCACGAAGACATAGTCCTCGCCGGTCGCGAACGGGTGCAGCGCGACCGCGCGTCCACCCAGCTCGGGGCCGAACTTGGTGTACAGCTCGTCGGCGATTTCCTGCGTCATTTGCGTGAGCAGGTCGATGTTGCTTGGAACCGGGTCGGCCGCGCGCACGCCGACGGCGGCGAAGGTGAAGGCGGTGGCGGTGCACAGCGCGACGGCGCGAAACGCGTGGCGGCGCCATTCAGGTCGATGGGAACAACGCACGTGGTCTACTCCTCAATCAGGGCTCGGTTACTGCACTCCCGCGCCGATCAGGGACGACGCGCGCATACAAATCGAAGACGTCGCTCTCGGTGACGCGCGCGTCGACGAACTCGCCCACGCGTGCATCGCCCGCGACGTACACCTCTCCGTCGATCTCCAGCGCCTGGCCGTAGAAGCGGCCCGCGAAGCGGCCGCCGGCGCCGTCGCCGGTCTCGCGGTCGACCAGCACGCGCAGCACGCGGTCGCGGAAGCGAGCGCGCGCCGCGAACGACGCCGCCTCTTGCACGTCGGCCAATTCCGCGACGCGGTCGGCCGTCACCGCGCCCTGGACCGCGTCCGCGAAGGTCGCGGCGTGCGTGCCCGGTTCCGGAGAATACGGAAACACCCCCAAAGAATCAAACGCGAAATCCCCCACGAACGCCTTCAAGTCCTCGAACTCGGCGTCGCTTTCGCCCGGGAAGCCGACGATCACTTCGCTGCGAATGACGACGTCGGGAAACGCGCGCCGAATGTCGGTCACCAAGCGCTCGACGTGCTCGCGCGTGTACGAACGCTGCATCGCGTCCAGCAAGCGCGTCGACGAGTGCTGGATCGGCATCTCCAGATAGCGGCACACCTGCGCGTGCTCGAACAGACGCGCGACGTAGTCGGCCTCCAGTCCCGCGGGGTGGATGTAGAAGATGCGAATCCATTCGATGCCCGTCGCCGCGATGCGGTCCACCAGGTCGTGGAAGCGCGCGCCGCCGGGGTCGCGGTAAGACACGATGTCCTGCGCGAGCAGCGTCACTTCGCGCACGCCGCGCGCGACCAGGGCGTCGACTTCGCGCACGATGGAGTCGGCCGCGCGCGATTCCTGGCGCCCGCGGATGGTCGGGATCGCGCAGAACGTGCACTTGCGGTTGCACCCTTCCGCGACCTTCACGTACGCGGTGTGCCCCGGCGTCAGCAACTCGCGGTCTTCGAAGGCGGCGAAGCGGCTATCTTCCCCGCGCGCGACGCTGCGCACCACGGGCGACGCCGCCTGCCACGACGCCACCATCTCGGGGAGCCGCGCGTGCGCGCCGGTCGGCAAGAAGTGGTCGACCCACGGCAGCGACGCCTCCAAGTCTTCGCCGCGGTGCTTGGGAAGACATCCCATTAGCACGAGGCGCTTCGACCCGCGCTTGAAGCGCGCGAGCCGCTTGGTTTCTTCCACCGTTTCCCGCCACGCGGAGTCGAGGAACGAGCACGCGTTGACCACCAGCACGTCGGCGCGCGCCGGGTCGCTGGCGGATTCGCACCCGCTCTTCTTGAGCAGCGACAGCGCGGCCTCGGAGTCGACGAGGTTCTTGGGGCACCCGAGTGTGACGAGGTGGACTTTCACGACGGATTATAAGGATAGCAGAAGCGCGGCTACTCGGGCGGGTGCGCATCCAAATAGACTTCGCGCGGCTTGGAGCCGTCGGGCGGCCCCACGATGCCCTGGTGCTCGAGCTGGTCGAGGAGGCGCGCCGCGCGCGAGTAGCCGATGTGGAGCTTGCGCTGCAGGAGCGACGTCGACCCCTGCTTGTAGCGCGTGACCACGCCCTTGGCTTCGTCGAACAAGGGGTCGAGGTCGTCGTCGACCGATGCACCCGCCGCGCGCGCTTCCGCCAGCTCGAGGGTCGAGTCTTCGTAGCGGTACGCCTTCCAGTGCGCGATGACTTGCTCGATCTCCGACTCCGACACCCACGCGCCGTGCAAGCGCGCCGGCTGCGGGTGGTGCGCATCCATATACAGCATGTCGCCCTTGCCGAGCAGCTTGTCGGCGCCGATGGCGTCGATGATGGTGCGCGAGTCCACCTTGGTCGCCACCCGGAACGCGATGCGGGTGGGGAAATTCGCCTTGGTCTTGCCCACGATGACGTCGACCGACGGGCGCTGTGTCGCCAGCACCATGTGGATGCCGGCCGCGCGCGCCATCTGCGCCAGGCGCGTGAGCAGCGATTCGATGTCGACGCCCTTCGCGAGCGCCAAGTCGCCGAGCTCGTCGACCACCAGCACGATGTAGGCGAGGCGCTCGCGCAAATCGTCTTCCTTCTTCTTCTCCGCCTTCTCCATCGCGATCTTGGCGTTGTAGCTGTCGATGTTGCGCACCCCCTCGCGGCGGAACAGTTCGTTGCGTCGCGACATCTCGCCCACCAAGTACTCGAGCACGCGCGCGGCGTCCTTGGGATCCGTGATGACGGGGTGCATCAGGTGCGGGATGCCGTTGTACTGCGACATCTCCACCATCTTGGGGTCGACGAGCAGGAGCTGGACGTCGGACGGGCGATAATGGAGCAGGATGCTGGTCAAGATGGTGTTCAAGCACACGCTCTTGCCCGACCCCGTCGTTCCCGCGATCAACAGGTGCGGCGCGTCGCACAGGTTCATGAGGAAGGGCTGCCCCACCACGTCGACGCCCAAGCCGATCGCGATACCCTTGGTGCGCTGCTTCTCCGTGACTTCGCTCAATACTTCGGCGAGGTAGACGGTGCGCCCCTTCGGATTCGGCATCTCGATGCCGACGGCGGCGCGCCCCGGAATGGGCGCGATCATGCGCAGGCTGCGCGCGCGCATCGCGAGCGCCAAGTCGTCGCTGCGGCTCACGATGTCCTTGATGCGAACGCCCGGCGCGGGCTCGAACTCGAAGGTGGTGACGACGGGCCCGTGGTGCACCGCGGTCACCTTGCCGTCGACGCCGAACTGGGTGAGCTTCTCTTCCAGCACGCCGCTCCACGACTTCAATTCGTCGCGCGTGAAGCCGGCGCCGTCTTCCTGCGGGTGCACCAGGATCGAGATCGGCGGCAGCGACGCGTCCGCGAGAGGCGTCGTGCGCTCGCCGGCGTCGACCTTCGCGGCCGCCTTCTTCTCGCGCGGCTTGGCGTCCGCGCGCGCGCGCGGTCGCGAGATGGCGATGTCGGGTTCGGCGTGCGCCTTGCGGCGCTCGCGCGGCTCCTGCCAGCGCTCGCCCGCCGACGCCGCCGGCGCGGGCGTCTTCTCGGATTCCTCGTCGTCCGCTTCGTCGACTTCCTGCGACGACGCCGTCGAGCGCGCAACCGCGGTCTTCACGTAGTCGTTCACTTCGGCTCCGCGACGAGAAAGCGACGCACGCAACGTTTGCGCCAACTGCGAGGCTTGCGAGCCCGCCGCCGTCGCGGCGGTGGCAAGCCAGCGCGCGCGGTGTATCTCGCTCAGCACGACGAGCAAGAGCGCCGCCATCAACACGATGGCGGAACCGACCTCGCCGAACACCGCGCCCAACCCGCGCGCGACGAGGTCGCCGACTTCGCCGCGCAGCACGGAGGCGTCGCGCGAAAGCGGCGAGACCGCGAAAAACGCGTTGGCCAGAATGGTGGCGAGGAGCCCCTTGAGCGCGAGGCGGCGCAGCGGCGTCTGCGCGTCGCGCGCGACCGACACCGCGAGGAACACGAGCAGAATCGGAATCACCCACGCCAGCGCGGGACCGAACAGCAGCGTAGCCGCGAGTGCAAGCACGGAGCCGAAGGGACCGGTCGCGTTTTCGACCGCGCGCATCGACGCGGTACGGTCGAAGGGCCAGTCGCCCGCGTGCACGGTGGCGAGCGCCACCGCCATGAAGACCGCCACCGCCCCCAGCGATACGGTCAGGAACACACGCGTGCGGTCCGTCACGCCCGCTCCTTCCGCCAAGCGCTTGGCGACCGACGTCACTTCGCGACCGCCGCCGCCGGCTCCGCCAGCGTGAGCGTCTCGCCGTCCCACTGGAAGCCGTCGAGGAACTTGGTGCTCAAATCGCCGCGGCGGAAGCGCTCGTTCGAGAGAATCGCGATCTGGAACTCGATGGTGTTCTTCACACCGTCGACGACGCATTCCTCGAGCGAACGAATCATGCGCCCCACCGCTTCCTCGCGATCCAGTCCGAGGCAGATGATCTTCGCGATCATGGAGTCGTAGTACGGCGAGATGGTGTACCCCTGATAGATGTGCGAGTCGACGCGCACGCCCATGCCGCCGGGCAAATGCACGAAGCCGACCTTGCCCGGCGCCGGCATGAAGTCGCGCATGGGGTCTTCGGCGTTGATGCGGCATTCGATGGCGTGACCGGTGAAGCGTACGTCCTTCTGCCCGAACGACAGCGGCTGCCCCGCCGCCACCGCGATCATCTCCTTGATCAGGTCGCGCCCCGTCACCATTTCCGACACCGGGTGCTCGACCTGGATGCGCGTGTTCATCTCCATGAAGTAGAAGTCGTCGCCTTGCACCAGGAACTCCATGGTTCCGGCCGAGGTGTAGTTCATCGCCTTCGCACCCGAGACCGCGGCGGCGTGCAAGCGCTCGCGCACTTCGGGCTTGAGCGCGACGCAGGGAGATTCTTCGATCAGCTTTTGGTGGCGGCGCTGGATGGAGCACTCGCGCTCGCCCATGTGCAGCACGGTTCCGTGCGAATCACCGAGCAGCTGCACCTCGACGTGGCGCGGCGTCGGCAAGTACTTCTCGAGGTACACCGACGCGTCGCCGAAGGCACTCTCCGCTTCCGCGCGCGCGATGAGGATGGCGTTGGCGAGGTCCTGGGCGTCGCGCGCGACGCGCATGCCGCGTCCACCACCGCCCGACGACGCCTTGATGATGACGGGATAGCCGATCTCATCCGCGATGCGCAGCGCCTCCTTGTCGTCGCTGACCGCACCGTCGGAACCGGGAATGACCGGCAGGCCGGCCGCCTTCATGGTGTCCTTCGCGACCGACTTGTTGCCCATCTTCTCGATGGCGCTCGGCGACGGACCGACCCACCCGATGCCGCACGACACCACCGCTTCCGCGAACTCGGAGTTCTCCGAGAGGAAGCCGTAGCCGGGGTGAATCGCTTCCGCGCTGGTGATTTCCGCCGCGGAGATGATGCGATTGAAGTTGAGGTAACTCTCGCCGGGGAGGTTGGGCCCGATGCAGACGGCCTCGTCGGCGAAGCGGACGTGCAGAGACTCGGTGTCGGCTTCGCTATGGACGGCGACGGTCTGGATCCCCATCTCGTTGCACGCGCGCATCACGCGCAACGCGATCTCGCCCCGGTTGGCGACGAGGATCTTCTTGAACATGGGGGCTACGCTAACACAGCCCCCAAGGTCTTGTTAATTCCTACTTTCGGCCCGCGGGCTCTTCGGCCGGGGCGGTCTCGAAGCCCTTCCAGCTCTGGTCGCTGGTGGCCTGAATGCCCTTCAGGCGCAGCGTCAGTTCGTGCGGCTTCGAGCTCGCGCGCAGCGCGTCGTCGAGCGTGATGATGCCGTCCTGGTAGAGCTTCATGAGCGCCTGGTCGAAGGTCTGCATCTGGTGCGTGGTGACGCCTTCGCGCATCACTTGGTGCAGGAGCGGCGTCTTCTCCGGGTTGACGATGCACTCGCGCACGGTGCCGGTCGTGACCAGCACTTCGACCGCGGGCACGCGGCCCGCGCCGTCGGCGCGACGCACCAGTCGCTGCGAGATGACCGCCTGCAGCGTCGAGGCCAAGAGATAGCGGATCTCCTGGTGGTGGTGGGGCGGGAAGAACGAAATGATGCGGTTGATGGTCTGCGGCGCGTCGACCGTGTGCAGCGTGCTCATCACCAAGTGACCGGTGTCGGCCGCCTTGAGCGCGATTTCCATCGTCTCGGCGTCGCGAATCTCACCCACCATGATCACGTTGGGGTCTTGGCGCAGGATGTGGCGCAGCGCCTCGTGGAACGACGCCGTGTCGCTGCCCACCTCGCGCTGGTTGACGATGCTCTTGTCGTCGCGGTGCAAGAACTCGATCGGGTCCTCGATGGTGATGATGGACGCGTTCAGGTTCTGGTTCACCGTCGAAAGCATCGCGGCGAGCGTCGTCGACTTACCGCTGCCGACGGTCCCGGTCACCAAGATGAGCCCGCGCGGACGCAGGGCCAGCTCGGCGATGACGGGCGGGAGGGTGAGCTCTTCGACGCGCTTGATGTTGACGGGGACGTGACGGAACACCATCACGATCGAGCTGCGCTGGACGTAGAAGTTGGCGCGGAAGCGTGCAAGTCCGGTAACGCCGAATGCAAAATCGACTTCGCGCGTGCTCTCGAATTTCTCGCGCTGGAGGGGGGTCAGGATCTTCCGGGCCACCTCTTCCATCTCGCGCGGGGTGGGCGCCGGGAACTGCGTGCGTTGCAGTTTGCCATTCACTCGGACCACCGGGGGGATACCCGGCTTGATGTGGAGGTCCGAGGCCCCCATTTCGATCATCTTTTCGAGGAGCACCTTGATGTTCATGGCCCCAAGACCTTTCCGCTATTCCAACTTATTTTGTTTCAATCAGGAACAGCGGCTGCCCGTACTCCACCGGCTGCCCATTCTCGGTCAAAACCCGACGAATGACGCCGTTGAAGTCCGAGCCGATCTCGTTCATGAGCTTCATCGCCTCTACGATGCACACCGTCTGACCTACCGCCACCGCTTGGCCCACATCCGTGAATGGCTCGGAGCCGGGAGCCGGCGACCTGTAAAACGTGCCGACCATCGGTGACTTGATCTGTTTCAAGTTTGATGCCAGCTTCTCCTCGGCCCGCGGGCTTTCGTCCGCCTCCTCCTCGTCGCGCGGCGCGGCGGGAGCGGGCGCTGGCGTGGCCGCGGGAATGAGTGCGGCGGCCGCGGGTCCGCCCTTCGAGATGCGGATCTTCTTTCGCCCTTCGCACACCTCGAGCTCGTTGATCTGGCTCGATTCGACCAGGCGAATCAGTTCCTCGATTTCTTCTTTGCGCATCTTCACCTCCGTCCCGGTGCGGGACTCGATCGCTAGACTCGGGTCACGTACGCGCCGGTGCGCGTGTCGACGCGAACCACGTCGCCCTCGTTGATGAACAACGGCACGTTGACCACCAATCCGGATTCCAGCGTGACGGGCTTGGAGCCGCTGCGTGCGGTGTCGCCGCGAAAGCCCGGGTCCGCCTTCGTGACCGCCATCTCGACGAAGTTCGGCAGCTCGATCGTGAGCGGTTTGTCGCCGTCCATGAGGATGTCGAGATTCATGTTCTCTTTCAAATAGTCCTTCGCCTCGTCGAGCATCGACTCGGGGAGCTCGATCTGCTCGTAGGTCGTGCGGTCCATCATGTGATAGATGCCGCCCGATGCATACAAGAATTGGAACGGCTGGCGGACCACACGAACCTCGTCGATCTTCTCGCCCGAGCGGAAGGTCTGGTCCTTGACCTGGCCGGTGAGGAGATTCTTGATCTTGGTGCGGATGAACGCCCCTCCCTTGCCCGGCTTGACGTGGAGGAACTCCTGGATTGCCCAGTACTGCCCGTCCATGTTCATGATCATCCCGTTGCGAATGTCGCTGGTGTCGGCCATCGCCGCTATCTCCTTGATTTCGTGATTATTATGTACGCGGATAGGCGTGGTTTTCGCCGTCGATTCTAATCCGGCGCCGGAGGGGATTCCAGCACGAAGTTTGGCGTCGGGACGGGCTGGAAAGCCCGCTGGTGGACTAGTCGGAGACGGTGCGGAGCCAGCGCTTGAACTGCTCGTAGCTACGGCCTTCGTCGATGGCGGCGCCAGCCGGCGTGGCGGCCGGATTCTGTCCCGGGGCCGGCGCGTTCGGAGCGGGAGGCGGTGTCGACGGCGCCGACGGTGTCGTCGCGGCCGCCGCGAGCGGACGCGACTCCGCGGTCGTGGCAGCGTCTTCGTCGCCGTCGCGGCGCCCCAACGACTCGCCGTTTTCGAGCGCGCTGATCTTGCGGCGCACGTCGCTGTTCTCGGGCTGGCGACGCAACACGTCGCGGTAGATCTTGAGCGCCTTCTCGGAGTAACCCTGCGCGGCGAAGATGTCGGCCAGTGTCACGGTGGCGATGTATTCGGTCGTCTCCGATTCGTCACCCAGGAGGATCGGCGAACCTTCGAAGTTGTCGCGAATGTCGGGGAGTTCGATCACGTCGTCGGGCGGTGCTGTCGCCGACACCGGCGCCACACTCGGTGCAACCACCGGCGTCACGATCGGCGCGACCGCGGGGGCCACGCTTGGCACGACTGAAGGCGCGATGGGCTTCGCCGCCGCGACGGGCGCGCGCGGCGCTTCCGTCGTCTCGGGCGGCAGCACCTTCTCGATCTCTTCAACCAGCGTGTTGACCGACGCCGGCGCAGCGTCGCGCATGGCGTCGAGGCGCTGGCGGATATCCTTGTCGTCGGGGTCGAGCACCAGGATGTGCTCGAAGTGAGCGCGCGCGCCTTCGGCGTCGCCGCAACCCGCGCGAATGATCCCGAGATAACGAAGCGCGACCAAGTTCTGCGGGTCGAGCTCCACGACCTTCTTGAACGATTCTTCGGCGCGATCGGCGCGGCCGGCGTCGTACTGGCACTTGCCTTGGACGACGTAGCCGCTCGCGTATTTGGGATTGGCGGAAAGCCCTCGCGCGCAGATGTCGAGCGCCTCTTCGATCAGCCCGAGCTTGCGGTACGCGTCGGCGAGCGGCGCGAAAACGTGGCTCCCGGGCGCGCGGCGGTAGCGCTCGAACAAATCGTCGATCTCTCGGATGTGCGTGCGAATGACGGGTTCTTTCATGCGTGATTCCTGCGCTGGTCGAAATCGGCCGATGGTGGCAACGCCGAGTCCGCTCGCGGACCGCGCACCGCGGCCGAGCCGGGTTCCGTCCGAGAGCACAACCGATTGTTGCCTAACACGTTATCGATCCGTGTCGACGTCGCGAGACAATCCTGTAACCGGCGCGTACTGCACCAAACGTGCCAACGCTTCTACCCGGACCACGTTACGTTCGCGCGGGAGCTTAACCCCGCGACCCGCCACTGGGCAAAAAGAATCGGCCCGCCCCGGTGAAGCGGGACGGGCCGACGGCTGCCGGCTTGGTTAGTGGGCAATTACCGCCGCGGAGCGGCGCTCGAGTCGCGCTGGAGCTGCGCCTGGCGCTCGAGCTGCGACTCCAGCCAGTGGATCTGGCGTTGGATCATCTGGTCACGCATCTCGGGCGTGAGTCCGTTCAGACGCGCGTCGATGAGCGAGTCGATGGCGTTTTCTTCCGCGAAGCGATCGATCGCCCCGCGCACCGCCGGGTGCGACTGCACGGGACCCGCGCTCCCGTCGCTCACCAGCATGCCTTCCTGCCGCGGCGACATCACTCTCGGCGACGTCGGCGTCATGCGGCCGACAGTACCACCCGTCGTCGCGCTCTGCGACGGCGTCGCCATGCGATCGCCGCGCGTCGTCGACGACGGCGAACTGGGCGCAAAGTTGTTCACGGCCGCGACCCCCGCCGCCAGCACCACCGCGAACGCGACCCCGGTGCTAGCCACGTAGCGGAAATTCCACGCCCGCACCCACGCGCCCGTCGACGCCGCGCCCTTCGCGGTCGCCTTCTGTTCGCGATGGATCGCGAGCCGTACCTTCCAATTGAAATTTTCGTCGAGGGGCTCGACCGGCGTGCGCCGCACCAGTGCGACGCTCCGCGTCAATTCCGCGGAGAACGTCTCGCACTCGGCGCACTCGGCGAGGTGGCGATCCGCTTCGGCGTGGAGCGCCTCGTTGCCCAAGCCATCGACGAAGTCGAGCAGCAGTTGTCGAACGCGACGGCATTTCATCGAACCATTCCTCCTAGAAATCTGTGCCTTTGGCGAGCACCGGCGCGACCACCTGCCGGAAATAGTTGCGCGCCCGATTGATGCGAGACCGAACCGTCCCCAGCTTCAAGCCCGTGACGGCGGCGATTTCTTCGTACGAGAGCTCGTTGATCTCGCGCAGGACGAAGCTCTCTCGGTACTTCTCCGGGATACGCTGGATGGCCCGGCTGATCACGTCGCTCAACTCGCGGTCGTTGATCGCTTCGTCGGGCGTGCGCTGCGCATCCGGTATCTCGATCAGTCGTTCTTCTTCCCCATCGCCCCACGCGCGCGTCCACAGCGAAATCAGTTGCGGTGCGCGCGACCGCGAACGAACCCGGTTGCGAACCAAGTTGGTCGCGATGGTATAGAGCCAGGTCGAAAACTTCGCGATCGTCTTGTACTTCTCGGCATGGATGTACGCCTTCACGAACGCTTCTTGCGCGATCTCTTCCGCCTCGTCGCGGTTGTTGGTCAGCCGCAACAGGTAATTGAAGAGACGCACCTTGTAGCGCTCCACCAACACGTCGAAGCAGTCGGTATCACCGCTCTGAACGCGGAGCATCAGCTCCTCGTCGGTGTGATCCTTCCATTTCGCGCGTTCGCGGTTCGTGTCCGAGAACACCCGGCTCCTCGCGAGGTTAGACATCTCAAACGCCTCGGCCCCTTATACTGGCGTGCGGGGTGCGGGTTCCCGGCCGACCGAAGCAGTTTTTGCGATCCCGCAACTAATTCATTTATTGTCACTTAGACGAACACGCCAACCCCTCGTCGGGAGCCCGGCGGTGATTTCGTCGAGGCGCGCGCCTTCCCAACGATAGCGAACGTCGAGCCGGTCGTCGAACGTCGACCCGTCGACCGGGTCGGGCCAGGTCGCTCGCGTGAGCCTTCCGCCCTCCGTGACGAGCCGGAACGACCCGCGGGCGTTGCGCCCGCGCGCGCCGTCGTCGTCGCGCGTCAGCCCGGCGATGCCGTCGCAGCGCGCGGGCAGCGCGAGCACGTGTGCCACCACCGCGGTCCAGTCGGCGTGCGCGTCGGTGGCGTCGTCGATGAGCGTGTCGAGGTCGGCGCCCTCGTAGAAGCGACCGCGCTCGCGGTCGAACACGCGCAGCGTGTCGCCCACCAAGGAAACCACGACGTCTTCGCGGTGGCCTCCGAAGAGCGTACTGCCCCCGAGCTCCATGGTGACGTCACCGCTCGCAGCGGTCTCGAGGCGAAACTGCCCGCGAAAACGAAACTGCTCCACGTCGAGCACGGCGTCGCCCTGCATGACGAACGGACGCGCCGGCCCCGCGGATGCGAGCAGCGAATCGAGCGCGGCGCACGCCGCGTCGCCCGCGAGCGCGTGGGGGTCGACGCCGGAATGGCAGCCGGCAGCGGCCACCGACACCGCCGCGGCGACGGCGCAGCATTGCGCGACGCGCCGGGCGCTAATCAAGGCGGCGTTCCGTCGACTCGATCTTCTCGCGCAGCGCCGGATTGTCTTGCAGCTTGTTGGAGTGACGATAAGCGGCGAGGGCGTCCTTGAAGCGCGACAGCGCCGAGTAGGCGTCGCCCAGGTGCTCGAGCACCACGGCGTCTTCACCCAGCTTGGCGATCGAGCGCTCGAGCTCGCGCACCGCGCCGCGGTAGTCGCCCTTCTTGTAGAGCACCCAGCCCAGGCTGTCGAGGTAGAAGCCGTTGTCGGGCTCCTTCGCCAGCGCCGCCTTCACGAGCTCCTCCGCGAAATCGAGGTTCTTGTTCATCTCGGCGAGAAGGTACCCGTAGAAGTTGCTCACCGCCGCGTCGTCGGGGTGTGTCTTGTGCAAGCGCGCGAGAACCTTCTCGGCGTCGTCGTACTCGTGGGTCTTCTCGTACACCGTGGCGAGGTTGAACGTCACGCCACGGTCGTCGGGCTGGAGGGCGTCGGCGCGCATCAAGTGCACGCGCGCGGTCGCGAGCGAGTCGACGCTCAAGCACGCGAGCCCCACCATGAAGTTGGCGTCGAAGTCGTCGCGCGCGGCGAGCGACGACGCCTTGTCGAGCAGCGCCGCCGCTTCGCGCTTGGAAAGCTTCACGCGCACGTCGGTCTTGGAGAATTCGTCCGAGTACGCGAAGAACAACGCGAGGTAGCTGCGAAAATCGTCGGGCGCGGCCGCGATCGCGCGCTCGTAGAACGAGCGCGCCTTGTCGGCGTCGCCGGTCTTGATGTAGAGCTCGCCCAAGATGCGATACAACTCCGGGCTGTCGCCCGCCTGCTGCGAGAGCGGTAGAAACACCGTGAGCGCGTCCTGGTAGCGCTGCGCACCATAGTAGAGGCGCCCGAGCATGAGCTGTCCCTCTTGCGTGAGCGGCGCTTCCTTGCGGGATTCTTCCAAGAGCGCGATGCCGTCGTTGGCGCGGTCTGCTTCAAGGTAGGCTTCCGCGAGCTTGATGCGCAGCGCCTCCGACGCGCCGGGCACGCGGGCGGGTGGCTCCAGCACCGGGATCGCGTCCTTGAGCCGCCCTTCGCTCTCCAGCAGGTTGACCAGCGATTCCGCCACGCGATCGTCGGTGGGGTCGATCGCGAGTCCCGCGCGGAAGGCCGCCTCGGCTTCCTCGCGGCGACCGGCGTCGAGCAGGAGCTCGCCGTAGATCGCGTGCAAGTACGAGATCGACGGGTCGAGCTGGATGCAGCGATGGAACGCTTCGATCGCCTTGTCGGTGTCGCCGTTTTCCGCGTACAGCGTGCCGAGCAAGCGCTCGGTTTCAAACGACGAGTGCACCGCGCGCGCCTTCTCCAGATACTTGATGGCGCCGCTCGGGTCGCGCTGCGAGTAGCGCAGGCGCGCCTTGAGCTGCAGAATCTCTTCGTTGTCGGGCTGAGCCTTGAGGACGTCGTCCACCACGGACTCGGATTGGTCCATGCGCCGCAGCGCGTAGTACGCTTCCGCGAGCCGTGCGCCGACCGTGGGATCGTGGTCGCTCTCGCGCCACGCGAAGTCGAGCAGCCCGACCGCGCGGCTGGCTTCGCCGCGCTCGAGCAGGTAGACCCCCATTGCGAACTGGGCGTAGACCGCCTCGCGGCCGGCGGTGTCGCCGTCATCGTCGGCGCGCGACGCGGGCGCCGCGGCGCCCGCGAGGAGCAGAACGGCCACGAAGACGACCCCGCGCGCGCGCGTCCGTCGCCACCTCGCCGGCTCATCCATACGGATATTCGTCTCTAAAGCGGTCACGAAACCTTCGTTTGCATCCGATGCGCGGCACCTAGTAAGTTATCCAAGCCCCAGTGTAACAGGTCGATGGACGTACTGACAACGAGACGGCCGCGCCTTCGCCCCCGCGGGGTTCGCCGCGCGCGGGTGGCTTCCCTCGTCGGGGTCGCCGTCGCGTTCGTCCTCGCGACCCCCGCGTGTTATACACTTGTTCAGCACCCCGGAATCGCGCGTCAGAACTACGCGCGTCCGCCCAAGAACGCCGCCTGCACGAGCTGCCACGCGTCGACCGCGCTGCGCGGCTATTTGAAACCCAAAGCGCTCGCGAGCGAGGCACCCGCGTGGGAGCGCTTGAATCATCCTTGGTGGTACGACACCCACATCGCCGCCGACTCCGCGCGCGTCGATAGCACCGGCGCGGGGGGATCGCGATGAGGGCGCGCGTTCTCTTCGTGGCCGCGCTCTTTTGCGCGCTCGCGGCGCGCGCGTCCGCGCAAGCGCCCGACCGCGCGCTCGAGTTCGGCGACCTCGGGCTCGACCACATCCTCGACGCCAGCGCGCGGGGCGCCGGTCTCTCCGCCTTCGCCGCCACCTGCGCCGACGCCACCGCGCTCGCGTACAACCCCGCGGGCCTCGCGCGCGTCAAGCGCCTCTCGGCGACGGCGTCGTTCGCCGTCGCGCGCTCCTCGTTCGACTACGGCTACGACGGCGTCGTGCACAGCGCCGATCTCGACCAGTCCGCGCTGCAATTCGTCGGCGCGGCCTTCCCATTCCCGGTGCTGCGCGGGTCGCTGGTGCCCGCGATCGGCGTGCAGCGGATATTCACGACCTCGCTCGATCTCTCGTACCAAGGCTTCAACGCGCCCGACTCGCGCGACGACCGCCTCGCGCTCGACCAAGGCGGCGGCATCTACGCCGTCCACCTGGGCGGCGCCATCGACTTGTCGTCCGCCTTCGCGGCCGGTTTCGACGTCGTGCTGCTCGACGGTACCGTCGACCGTGTGCGCCAGTACGACACCCGCAGCCAGATCGTCAACCCGAACACGCACACCTTCGTGTACGAGGACGCCGCCTCCGACGTCGACGGCTACGGCGCGCGCATCGCGATGGAGTTCTTCCCGCTCGAGCGGCTCCAGCTCGCGATCATGCTGACGACGCCCATCATCGTCGACACCCACGCGTCGATCGCCACCGAGACCACGGAGCAAGTCGACAACGACGTCGGCTCGTTCACGCGCGCCACGTCCGAACAAGACACGAAGTACCGTACGCCTTACCGCATCGACGGCGCCGCGTCGGTGCCGGTGTCGCAGGCCATCCTGCTCACGGCGCAGGTCGGCTACGCCGATTGGGCGCAAGCCACGATCGACGACGAGCGCTTGATCACGTCGGAATTGGAGAGCGTCATGCGCTCGGTGCTCGACGTGCGGGCCGGGGTCGAGTGGACGCTGCCCGCGTGGCCGCTGCGCCTGCGCGCCGGCTTCGCCCACGCACGGCGCTCGTCCGCCTTCTTGCAGGCCGACCGCATCGACAACGACCGCCTCGAGCGCGTCGACTCGGAGTCGGGCGCGACACGCTACTCGTTCGGGGCGGGGTGTTTGCTGCGCGGTTCCATCGGCGTCGACGCTGCGGTGCAGATCGGAAATAGCAAGCAAGAGAGCGCCACGATCACCGACGACCGCAACACGACGGCGGTCTTTCTCGGGTGCGGGTATTGGTTCTAGTGGGCGCGCCTAGCGCTTGCGCGAGGTTCCGCTCAAGAGCGAGAGGTAGGCTTCGTCGAGGCGTTGCATGACGTCTTCGCTCAAGCCGCCGCCGTCTTCCAGGATCTTGTTGTAGATCTCTTCGAAGTACCGGCACAACGATACCTGCCGGTTTTCGATTTGCTCGGAGACGAGATGGATCAACTCGGCGCGACGGCGCGCGAAGTCGGGGTCGGTCTCGTCGCGTCCCGCCACGTTGTGGAAGTAGTCATTGAGAAGGTGCATCCAGTAGGTGTCGTGGTCGCCGCCGTTGTCGAACACGCAGCCGGCGCGGTCGGCGAGGAAGCAGTAGCCGTACACGAAGTAGGTGCACTGCAGCATGCCCTGCAGAAAGAAGCGACGGAAACAGTCCGGGCTGGTGACGTCGAGGTGGCACGGAAGGCGGCACTCGCGGCACAGGCGAACCTTGTCGCCGCCGTAAGTGTATGGAGCCTCGGGTACTTCGATCTCGGGGCGGCCCATAACTCGGGGTGAGTGCAGGAAGCGTGCCGCGAATCGCGCGCGCTAAGTCTCGGCCTGCGAGTTGGTCAGGCGCCGGTAGGCTTCGCGCGCGGCCTTCTGCTCGGCGTCTTTCTTCGTCTTCCCCGACCCCGCGCCCAGGATGATCCCCTTCACCACCACTTCGACCGCGAACTGCTTGTCGTGGTCGGGACCCGTGGTCGACTGCACGCGGTAGCGCGGCGGCACCTTGTGCAGCGCTTGAATGTACTCCTGCAGCAGGCTCTTGTAGTTGATGGTGCCTTCCTGCGACACCACTTCGCCCAGGTTGTCGGGCAGCACGCGCAAGATGACGTGGCGCGCGCCTTCGAAGCCGCCGTCCAAGAACACCGCGCCGAACACGGCCTCGAGCGCATCGGCCAGCACGCTCTCCATGGTGCCGACGCCGGCGCGCTTCGCGTTCTCGCTCACCAGGACGTAGCGGCCGAGGTCCATCTTCTTCGCGAGGTGCGCGAGCACCTGCTTGCTCACCACCACCGACTTCATCTTGGTGAGCTCGCCCTCGGTGCGGTCGTCGTAGCGCGTGTACAAGTGCTCGTTCACCACCAGCGACAACACCGAGTCGCCCAGGAACTCCATGCGCTCGTTCGACTGCAGCGCGGCGTTGGCCTCGGTGCCGGCGTAGTACGAGCGGTGCATGAGCGATGCAAACAGGAGCGAGCGGTCGCGGAAGCGATAGCCGAGCGAGGTTTCGAGGTCGCGGATGCGCTCGAGCGCGCCCGGGCCCGCGGCGAGGGCCCAACGATTGCGTCCGAGGAATCGTGCGACGAGTCTTCGGAACGCGCCGATCATGCGCGTTCTAAGCCCCCGAGAACCGCTTCACGATGAGCGCGGTGTTGTGGCCGCCGAAGCCGAATGCGTTCGACAGCGCGACGTCGATGCGCTGCTTGCGCGCGGCGTTGGGCACGTAGTCGAGGTCGCACGCGGGGTCGGGGTGCTCCTGATTGATGGTGGGGGGAATGACGTCGTCGCGGAGCGCCAAGATGCAGAAGATCAATTCGACCGCGGCGGCGGCGCCGAGCAGGTGCCCCACCATCGACTTGGTCGAGCTCACCGCGAGCGTGCGCGCGTGGTCGCCGAATACCTGCTTGATGGCGGCGGTCTCGCTGGCGTCGTTGAGCTCGGTGCTGGTGCCGTGCGCGTTGATGTAGTCGACCGCGGTGGGCGGAATCTTCGCCACCTCGAGCGCCATCTTCATCGCGCGCACCGCCCCTTCGCCGTTGGGCGCGGGAGACGTCATGTGGAAGGCGTCGCCCGTGAGCCCGACGCCCACGATCTCGGCCAGAATCTTGGCGCCGCGCTTCTGCGCGTGTTCGAGCGACTCCACCATGAGGATGCCCGCGCCTTCGCCCATCACGAAGCCGTCGCGCTCCGCGTCGAAGGGGCGCGACGCCCTTTCCGGCGCGTCGTTGCGGCGCGACATCGCCTTGGCCGAGCAGAAGCCCGCGAACGACATCGGGGTGATCGCCGCCTCCGCGCCGCCGGTCAGGACGGCGTCCGCGAGCCCGGCTTGGATCAACAGAAACGCGTCCGCGATGGCGTTGCCGCCCGACGAGCACGCCGACACGGTGGTGAAATTGGGACCGCGCAGGTTGAACGCGATCGACACGTATCCCGACGTCATGTCGGAAATCATCATCGGGATGAAGAACGGGCTCACCTTGTCGGGCCCGCGCTGCAAGAGGTTCGCGTGCTGCTTCTCGAAGGTGGCGATGCCGCCGATGCCGGAACCGATTACGACGCCGACACGGTCGCGGTCGAGGGAATCGAGGTCGATGCCCGCGAGCGCTTGTCGCGACGCTGCCATCGCCAAGTGCACCACGCGGTCCGTGCGCTTGGAGTCCTTGAGATCCATGAACTCCTCAGGCACGAAGTTGCGCACCTCGGCGCCGATGCGCGTCGAGTACGCCGACGCGTCAAAGCTGGCGATGGGGCCGGCGCCGCTCTTGCCGGCGACGATCCCCGCCCAGGTATCCGCCGTGGAATTCCCGAGCGAAGTCACGGCGCCGACGCCGGTGACGACCACTCTGCGAGTATGGGTGTCGCGAGTCATAGAAATAACGAACGCGGCCGCGCGAATCCAACGCGCGGGATGCGAAACCCGGGAGCGCGACCGTGGGTCGGGCTAGCCGGCCTTCGACGTGATGTAATCGATCGCGTTCTGGACGGTCTTGATCTTCTCGGCTTCTTCGTCCGGAATGTCGAGACCGAACTCGTCTTCGAGCGCCATGACGAGCTCCACCGTGTCCAGCGAATCGGCCTTGAGATCCTCCGCGAAGCGGGCCTCGTTGGTAATCTGGTCCGCGTTCACGGACAACTTATCTTCGATGATCTTCTTGACCTTGGCCTCGATATCCGACATGTCGAGGTTCACCTCCTGCTGCGGCGCTAGCGCGCCGTTACCAGTCCACCGTCACAATTGATGACCTGCCCGGTGACGTAACCGGACAGATTCGATGCCAGGAACATCACTACGTCGGCGACGTCCGCCGGCTCGCCCAAGCGGCCGAGCGGGATCAGCTGCTTCATCTGGTTCTGCACGTCTTCCGACAGCGCGTCAGTCATCGCGGTGCGAATGAATCCCGGCGCCACCGCGTTGACGCGCACGCCGCGC
>CAZLLI010000039.1:0-26402 GCA_964560355.1 uncultured bacterium | reverse complement strand
GACACGCCGACGCAGTTCGCGCTGCGTCCCAACTACCCGAACCCGTTCAACCCGTCGACCACGATCGGCTTCGACGTGGCGTCGCGCACGCGTGTGGCGCTGCGCGTGTACGACGTGAGCGGCGCGCTGGTGCGCACGCTGGCCGACGAGACCATGGACGCCGGGTCGCACGTCGCGACGTGGGACGGGCGCAACGACCACGGCAACCCGGTGAGCTCGGGCGTGTACTTCTATCGCCTCACCGCGTCCGGGTTCTCCGACGTGCGCAAGATGACGCTGGTGAAGTAGCGGCGCAGAAACCAAGGAGCGCGCGAGCACCGTCGTGTATTTGTACCAAGACGAAGCGCGCTACTTCGCGCAGGTTCCCGACGGCGCCGAAGAGGTCGCCGCGCAGGAGCTGACGGCGCTCGGTGCGGAAGGGGTGAAGGCCGGATATCGCGGCCTCTACTTCGGCGCTGAGCGCCGCGTGCTGTACGCGATCGCGTACCGCGCGCTCACCATCACGCGCGTGCTGGCGCCGCTCGTCCGCTTCCAGTGCCACTCGCCCGAATACCTCTACAAGCGCACGCAGTCGATCGCGTGGAGCGACTTCCTCTCGCCGCGCCAGACCTTCGCGGTGTTCGCCACCGTTTCCAACAGCGCGATTCGCCATTCGCAATACGCCGCGCTCACGGTGAAGGACGCCATCGTCGACCAATTCCGCGAAAAGACGGGCGCGCGCCCGAGCGTCGAAACCATCGAACCCGACCTGTGGATCAATCTCTACGTGCACGCGAACAAGGCCACCTTGAGCATCGACGCCTCCGGCGGCTCGATGCACCGGCGCGGCTATCGCGTCGAGTCGGTGGAAGCTCCCATGCAGGAGACGGTCGCGGCCGCGATGCTCGCGATGTCGGAGTGGGACGGGTCGACACCGCTCGTCGACCCCATGTGCGGCTCGGGGACTATTCTGTGCGAGGCGTTGATGCGCTACGGCCGTGTGCCGTCGGGATTCTTGCGCCGTCGCTTCGGCTTCGAGCACCTGCCCGACTTCGACCGCGACGCGTGGCGCGACGTCAAGCGCGAGGCCGACACGGCCGTGCGTATGCCCCCGAAAGGACTCATTCGCGGCAGCGACGCGTCGCGCGACGCGGTGCGCGCCGCGCGCGCCAACCTCGCGCGGCTGCCGGGCGGGCGCGGCGTCGAGGTGGAGCCGCGCCGCTTCGAGGCCATCGAGCGCGTCGACGGCGCCACCATCGTCACCAATCCTCCGTATGGGCTGCGCATCGGCAAACGCGACGCCATGCCCGAATTCATGCGCGCCTTCGGAGATTTTCTAAAACACCGCTGCGCGGGATCGATCGCGTTCGTATATTTCGGCAACCGCGAGCTCTTGAAGTCGCTCGGGCTGCGGCCGTCGTGGAAGAAGGCGCTCGCCAACGGCGGGCTCGACGGACGGCTGGTGCGCGTCGACTTGTTCGCGGGTTCGCGCGACGCCTTCGAGGTTGCGCGCAAGCGCGACGGCGTGCGAGAATAGCGCCGCGCCCAAACGCCCCACGTAGTCGTTCGACCCCACCCAAACCATCTCCTTCGAGGAGGGCCGCGTCTATGCGTCCTGCGGTACCCATGGCGTCGTTTCTCGCGTGCGCGATCGCGCTCGCCGTGTTCACCCCGAGCGCGCACGGTGCCACCTCGCCCGGGCGGCCGTCGCTGTCGAACGGAAAAGCGGGGAGCGTCAACCTGCTCGGCGAGACGAATTTCGAGTGCGGCACCTACAAGGGGAACCAAGCCGAGCACGAGTGGCGTCGTTCCATCGACGCGCGCGTGCAGCGCGACGTGAAGGCGGGCAAGCGCACGGTCCAGGCCGGGCTCGACTACGTGTACGATGACGTGTGGGTCATCGAGGACGACGGCACGCTGACCTTCTCGGGCACCAATTCCTTCGACACCAACGGCCAGACCTTCCAGTTCGCGCCCGCGGGCGGCGATGTTTTCAATGTGAGCGCCGTCACCTTCAGCTTCGACGGTGTCTTCGGCTCTACCGTCGCGGTGGGCGACGACGGCGCCGCGCTGGTGTCGCTGCCGTTTTCGTTTCCCTTCGCGGGCGCCACGTGGACGCAGATGTACGTGAGCGCGAACGGCATGGTCACGTTCGGCGGGTTTCCCAACCCGGCCGGTTTCTTCGACCCCAACGATTTCTACAACACGACGCCGAAGATCGCGGGCTACTACCTCGACCTCAACACCGACGCGCCGTCGGGCGGCGGCGGCAGCGTGCACGTGAAGAGCGAAGCGTCGAAGTACACGGTGACGTGGAACAACGTCTACGAGTACGGCAATCCGGGGCCGACCAACACGTTTCAGATTGTCTTGTATCCGAGCGGCACCTTCACGCTGTCGTACAACGGCATCCAGACCACGCTCGCGGCCAACGCGACGCCGATCGTGCTCGGCTTCCACCCGGGCGGGACGGCGGTGCTGCAGTCGATCGGGTTTTCGACCGACCTCCCGTTCACGAGTGTCGCGAACGCGGCGGTGTACGAGGAGTACTACGCGTTCGGCACCCCGATGGTGAACGAAGTCGCGCTGTTCCAGCGCTTCTACTCCCAGTTTCCCGACGAGTTCTTTCAGCTCGTGTTCTTCACCAACTTCTTCCAGACCATGGCGGGTTTCGCCAACGAGTCGAACATCTCCAACGATGTGACCGGCATCGGACTGCCGATCTTCGACTCGAGCGCGCAATACGGGAGCAACGGTGTGCTGGAGAGCCGCTGCAACATGAACCGTCTGGCGGCGTGGCTCTCGGACGACCCGTACAATCGCTGGTTCTCGAAGGGGAACAACTTCCTCACCATCATGGGCCAGGAGTCGGGGCACCGCTGGGGTGCGTTCACCTATTTCGACCCCGGCACCGGTCCCAGCAACTTGATCCTCGGGCGCAGCGACGCGCACTGGAGCTACTACGCCGACATGGACCACAGCTCGCTCGAAGGCGGCGATTGGGTGAGCACGGGCGGCGTCGACTACGTGTGCCCCACCAACGTCGATTATTTCTCGGAGCTCGACGAGTACCTGTTCGGCTTGCGCACGCCCGACGAAGTGACGGACCTCTTCTACATCTCGTCGGTCGCGAACAACACCACCAACGCGCGCTCGGTGGGAACGCCGGTCTTGAACGCGACCGCGTCGGGGTTGTTCACGCCGGTCACCGTCGAGCACATCGTCGCGGCCGAAGGCGCGCGCACGCCGATCGAGCCCAACGAAAACCACGACCTGCGGCAGGGATTCATCCTCTTGGTGGCGAAGGGAACCACGCCGTCGCAGGCCGACTTGGACAAGGTGGCGGGCTTCCGCCGCGCGTGGGAGGATTATTTCGAGCGCTCGTGCGACGGACGTCTCACCTGCAACACCAGCCTGGCGTCGAACTTTCCGGTGGCGGCGATCTGCGGGAACGTGCGCAGCAGCACCACCAACAGCATCATCCCCGCGTTCACCGCGCGCTCGCTCGAGCGCGGCTTCACGCAGCACGTGCCCGACGGCGGCCGCTTCACCTTCCGCTACCAGGCCAACGGAACGTCGGGGCCGGCGGAGAACGTCACCATCGTGTTCGAAGCCGCCAACTTCAAGCCCGATACCGTCACCACCAGCCTCACCTACGGCGCGACGATTTGCTCCGACGTCCTCCTCGAACCCACGCTGACGCCGGTGTTCATCACCCGCTTCGACGCGGTGGTGCGCGGCGCGGCGGTGGAAGTGCGCTGGGACGTGTGGAGCGACGAAGCCCTCGACCACTACACGCTCTACCGCCACGACGGCGTCGACGTGCCCGCGCGCGCAATCGCCAGCGGTCCCTTCGACGCGTCGGTGCGCTCGTTCGTCGACGACGATGTCCAGCCCGCGACGACGTACCAATACGAGCTCGTGATCTCGTCGCAGGACGGCGACGTCGCGCGCTCGCTGCTCGCGTCGGTGACGACGCCGGCGCTCTTGACGTCGCTCGCGCAGAACTTCCCCAACCCCTTCAACCCGAAGACCACCATCGCGTACACGCTCGCGGCGCGCGCCGCGGTGGCGATCGGCATCTACGACGCCACCGGCGCCTTCGTGGTGCGCTTGGAAGAGGGCGTGCGCGACGCCGGCACGCACGAGGTGGAGTGGTCGGGACGCGACGCAGCCGGGAAGCCGGTGACGAGCGGCGTGTATTTCTACCGGCTCGAGGGCGTCAAGGGCATCGCACCCAGGAAGATGGTGCTGCTCAAGTAGGCATACATACGCAGTTGCGCGGCCTCCCGCGGGCGTGAGAAAATAGAGCGTCCTCGTGCTCGATCACCCGCTCACCTCCCGGGAGGCCGCATCATGCTTCGAGTGTTCTCCGCCCTGCGACCGGTTGGGGCTCTTCTTCTCGTCGCCGCGCTCACCCTTCCCGCGCACGCCGCGCTTCGCGCCGGACGTCCCCCGCTTTCGGCGGGCGAGACCAACGGCGTGGATCTGCTCGGCGGCACCCGCTTCGAGTGCGGAACCTACAAGGGCAACGAGTCCGAGAACGCGTGGCGCAAGGCGGTCAACGACCGCGTTCAGAGCGAGATCAAGGTGGGGCAGCGCACCGTGCAGGCGGCCGGCCTCGACTATGTGTTCGACGACGTATGGATCGTCGAGGACGACGGCTCGCTCACGTTCTCCGGCACCAATTTGTTCGACACCAATGCGCGCACGTTCCAATTCGCGCCCGCGGGCGGCGGCGTGTTCAACGTCACCAACCCCGCGTTCAGCTGGGACGCCGTGTTCGGTTCGTCGATCACACCCGGCGACGACGGCGCCGTGCTGGTGACGCTCCCGTTCAGCTTCCCGTACGCGGGCGGCACCTGGACCCAGATGTACGTCGGCGGCAACGGCATCGTGTCGTTCGGCGCCAACCCGAATCCGTCCGGCTTCTACGACCCCGCCGACTTCTACAGCACGACGCCCAAGATCGCCGGCTACTACATGGATCTGAATCCTCCCGGCGGCGTCGCCGCGGGCGTCAAGGTGAAGAGCGAAGCCACCAAGTACACGGTGACGTGGAACCAGGTCCCCGAGTACGGCACTGCGAACTTGAACACGTTTCAGATCGTGTTGTACCCGAGCGGCACCTTCACGCTCACCTACAACGGTATCGCGTCGACGCTGGCGTCGGGCGGGAACCCCATCGTGCTCGGCTTTCATCCGGGCGGCGCGCCGCCGCTCGACGTCATTTCGTTCTCGGCCGGGCTCCCGCACAGCAGCCCCGCCGGCGGTGCCGTGTACGAGGAGTATTACAGCTACGCCAATCCGCTCGTGAACGAAGTCGCGCTCATGCAGCGCTTCTACTCCCATTTCCCCGACGTCTACTTCCAGCTCGTGTTTTTCACCAACTTCGCGCAGACCATGGGCGGCTTCGCGAACGAGCTCAACATCAAGAACGACGTCACCGGCATCGGGCTCGGCATCTTCGACTCGAGCTCGCAGTACGGGAGCGCGGGCGTGCTCGAGAGCCGCTGCAACATGAATCAACTGAGCGCGTGGGCGTCGGCGGATCCGTACAACCGCTGGTTCTCGAAGGGGAACAACTTCCTCACCATCATGGGGCAGGAAGCGGGGCACCGCTGGGGCGCGTTCGTGTTGTTCGACGCCGGCGGCGGCGCCAGCAACTTGATCCTGGGGCGCAGCGACGCGCACTGGAGCTACTACGCCGACATCGACCACAGCTCGCTCGAGGGCGGCAACTGGGTCAGCACCGGCGGCGTCAACTATCAGTGCCCGACCCAGGTCGATTTCTTCTCCGAGCTGGACGAGTACACGTTCGGCCTGCGCACGCCCGACGAAGTGAAGGACTTCTATTACATCTCGTCGGCGAGCAACAACCTGCCCGCGAATCGCTCGGTGGGGACGCCGATCATCGGCGCTACCTGTTCGGGCACGCTCACGCCGGTCACGGTGGAGAACGTCATCGCGGCCGAGGGTCCGCGCACGCCGGTCGAAGCCGCCGAGAACAAGGACCTGCGCCAGGGATTCATCTTCCTCGTGCGTAACGGCACCGCGCCGTCGGCGCCCGAGCTGGCCAAGATCGCCGGCTTCCGCAAGGCGTGGGAAGAATACTTCGAGCGCTCGTGCGACGGGCGTCTCACCTGCAACACCAGCCTCACCGCCGAATTTCCGGTGGCGGTGATTTGCGGCAACGTGCGCGAACGCTGGACGGGGACGCTGATTCCGGAATTCACGGCGACGTCGCTCGAGCGCGGATTCATCCAGCACGTGCCCGACGACGGGCGCTACACCTTCCGCTATCAGGCCGACGCGTTGTCGGGTCCCGCGGAGAGCGCGACCATCGTGTTCACCGCGACCGGCTACGAGCCCGACACCGTAGAGGTGTCGCTCACGTACGGTACCACCACGTGCATCGACGCCGAGCTCATGGTCGACCAGAACACGGGCGCGGGCAAGACGCCGTCGCGCACGGAATTGTTCGCGAACCAGCCCAACCCGTTCAACCCGTCGACGACGATTCGCTACCAGTTGGGCGCGGCCGGTCCTGTGCGCCTCGTGGTATACGACACCACCGGGCGCCGCGTGCGCAGCCTCGTGAACGGGAACGAATCGGAAGGCGAGCACGTGGTCGGTTTCGACGGTCGCGACGACCGCGGGCACGCGCTCGCGAGCGGCGTGTACTTCTACCGCCTGGAAGCGGGGAGCGTCGTGCATACGCGCAAGATGGTGCTGCTCAAGTAGCCGCGCTTCGAATACTCACAAGAAGAGCCCGGCCATTGCTCTCGATGCAATGGACCGGGCTTTCTTCTTGGCGCATGCAGCGAAGGGGCTTCGACGCCGCGTTGGAGTTCGCTGGTGCAGAGATAGGCGCGACGCGTCCACCCCTCCGCTGCCGTTTCGCTTCGCTGCTAGAATCGCAGGCCGACGGCGAGGGACACCTCGGAGTTGTCCATCACCACCGCCTTACCTTGCACGAAGGGCCGCGTCGACCCCGTCAACTTACCGAAACCCGCGAGCAAGTTGAGACCCACTTGCAGGTCGTCGTCGGGCGGCTGTTCGACGAGGTAGAGTCCGGGGCCCGCGCCGGCCCAGAAGGTGAGGTCCGAATCGGTCGCGAAGTCGTAGTGGAAGTCGGCGTTGAAGGCCGCCATATCGCGGCCGTCGCCGACGATCATCTCCGCGTTCGGGTTGAAGAACCAGCGCGGCTGGCCCTCCGAGATCGACGTCAGCATGCCGAACCCGATGCTCAACGCTTCGCTGTCGAAGTAGTAACCCACGTGCACGCCGAGGTCGTTCGCGTGCACGCGCGCCGGTCGCGCGATGCCCGCGGTCAGGACCACGAGTGCTAACACGATGTTCTTTTTGGAGAGGTTCATCGCTCCTCCTTGGGTTGGGGCGGCCGGGTGAACGAAGCGCGCCGAAACGAAACGACAATCGTCGCGGGCGCCGTCCACCCGGCCTGGGCGGACGATGCGTTAGGCGCGCACCGTGTTTTGGAAGTCGGCCAACTCGTGCTCGGCTTGCTGCTGAGTGAGGCCGTACTTCTCCTGGAGCTTGCTCACCAGGCGGTCGTAGCTGCCCGCGATCTGATCCAGCTCTTCGCTAGTCAAGTCGCTCCAGCGTTCTTGGACCTTGACCCGGAGGGTTGCCCATTTCTTTTCGACGTCTTTCCAATCCATTGCTGAACCTCCGTTGGTTGCGTTGGTTGTTGCGCACCAGCAATACTTCCGACCCTGCTCGGTTCGCGTGTGCAAGGTAAGCGTGGCTCACGGCGGGCGCCGCGGCCACTTAAATGGAGATTAGAAGCGCTTCATGCGACACAAGTGCTGCACGCAGAGCGAGTAGCGGTCGTCGTCGAAGGAGAAGCGCGGCTCAGCGGGGGGTAAGATCGCTTACATCGGATCAGTGCACGCGCACCAACACCAGCGTCTGGTCGTCGGCTTGGGGGCCGTGCGACGTCACCGCGTTCATGACGGCGGCGTGGATCTCGGGGAGCGGTCGCGTGCGCGCGGCCGCCGCGATGTCGCGGATGCGCTCCCAGCCCAATTCTTCGCCGCGCGCGTTTTCGACTTCGGTGAGACCGTCGGTGATGAGGACGAAGAGGTCGCCGGGTTCGCCGCGCAGGTCGCGCGACCAGAACGACGCGTCCTCGAGGATACCCAGCGGCACGTGCTCGTTGGGGAGTACGTCGACCTCGCCGCTCGCGCGCACGCGCAGGAGCGGCAAATGGCCCGCCACCGCCACTTCCACCGAGCCGTCGACGTGGAAGCGCAGCGCCGCGATGGTCGCGAACATGCCGTCGCCCTTCAATTGGAACATGACGCGGTTAAGATCGTGGACGAGCGCGTCGAGCTTGGTGCCGTCCATCAGCTTCACGCGCGCCGCGCTCTTCATCATCGCCATCATGGTGCCCGCGCCCACCCCGTGCCCCGACACGTCGGCCACCGTGACCACGACGCCGTGGTTGCCTTCGAACACGTCGAGGAGGTCGCCGCCCACTTCGCTGCTGGCGATGGAGCGCCCGAAGATCTCGAGGCGGCCGTGGATGGCGTGCACGGGCGGCACCAATACTTCGTGGATCTCGCGCGCGAGGTTGACTTCGGTGCGCAGGCGCAATTGCTCGGCGCCCTCGGTGTCGATGAAGCGCACGAAGAAGATGTAGCCGATCGCGATCAGGCACACGCAGACGAAGGCTTCGATCGCCCCCCGCGTGTGCCAGGCGCTCATGTCGGAGACGAGCGCGTTCGGGTAGCGATACGACGTCCACGTGCCGAGCACGATGCTGGCGAGGGTGGAGGCGACGATCATGGGGATGAACTTCTTGCTCCACATGAACGTGTACGCCCACGAGAGCGAAATCGCGCCGGCGATCACGCAGTGCAGCGCGACCAGGAACCACGGCGGCGCACCCGGCGCCCAGAAATCCTGGAAGATGCCGATGGTGGCGAAGGTCGAACCGATGCCGATCGACAGCTGCACACGCGCGCGCAGCGAGAGCCCCTTCCAGAAATCGGCCTTTTGAGTGGGTGTCGCCATGGCGTTCGATTATGATACGCGTCGACCCGGGCGGGCGCCAACATGATCTCCGTCACGCCGCACATCTCCCTCGACGAGTCCGAGCTCGAGTTCGCCTTCGTGCGTTCGTCGGGACCGGGCGGGCAGAACGTCAACAAGGTGGCGACCGCCGTGCAGCTGCGCTTCGACGTCGCGCGCTCGCCGTCTTTGCCCGACGACGTGCGCGCGCGCGTGATGGCGCGCGCGGGCGCCAAGCTCACGCGCGAGGGCGTGCTGGTGCTCACCGCGCGGCGCTTTCGTACCCAGGAGCGCAACCGCGCCGACGCGGTGGCGCGCCTGGTGGAGCTGATCCGCGCGGCGGCGACCCCGCCCAAGCGGCGGCGCAAGACCAAGCCGACGCGCGCCTCGAAGCAGCAGCGCGTCGACCAGAAGCGCCGGCGGTCGTCGACTAAACGGTTACGCGGCCGCCCCTCGCACGACGACTAGCGAATGTGGTACTCTAGGCCGTCGTCGTCGAACGGCGGGCCATGCAGCGATCGTTCCAGCGAGACTTGATCTCACTCGGGCCCCTGTTCGAGTTCACGGGCGAGTTCGCCGCCGCGCACCGTCTCGACGGCGAGACGGTCTTCGCGATGAACCTCGCGGTCGAGGAGCTCTTCACCAACATGGTCAAGTACGGCGGGGGAGACGATACGGTCTTCGTGGACCTCGACGTGCGCGGCGACGACCTCGTGATCGAGCTGGTGCACCCGGGCGCGCGCGCCTTCGACCCCACCGCGTCGGCGCCGGTCGACGCGCGGCAATCGCTCGACGAACGCGAGCCCGGCGGCATCGGACTGCACCTGGTGCGCGCGATGATGGACGGCGTCGCCTACCGCCACGAGAACGGCGCGGCGCGCATCACCGTCACCAAACGACTCGGACCCGGAGGAGCGTGAATGTTCGACATTCGCAAGGGAACGAACGGCGAGATTCTGCTCGCGGGACGCCTCGACGCCGCGCAGGTGGATCGCGTGCGCGACGAGCTCAAGTCGGTCACCCGGTCGTGCACGGTCGACTTCACTCAATTGGAATACATATCGAGCGCCGGCATGGGGGTCCTGCTGGGGACGCAGAAGCGCCTCGCCGACTCCGGGCAGTCGCTCAAGCTGGTCAATTTGAACCGCCACATCCGCGAGATTTTCCGCATCGCCGGCTTCGACAACGTTTTTTCCATCGAGTGATCGCCATGGTTGCCAACTTTTCGGCCCCGGCGGTTGTACGTCTTTCATGAGAGACCACGCCGACGCGGAACTCGTCAAGGCGTGCCTCTCCGGGAACCAGAAGGCATTCGAGATCCTGGTCCGGAAGTACGAGAAGCCGATCTACAACCTCGCGCTTCGCATGCTGAAGGACCCGGACGACGCGGCCGACGTGGTCCAGACGGCGTTCGTCAAGGCGTACCAGAATCTCGATTCGTTCGACGAATCCCACCAGTTTTTCAGCTGGATCTATCGGATCGCGATCAACGAATCGATCAACTTCGGGAAACGCACCAAGCGCCTGGACGAATACGAGAGCGGGGTCACCGCGGCGCTCGCGCCCACGCAGGAAGAGGCGCACGGGGCCGAGGTGCTGCGCGACGAGATGATCGACGCGATCGAGAGGCTGACGATGGATTACCAAATGGTCATCGTGCTGCGTCACTTCCACGACTTCTCGTACGAAGAGATGGCGGACGTGCTCTCGATCCCGGAGAAAACGGTCAAGTCGCGCCTGTTCACCGCGCGCGAAAAGCTCAAAGAGATTCTGTCCGCAAAGGGGATCACGCGATGATCGACCCGAAAACCATCGAGCTCATGAATCGGGTGTTGGACGGCGCCGCCAACGAACCGGAGCGCGCCGACTTGGACCGCGCGCTGACGTCGTCGCCGGAGGCGCGCGCCCACTATGACGAAATGAGCCGGCTCGTACGTCGGCTCGATTCCGTGCCGATGATCGACCCGCCCGCCGAACTCCACCCGCGCGTGGTGTCGGCGATCGAGTCGACGGGGATTCGGCACACGGCGCGGTCGAGCGAGGGGCACGGGTTTTTCGCCTGGCTCCATCGTGCGATCGCGACGCCGGGGCTTCGCTACGCGTCGACCTTTGGTTTGGGTCTCGCGGCCGGAGCCATCATCCTGGCCGTGGTCCGGCCGGGCCCGGTCGACCCGGGCTTGGTCTCGGGTACCATGGCAACACCGCCCGGGGGATCGCTCCCGGTCGCGGTGCCGGAGGCCGGGGTTTCGGGTTCGGTGGTCGCCTTCGACCGCGGGCCGGTCACCCAGGTTCACCTCCGGGTCGACGGGGGCATTGAATGGGTATTCGACGTCCCCGATCGTGCTGAACCGACCCAGTCGGTTGTCCTAAGGGTGGTTAAGTCCGGAGAGACGGTGTTCGAAGGAGCCGTCCGTCCGGTCGAACCCTGATTTTTCGTTCAGCGTTTAGCGTCGGGAATCCCGAACTCGCAACTCGCACCAACTTCGATACCCGACGTTTGTAGTACCGTCAGAACCAAGCTAGAACCCAGGTCCCACCGTCAAGGAGGTAGCGCCATGTCAAGGAAGTCCACGACCCTGCTGATCACGACCAGCGTCGTCATCATCGCCGCGGTCGCGTTTTTCACGTCCAATAGGAACAACCCCACCAGCGACCAGGTCTCGGGTGCCATCGGAACGGTCGACAAGTATCGCTCCGAGCAGATCACGCCGAGCGACGTCGCCGTGCCCAGCCAGACCGACGACGATGTGTTCGCGGCGTGGTTGAACGACACCGCGACGTTGGAAGAGCTCGCGGGTTTCATGGGTCGCTTGTCGCCCCAAGAGCGCCTGAAGTTCTTCGATCGTGCGACTCCTGAAATGGCCGCGATGATCATCGATCGTGCGCCCGCCGCCGAGAAGGCGACCTTGCTCGGTCGCGCGACTCCGGAAGAGCGTATGAACATGGTCGCGCGCATGACGCCCGACGAGAGAAGGAAGTACATGCAGAAGGCGAACGTCACCGACTTCGATCGTCTGACGACCGCCGAGAAGTCCGCCGTCCTCGATCGTTTCTCGGTCGAAGAGAAGGCGTCGGTGTTCGAGCGCGCGACCCCGGCCGAGAAGGCCACCGTGTTGGGTCGTTGCGACGTCGCGGAGCGCGCCCAGGTGCTCGACCGTGCCACCGTCGCGGAGCGCGCCCAGGTGTTGGGTCGTGCGACCGTCGCGGAGCGCGCGAGCTTGCTCGGCCGCTGCACGCCGGAAGAGCGCGCGGCCGTCGCCGCGCGCATGTCGATCGAAGGCAAGGCTGCCGTCCTCGACCGCGCCGCGGTCGCGGAGAAGGCGGTCGCGTTCGATCGCGCCACCGCGCAGGAGAAGGTCTCGATGTACGACAACCTGACCGTGCAGGAGAAGGCGGCCGTGCTCGAGAAGGCGAACATCAGCGCAGTGGACTTCGGTAAGAAGTCGATCGACGAGCGTGCCGTGATTCTCGGCCGCGCGACCCCGGAAGCTCGTGCCCAGATCCTGGACCGCGCGTCGGTGCAGGCCAAGGCCGCGATCTACGACCGCGCCCCCGCTCAGGAACGCGCGCAGATCTTCGAGCGTGCGATCGCCGAGCGCGCGTCGGTTGCGAACGAGAAGTCGACGCCGGCTATGGAGCGTGCGTCGGCCGGATCGAACTAAACCGGTCTCGCCCCGAACGCTTCCAAAACGATGGGACGCCACGGCTCACCCCCGTGGCGTCCCGCGTTTGTATGGGGTACACTCCCGCGGTACGGTCTGACCGAACCCAGTCCGCATGCACTCCAGAAACCCCGGCAATCCTTCTGGTCGCGCGCTCGCGCTCGCGGCCGCGCTGCTCGCGACGTTGGCACCGGCCGGCGTGCGCGCGCAAGGACTCGACTTCCAGAGTCTCGAGACGCCGCGCTTGCGCGTGGTCTACTACGACCCCGAGCACGCCTACATCATCCCGCACCTCTCGCGCTGCTTCGAGAACTCGATGGATTTCTACTACGGCTTTATGGGCTACCAGCCCTACGAGCCGGTGACGATCCTCCTGCAGGACTTCGACGACTACGGCTACTGCGGGACGTCGACGATTCCCAACAACTACATGACGCTCGGCATCGAGCCGTACGAAAACGTGTACGAGACGTGCCCGACCAACGAGCGCTTCAACTGGGTGATGAGCCACGAGCTGTGGCACGTGGTAGCGTCGGAGAAGACGTCGCACATCGACCGCGTGTGGCGCGGCATCTTCCAGGGCAAGGTGCTGGCCGATTCCGACAACCCGGAGTCGATGATCTACTCGTACCTGTGCTCGCCGCGGCGCTTCGCGCCGCGCTGGTACCACGAAGGCTCGGCGGTGTTCATCGAGACCTGGCTCGCGGGCGGCATCGGGCGCGCGCTCGGCGGCTACGACGAGATGGCGTTTCGCGCCATGGTGCACGACGGCGCGTACTTGTACGACTTGGTCGGGCTCGAGTCGGAAGGAACCACGAGCGACTTCCAGATCGGGCAAAACAGCTACTTGTACGGCACACGCTTCATGTCGTACCTCGCGCTGAATTACGGGCCGCAGAAGGTGGTCGACTGGGTCAACCGCAAGGACGGCACCAAGGCCTACTACGCGTCCGAGTTCAAGAAGGTGTTCGGCAACAACATCGACGCCGAGTGGAAGAAGTGGATCGACTTCGAGCACGAATTCCAGACGCAGAACCTCGCGCGCATCGCGGAGTTCCCGGTGACAAAGGCGCGCGTCGCGTGCGAGAAGCCGCTGGGGTCGGTGTCGCGCGGTTACGTCGACCCGGAGACGGGGAAGCTCCTGGTCGCGGTCAACTACCCCGGCGACTTCGCGCACGTGGCCGCGGTCGATTTGCAGACGGGCAAGATGGAACGCATCCACGACGTGCAGACCCCGGCCCTGTACTACGTGACGTCGCTCGCGTTCGACCCCGCGCAGCGCCGGCTCTTCTACACCACCAACAATGGCAAGCACTGGCGCGACCTGAATTCGATCGACCTGCGCACCAACGAGTCCGCGCGGCTCATCACCAATTGTCGCATCGGCGACCTCGCGTTCTGCCAGGGCGATTCCATGCTGTGGGGTGTGCAGCACCACAACGGATATTCCACCATCGTGCGCATCAAGCCGCCCTACAACGACTGGAAGTGCATCCTGCAGGTGATGGAATTCAAGTACGGCACCGACGTGTTCGACCTCGAGGTGTCGCCCGACGGCACCATGCTCACCGGGTCGATGCTGGAGATCAACGGCGCGGTCAAGCTGGTGAGCTTCAATACCGCCGAGCTCCTGCGCGGGCAGGCGGGCTACAGCGTGCTGTACGAGTTCACCAACACCGCGCCCGCCAACTTCGTGTTCAGCCCGGACGGCGCGCACCTCTACGGTACGTCGTACCAGACCGGGGTGTCGAACGTGTTCCGCTGGAGCTTCGCGGACCAGAAGATGGAGTGCGTGACCAACGCCGACATCGGATTTTTCCGCCCCATTCCGATGGGCGACTCGCTGGTGGTGTTCTCGTACACGAGCGAAGGGTTCCGCCCCGCCGTCGTCCCCAACGACACGCTCGAGGACGTGAACGCGATTCGCTACCTCGGACAGGAAGTGGTCGACAAGTGGCCGGTGGTGAAGGAGTGGAAGCTGGGCTCGCCGCGCGAGATCAACCTGGATTCGCTCACGACGTACCAGGGTCCGTACCACAACTTCCGCAGCATGACGACGGCGTCGCTGTATCCGATCGTCGAAGCGTACAAGGCCTACACGTCGATCGGTCTGCGCTGGAACTTCATGGACCCGCTCGGCATGCACGGCGGCGATATCAAAGTCGGCGTCACGCCCACGTCGAGTCTTCCCGACGACGAGCTGGTGCACGCGGCGCTCGAATACCGCCATTTCCCGTGGACGCTCAAGGCGGCGTACAACAAGGCCGACTTCTACGATTTCTTCGGGCCCACCATGACGAGCCGCAAGGGCTACGGCGTCGGCCTGATTCGCTCCGATTACTTGATCTCCGACAAGCCGCGCTTCCTCGAATACACGGTCGACGTCGCGTACTACGGCGGGCTCGAGCGCCTGCCGTACAACCAGAACGTGCTCGCGACCTTCGACAGCTACGCCGCCGCCAGCGCGAGCCTGGACTACAAGCGCACGCAGAGCTCCATCGGCGCGGTCGACTCGGAGAAGGGAATTCGGTGGTCGCTCGGCGTCGAGGGCAATCTGGTCAACGACGACTTCTATACCAAGGGCGTGGCCGAGCTCGACCTCGGATTCCTGACCCCGATCGAGCACTCGTCGATTTGGCTGCGCACGGTGGGCGGCTATTCGCGCGGCAACCGCGACGATTCCTTCGCGAGCTTCTACTTCGGCGGCTTCGGTAACAACTACGTCGACCACAAAGAGGTGAAGCGCTACCGCGACTACGATCGCTTCCCGGGCGTTGAGATCGACGAGATCGCCGGCACCAACTTCACCAAGGCGATGGTGGAGTGGACGCTCCCGCCGGTGCGCTTCCGCCGCGTCGGCTTCCAGCAGCTCTACTGCACGTACGCGCGCACGGCGCTGTTCGCGGGCGGCATCGCCACCAACTTGGACGACTCCGACTTTCGGCAGGAGGTCGGTAACGTCGGCGCGCAGGTCGACTTTCGCCTCGTGATCTTCTCCGCCCTCGAATCGACGCTGTCCTTCGGTTACGCCGCTGCCAAGGAAGAGGGACATAAAATGGACACCGAGTTCATGGTGTCGCTCAAGATCCTGTGATCGACCTCGCCCTTCGCTTCGCCGTCAGTTTGCTGCCGGTGGTGTTGTTCCTCGTCACCCTGGTGTACCTCGACAGCTACAAGCTCGTTCCGGTGCGCAACCTGGTGATGGCGATCCTGGTCGGGTGCGGCGTCGCGCTGGTGTGCCTCACCATCAACAACGCCATCATTCTGCACTTCGGCATTCCGCGACGGATGTCGTCGCGCTACCTCGCGCCCTTCGTCGAAGAGACCTTGAAGGCGAGCTACGTCGCGTGGCTGATCGCGCGCCGCCGCGTCGGCTTTCCGGTCGACGCCGCCATCACCGGCTTCGCCACCGGGACCGGCTTCGCGCTGATCGAGAACACGTACTATCTGCAAACGCTGGAGACGAAAGGCGTCATGGTGTGGGTGGTGCGCGGGCTCGGCACCGCGATCATGCACGGCGGCATGACGGCCATCTTCGCCATCGTGTCGAAGACGCTGTGCGACCGCCGCGGCGGGCGCGGCGCGTGGTGGCTGCCGGGACTCGCGATCGCGATCGCGCTGCATTCGCTGTTCAACCACTTCATCCTGCCCCCGGTGGTGTCGACGCTGATCCTGCACATGACGCTGCCCGCCTTCATCCTGTTCGCGTTCTGGAGGAGCGAGCGCGCCACCAAGCACTGGCTCGGTACGCAGATGGACGTCGACGCCGAGCTGCTCGACATCATCAATAGTGGGAGCATCACCGAGAGCCGCATTGGGCACTACGTCGACACCATGAAAAAGCAGTTCTCGCCGGAAATGCTGCTCGACATTCTCTGCTACCTGCGACTCCACATCGAGCTCGCCATCAGCGCCAAGGGTCTCCTCATGATGCGCGAAGCCGGCTTCAAGCCCGAGCTCCCCGCGGGGACGCAGGAGAAATTCCGCGAGCTCAAGCACCTCGAGAAGACGATCGGGAAGACGGGGAGGCTGGCGGTGGCGCCGCTCCTGCACGGGAGCTCGCGCGACCTCTGGCAGATTCACATGCTGGATCAGTAGGCGCTAGCGCACAATCACGAGCTTGCGCGCCTGCGTTTCGCCCGCCACCGTAACGCGGTAGAAATACACCCCACTCGCTAGCGCGCGGCCGGCGTCGTCGCGGCCGTCGAACACGAAGCGCAGCTCGCCCGCCGGCGCGGCCGCGTACGCAAGCGCTCGCACGCGACGCCCCGCCACGTCGTACACGTCGACGGCGACGTCGGAGGTAGCGCGCAGCGTCACCACGACGTCGCTCGTGTGCGAGAACGGATTGGGGAAGGCGTCGCGCACCGCGAAGCGCGCGGCGGGCGTACCGCCCACGGGCGTGGGTACGACGCCGCTACCCAGCACGTGCTGGGCGTAGATGTCGGTTTCGTTGCCGTCGATGTCGATGCGGTCGTCGCGCCAGGCGACAATGCCCCCGCCCGCGCCATCCGACACCACCGCGGGAAACGTCTGCGCGAACGCGGCCCCGCACACGAGCGCGCCGCCCGCGGTCCACTGCACGACGCCGCCCGCGTCGAGGCGCTGCGCGTACACGTCGATCTGCCCGTCGCGCGGGTCGCTCCACGCCAGCAAAGCGCCGCCGACTTCGTCGGACGAGATGCGCACTTCGCCCTGGTTGCCGAAGTCCGTGGCTACCGGGAGGTCGTCGGGGAGCCATTGCCGCGCGCCCGATGAATTCACCCGCTGCGCGTAAACATTGAAGCTGCCCATCAGGCTGGCCCACGCGACGAAGGCACCGCCCGATCCGTCGGGGAGGAGAGAGGGGCGCGTGAAGTCGGGGATGCTCGTGACACCGTTCACCGGAACGCCGTCTGCCGTCCACGGTGTCGCGCCGACCGAGGTCAGGCGCTGCGCGTACACGCCGTACGCGGGGCGAAGATCGACCCAGCAAATGATGGCGCCGCCGCTCCCGTCGGTGATGGACGCGGGGTAATTCTGCTCCTGAACGGCGTCGCACACGGCGATGCCGGCGACGTCGACCACCACACCCAATCCGGTCACGCGCGTCGCGTAGATGTCGAATGACGTCGTAGCGGCGGTGCGTTGGTCCGACCACGAGACGATGGCCCCGCCGGTTCCGAACGGTGAGAGCGTCGCGTTGTACTGCAACGCCGCGTTCGTACATATCGCGATGCCGCCGGGATCCGACACGGTGCCCGTCGACGTCACCCGCGCGCCGTAGATATCCGTGTTCGTCACCGCGATGTTGCGTCCATCCTCCCACACCACCACCGCGCCACCCGATCCGTTCGCGATCAAGTCGGGGTACTGCTGTGTACCCGCCGCCGTCGACACGCCGACGCCGTTGCCGGTCCACTGCACCGCGCCGGAACCGTTGACGCGTTGCGCGTAGATGTCGGGGGAAGCCCCGCGATAGTCCGTCCAGACAATGATGGCGCCGCCGGCGCCGTCGGAGATGATGCGAAGCGCCAGCTGGTTGCTGCTCGCGTTGCAGATCACGACGCCGTCGGCGGTCCACTGCGCGACGCCGCCCGCGTTCAGTCGCTGCGCGTAGACGTCGGTGGCGCCGCTGCGCCCGTCGATCCACGCGATGATGGCGCCGCCCGCGCCGTCGGACACCGCGACCGGATTGATCTGCGGAAGGGACGCCGTGCACACGGGGACGCCGTCGGTCTGCCAACCGCCGCGAGCGTCTTGCGAAAGGGCCGAGAGCAGGAGTAGGGTGAGGACGCGAACGCGCATGGAGCTCCGATCGGGCCGGCGCAAGGGGCGCCGGTACCGGATAATTGTACCACACGATTTCGGTCGCGAAGGGCGACGGGAGGACCGATGGCGGCCAATCCGGAAATGAAGGCGCTGCTCGAAATGATCGACCAAGCTTATGACCACCGCGCGTGGCACGGCACCAACTTGCGAGGGTCGCTTCGGCGCGTCACCGCGGCGCAGGCGGCGTGGCGGCCGGCGCGCGCGCGCCACAACATCTGGGAGCTGGTGGTGCACGCGGCGTACTGGAAGTACGTCGTGCGCCGGCGCATCCTCGGCGAGAAGCGCGGGTCGTTTCCGCTGAAGGGGTCGAACTGGTTCGCGCGGCCCGCGGCGGGCGCCGCGACCGAAGCGGCGTGGAAGCGCGACGTCGCGCTGCTCGGCGAGATGCACGCGCGCCTGCGCGAGACCGTCGCGGGGCTATCGGTTCGCGACCTCACGCGGCGGCCGAACGCAAGTCGCTTCGACAACCGCGAGATCGTGGTCGGCATCGCCGCCCACGATCTCTATCACACGGGTCAGATTCAGCTAATCAAACGACTACACTCAGGAGCGTAAGCACATATGAAGTCGATTCTCGTGGCCGTTTGGTGTCTGCTGGGGTTCACGGCCGCCCGCGCGCAAGACGATCCCCACGCCGCATGCGCGGCGCCGCCGAGCTATGTGCCGGCGGAGTTGTTGTCGCGCCCCGTCCCCTTGCGCACGGGGATCGGCAATTCGCACGAAGTCATTACCACGCACTCGAAGGAGGCGCAGGCGTTCTACGACCAAGGGCTCAACTACCTCGAGTCGTACGTCTGGATCGAGGCCGCCCGCTCGTTCCATCAAGCGCTGCGTTTCGATCCGAAGGCGGCGATGGCATACGTCGGCTTGAGCCGGACGTATTCGGGACTCGACGATTCCGCTGCCGCCACCCAGTTTCTCGAAAAGGCCAAGACGCTGTCGGCGGGCGCGAGCGATCGCGAGCGACGACGCATTGCGATTCGCGAGGCTCAACTGATCGCGATGGACGATCTCGACAGCGTGGAAAAGCTGGCCGCGTATCGAAAGACCGTCGACGACGCGCTGGCGCTGGACGTCGACGATCCCCAGCTGTGGCTGCTCGGGGGTAACGCGTCCGAACCGCTGGCGACCGGTCGCGGGCAGCGGGGCACCGCCGCCTCGGTTGCTTACTACAACCAAGTGTTGTTACTGGTCCCCGACCACGCCAGCGCGCACCACTATCTAGTTCACTCATACGAGACCATCAACCGTATCGACTTGGCGCTCGAGCACGGCGCCGTCTACGCGCGCGAAGCCCCCCAGATTCCCCACGCGGCGCACATGTGGGGGCACGACCTGCGGCGCGTGGGCCGCATTGACGACGCCATCGCGCAGTTCAAGAAAGCGGACGCACTGGAACGCGCGTACTACCAGGCGGAGAACATCGACCCCGCGCTCGACTGGCACCACGGGCACAATCTCGATTTGTTGGCGACATGCTACCAGCACAAGGGGCAAATGAAGCTCGCGGAGGCGACCATGCGCCAAGCCGCCCAGCTCGAGGCAGTCGACGCGTATCGTGCGTTCAACAGCAAGTGCCTGCCCGCGTTCTTGCTGCACCGCGCTCGCTACGAGGACGCGCTGGCCGCGGCCCACGCTTTGACGCGCACGGACTTCGCGCAGGCGCGCGCGGTCGGATACGCGCTGGCGGCGCAGGCGTTGATCGGGCTGCATCGCTTCGACGACGCGCGCGCGGAACTCATGGAGGCGGAGGAAGCGTTGCTCCTCGTGCCCGTGGTAACCGGTGGAATCGTCCCCAAGCGTTCGGTCGTGCAGGTATGGGTCGACGCCGCGCGCGGCGATCTTCTGCTCGCGAGTGGGGAGACCGAAGAAGCGGACGCCGTCCTCAAGGCCGCGCAGAAGGCGTTTCGCGACACGCCCGGCCCCGACGCATGGTCGCAGGCGCTATTCCGATTGGATACCATGGCGCGGAGCGCGCGCATGGCGGGAGACTGGACCCTCGCCGAGTTCACCGCTCGGCAAATGCTCGACCACGATTCCGCTTACGGCGGGAGCCACCTCGCACTGGCGCTGGTGCTCGAGCACAAGGGCGACATCGCGGCGGCCAAGCGCGAGATGGCGGAAGCGCGCAAGTACTGGCGCGATGCCGATGCCGATTTGATGGAGCTGAAAGAGATCGCGACGGCGATGGGCTCGCGATGATCGCTCGCGACGCGACGGAGAGCGCGTTCACCGGGCGGTGCCAGCGGCGTTAGCGGAAGAAGAGCTTCTGGGTGGCGTTGCGCGTCGCGCAACCTGCGGTCGAGCTCGACGTGCGCGTGCCGGAGATGGAGATCTTCTGGCAGCCCGGCGTGAAGAACGAGTTTTCGCACCCGGGCGTCATGGTGGTTTGCAGCGTTCCGCTTCCCGTCAGCGCGTCGCCGTTCACGTCCATGGTGAAATCGAAGTCGACGTCGAGCTGGCAGGCGCCGTTGGTGGTTTGCGCCGAGCAATCGGCCTCGAGGTGATTGCCGGTGCGCGTGCCCGTGCAGTTTTCGAAGAGGGGCGAGAACGGATTCTGCAGCGTGTCGCCGGGGCACGCCTGCGACACGATCACTTCCTGCGACAGGATGGCGTCGGTGGTGCAGTCGCGAAGGGTGAGCGTGATCTCCCACGTCCCCGCCCACGCCGCGGGAATCACGAGCGCGCCGTTGACGCTGACCGGCTTCGGGGCTTCGCCGCCGCCGGTGGAGTCGTCCCCGCCGCAACCGACCCACAGCACGAGCGCGCAAAGAGCGAGTATCCAGCACGTCTTCTTCATGGCGATTGCACCAGAATGGATTGCGTATCTTCGGCTTCCACGCCGCTCTCGGTTCTCACGACCAAGCGGGTGTTCTTGGTGCCGGGCGTTGTGTAGGTGTGCGTGGTCAGGCAACTGCTCGTGGTCTGCGACGGCGCCGACGCTGGATTGCCGTTGTAGTTGAACCACCACTTGTACTGCACGATGGGATCGGTCGGCGGGGCGAAGCTGCAGCAGCCGTAGAAATTCACCTGCTGGTTCACGAAGATGATTTCGCCGTCGCCGTAGGCGTACAGGCACGCGGTTACGTCCGAGGGTGCTCCTTCTTCGATGGTGAGGTCGAGTGTGCCGCGCGTCTGCCCGGTTGGTGACGTGGTTCGGTACTCGAGGATGTAGTGTCCCGGCGGCGTGCTCGACGACGTCACGAGGTCGCACGTCGCGGTGGGCTCGCTCGCGGTCAGGTCGCGGCGCGTGCGGGCGTAGACGCCCGCCGGCACGGCGACGGTTCCACCCGCGGTCGCTAACTTCGCGGGCCCGTCGCAAATAGCGAGCAACTCGAACAGTCCGATGGGATAGAAGCTGTTCGCCTGGCTCCCGGCCGGTGCCGTAAGGAAAATGGGGCCGCCGTCCGTGATGATGATCCCCAGGAGAAGCGCTTCGCACGGTCCCAGGCAGCCCATGGTGATGGCGGCCAAGAGGACCGCGATCGCAAAGAGAGCGGTGTGCTTTCGGTTCGGGAGTTTCATGGGACGTTTCCTGTTCGTCGGACACGACGAAACCGGAGTCGTCACAAGGAATCTTCGCGAGACGGAGTGAAATGATTCGCAAGCACTACTCGGGGGCAGGGATTAGGAACACGTCCCAATCATTGACGCGGGTTTCCCGGAAGCGAATCCCTCTCGAAATGAGTGCCGCTTCCAGCTGGTCGTCGAAGGCGGGGTGCGCGGCGAACGCGAGCGGGCGGCCGGGTTCGCGCGCCGCGAGCGCCTCGTCGAGGCTCGCGTCGGCCCACGATTCGCGGCCGCTAACCGTCACGCGCTGGAGATCCTTGCCGGCGTAGAACTGGAAGCCGTACATGCGCGACTCGCGAAACAGCCTTAGCCGCGCGTCGGTCCCGGTGACGTCGACGACGCAGCGGTACATGTGCGTGGCGTCGCGGTCGGAGTGACGAAACGCGAATATGCCTTTTGCGGCCACCAGCACCACGAGCGACGCGGCGGCGACGCGGAGCGCATGCCCGCGGCGAGGCGCGTCGCTTGCGCTGATCCCGCGCGCGACCGCGAGCGCGATGCCGGGGTAGAGGGGAAGCAGGTAGAGGGGGAGGCGGCTTCGCGAGAGCGAGAAAGCGACCAGCGGGAGCAGCAACCAGAGGAGCAAGAAGGAGCGCGTACTCGCGCGCAGGCGCACGGCCTCCCACAGGCCGCGCACCGAGAACAGTCGGAACCGGCGCACCACTCGAAATACTTCGACGATCCAAGCGCCCGGAGCGACGAGCAGAACCGGCAAGTACACCGCGACCGCGCCGTACCACTCGCCGTTGCGGTCGAACTCGTCGGTGGCGTTGCGCGCGATGACCTCCTTGCCCACGAAGTACGACGCGAGCCCGGGGTGGCGCAGGGATTCCAGCGCGTACCACCAGAAACCGGCGGCGACGAACAGGATCATCCCCGCCGCGTCGAGCATGCGAAACGGCCGGCGCGCGACGGCGTGGAAGACGACGAGCGCGAGGAGCGGGAGCAACGCCGGCGGACCCTTGGTCGAAAACGCGACGCCGAACATGAGCCACATGAAGCGGACCCACCACGCCGACCGTGCGCCCTTCCACGCCCGCACGTACCCGAGCATCGCGAGCGTCGTCCACGTCGCGAGCAGCGTGTCGGCCGTGGTGGCGTTGGCCGCGGCGAACGGGTACGGCGACGAGAGGAAGACGAGCCCGGCGAGGAAACCGGCCTCCGCGTTCCACAACGTGGCGCCGATGCCGGCGACGGCGAGCGTGGTCAGTACGAACGCGACCGCGTTGTAGGATCGCACACCCCACGTGTTGTCTCCGCACACCGCGAGTCCGCCCGCGATGGCCCAATAGGTGAGCGGCGGTTTGGTCCAGTGTGGCCGGTAGGCGAGCGTGGGATCGAGATAGTTGCCGGATTCGCGCATCTCGCGCGCGACCTCGGCGTAGCGGCCTTCGGAAGGGTCGTAAAGGCCGCGCGTCCCCTGGAAGGCGAACGCCGCCACCAGCGCGATCGCCGCGAGGAGCGCGGTACGTCGACTAGGCACGCGCGCTTTCGTGTTCCTCGTGGCGGCGAATCAAGAAAAGGTTGCGCGCGTAGATCGCGAATCCCGCGCTCTGCCCGAGGATGAACACGGGGTCGCGCTTGTAGATGGCGTACGCGAGCAGAATGGCCGAGCCCCAAATGCTCAAGTGCCAGAACCCCTTGGGGACGATGCTGCGCCCCGCGCGTTCGCTCGCCAGCCATTGCACGAAGAAGCGGCCCGAAAACACGGCCTGACCCAAGAAACCCAGCGCGATCATCATCGTGTTCATTGATTCGCCTCCCGTCGTTGCTCGAACGACGAATGCTTCACGCGCGGCGACGTCATGCGGCGCGACATCCAGCGCACCGCGAGCGTGTCGGCGATACCGACCCACAGCCGGTTGTTGATCCCATACTTGCTCGTGCCCTTCCAACGCGCGCGGTGGTTGGCGGGGACTTCGACGATGCGGTCGAAGCCGTTCATGCGAATGAGGGTCGGAAGAAAGCGGTGCATGCCCTTGAAGACCACGATGCCTTCCAGGCACTCGCGCCGCATGACGCGCGTCGAACACCCGACGTCGCGCACGCGCTCGCCCGTCAGGCGGTTGCGAAATCCGTTCGCGATGCGCGACGAGAGCCGGCGCGCCGCGGAGAATTGCGAACGCGCGCGGTAGCTGTTGACGAGGTGCACGTTGCGTTCGGCGAGGAGGTCGACGAGGCGCGGCACGTCGGCGGGGTCGTTCTGGCCGTCGCCGTCGATCATCGCGAGCACGGCGCCGCGCGAATACACGAAGCCCGCCCCCAGCGCGGCGGATTGCCCGAAGTTGCCGTCGAGCTGGACGAAGCGGTGGCGCGGATCGCCCGCGCACACGCGCAGAATCGTGGCCAGCGACTCGTCGGTGGAGCCGTCGTCGACCCACACGCACTCCCACGACCAGCGCGACGCGCTCATCGCGGCCGTGATTTCGTCCGCCAGGCGAACGACGTTGTCGGCTTCATTGTGGACGGGAACAACGACGCTCACGTCGAGGGAGGAAGGACCCAAACGCAGATCGAAAAAGCTCATAACACGCTCTACTTCGTTGCTAAATCGGTCGAAGAGGCGCGGGCGGGAGGACCCGTCGAAGCGTCTCGGCTGGTTCGGTTACTCGATATTCTGATGAAAATGTCGCCGGCGCGCAAGGGGGTGCAGCCCGCGCCCGGTTAGGGCGCGGACCGACTCCCAAAGAGCGGCGATCTCGTTGCGCGTGAATGAAATAAAGTCGGACCGTCTGGGTCCGAGTTCTATTTCAGGAGCGCGATCTTGCGCGTCTCGGTGATCCCGTTCGCCTCGAGGCGCACGAAGTAGACGCCGCTCGGCATTGCAACACCGCGGTCGTCGCGACCGTTCCAACGCGCGACATGCTCACCAGCGCCGCGGTTTTCGTCGAGTAGAGTCGCGACAAACTCTCCGTTCACGTCGTACACACGCAGCGTTGCACGCCCCGCGCGCGCGAGCGAGAAGGGAATCGACGTCTCCGGGTTGAAGGGGTTGGGGTAGTTCTGCCCGAGCGACGCGGCGCGCGGCGCGTCGCCGACGGGCGTGCCGCAATCTCCCGCCGGGCAATACAAGATGAGGTCCAAGATGTCGAACGGGGGCAGTCCCACGTCGAGCGGGTTGGGGAGGATCTGCGTGTTGTCGCTCATATTGAAGAAGCGCACGCCGGGGTTGGTGGGCGTGCGGTCCGCAACCATGAGATCGCTGCCGATTTCGAGGTCGCTCAAGTTGTAGCCGTGAGGATTGAAGATGGTGGCGCCGGTTTTCGTTCCGGTCGACGGGTTGAACTCGATCAGCACGGTTTCGAACGACGCGTTGGCGACGATCGCGTACGCGCGCGTCGTGTTCAATCTCGCGACGTCGAGAATATCGCCGCCCGCCGCGGTCTCGCTCAGAATGACGGTCTGCACGGACGGGTTCGCGGGACTGATCTCGATCACGCCGCCGTCGTTCACGCCGAAGTAGCCGGCGGCGGAAGACCACACCCTGCCGTTGAACGGGTCGGCGATTTCCGAGCACGGGTTCGTGCGGATGAGCGGGGTCGCCTGCACGCCCGGAGTGCCGGGATCCATGTCGACCACGGTGTCGGTGTTCGTGTCGATCTTGACGACGTAGCTCGTTCCCGTGGGCGCGTAGTAGTTGTTGCGGTCGAGTCGTTGCACCAACACGAACAGGAAGTCGTTCTGGTGGAACACCTGGTCCATCTCGGGAATCCCGTCGGCGTCGGCGAATCCGGCCAGGCTGATGGTCGCCATGGTGGCGCCCGTATTCGGGTTCATCTTCAACACGCTCGTCATGTCGTAACGCGTGATGTACGCCGCCGAGCCGTCGCTCTTGACGTAGATATCGTGCGGGTTGGAGCCGTTGCCGGTCGACCACTGGTGAATCGTGTTGAAGCTGTCGTCGGTCCAGTCGAGCATCTGGATGTTGTCGGCGCCGGCGCGGTTCAGGACGTAGACGTAGTCGCCGAACCAGCGCACGACGGCGTCGCTGTGGATGGGCTCGATGTCGTTCAGCGACGTCCGCGTCACGCGGTCGATCGACGACGTCGACCCCGTGGAGAAGTCGGTGGTCGTCACCAGCGTGAATCCTTCCGCGAAAGCGGTGCCGGCAATGAGAACGAGTGCGATGGCGAGTAGGTGCTTCATGGTGTTCTCCTAACGATAATCATAGCTCAATGTGGTGTAGACGCTGCGACCCGGGAGCGGATAACCCGCGACGTCGACCGGGCGCTCGTCGGTGAGATTCTGTCCTTCGATCGTGAACGAGAGCCCCGCGGCCGGGGTGCGCACCAAGAGCGCAAGGTTGTGCAGGTCGCGCGACGGCGCTTCGCGCATGTTGGCGCG
>CAZLLI010000038.1:0-26793 GCA_964560355.1 uncultured bacterium | reverse complement strand
CCTGCTCGGCGCCGACGACCCCGGCGCTCTCTTGCGCGACCTGGTGGAAGCGGCGCGCCTGCCGGCGTCGTCGTCCACGAGACGGGTGACACGATGAGCGCGGCCAAGGTCAAGATTTGCGGGCTCACGACGGTGGGCGACGCCGCGCTGGCCGCCTCCCTCGGCGCCGATTACCTGGGCGTCATCTTCGCCGAGAGCCCGCGCCGCGTCGACGTCGCGCGCGCGCGCGGCATCCGCTCCATTGTGCCGTCGTCGGCGCTGGTGGGCGTGTTCAAGGACCAGCCCATCGACGACGTGGTCAAGACGGCGCTCGTGTGCGACCTCGACCTGGTGCAGCTGCACGGCTCCGAAACCCCGGCCTATTGCGACGAAGTGCTGCACCGCGCCGGCAAGCCGGTGGTGAAGGCGTTTCGCACCGCGCGCGTCCCGCGCGCCGACGAACTCGCGGCCTTTCGCACCACGTCGTACTTCCTGTTCGACTTCGAGCGCGGCGCGGCGCGCGGCGAGGACGCGGTGTGGGACGCGGTCGCGGGCACGCGCGGGCTCGGCTTTCGCTTGTTCGTGGCGGGCGGCATCGACGCCGACAACGTGCGCGCCGTTCTCGCGCGCACGCACGCCTTCGCGGTCGACGTGTGCCGCGGCGTCGAGCGCGAGCCCGGCGTCAAGGACCCGCGCGCGCTGGAGCGATTCATGACGGAGGCGCGCGCATGAGCCGCGGCCGCTTCGGCGCATACGGCGGCCAATTCGTCCCCGAGACGCTGATGCCGTGCCTTTGCGAGCTCGAAGCCGCCTACGAGTCGGCGCGCGCCGACGACGCCTTCCGACGCGAGCTCGGCGAGCTCCTCGCGCGCTACGTCGGACGCCCGACGCCGCTCTACCTCGCGCGCCGCTTCTCGCAGTCGCTCGGCGGCGACGCGCGCGTGTACCTGAAGCGCGAGGACTTGAATCACACCGGCGCGCACAAGATCAACAACTGCGTCGGGCAGGCGCTGCTCGCGCGGCGCATGGACAAGCGTCGCCTCGTGGCCGAAACCGGCGCCGGCCAGCACGGCGTCGCGACGGCCACGGTGGCGGCGCTCTTCGGACTCGAGTGCACGGTGTACATGGGCGAAGTCGACATGGCGCGCCAGCGCCCCAACGTGCGGCGCATGCAGCTTCTCGGCGCCACCGTGGTCCCGGTCACGTCGGGTACGCGCACGCTCAAGGACGCCACCAACGAAACCATTCGCGACTGGGTGACGAACGTGCGCACGACGCACTACATCATCGGCTCGACAGTGGGCCCGCACCCGTATCCCACCATCGTGCGCGACTTCCAGAGCGTCATTGGGCGCGAAGCGCGCGCGCAGATTCTGGAAGCCGAAGGACGCCTGCCCGACGACGTGGTCGCGTGCGTGGGCGGCGGCTCCAACGCGCTCGGTATCTTCACCGCCTTCGTTTCCGACCCCGGCGTGCGCCTGCACGGCGTGGAAGCGGGCGGCTCGCGCGCCGGCGACTCGGCGACGCTCTCGCGCGGGACGCCGGGCGTGCTGCACGGTGCCTACAGCTACTTGTTGCAAGACGACGATGGGCAGGTGAGCCCCGCGCACTCGATCGCGGCCGGCCTCGACTATCCCGGCGTCGGGCCCGAGCACAGCTTCCTGAAGGACGCGGGCCGCGTCGCCTACACGAGCGTCACCGACGACGACGCGCTCGCCGCATTTCACGCGCTCACGCGCCTGGAAGGAATCCTGCCCGCGCTGGAGTCGTCGCACGCGCTCGCGTTCGTGCGCCGCGCCTTCGCCGGCGCCGCGGGCGACGGGCGCGTGGTGGTCGTGAATCTTTCCGGGCGCGGCGACAAGGACGTCGACGCCATCGAAGGACGCTTGCCGTGAACGCGCTAGCCGAAACCACGCGGTCGCTGCGGGCGCGCGGGAGGAAAGCGCTGGTCGCCTACTTCACCGCCGGCTACCCGGACGACGACGCCTTCGACGCGCTCGTGCGCGCGGCGGTCGACGCCGGCGCCGACGCGATCGAAGTCGGCATTCCCTTCTCCGACCCCATCGCCGACGGTCCCGTGATCCAGGCGTCGTCGAGCGCGGCGCTAGCGAATGGCATGACGCTCGCACGTGCACTCGACGCAACGGCGCGCTTGGCAAGCGACGCGCGCGTTCCGTTCGTCGTGATGAGTTACGTCAATCCAATCCTGCGTCTCGGGGTGGACGCATTCGCGCGGGAGGCCGCAAACGCCGGCGTCGCCGGCGTTGTTGTCCCCGACGTGTCGTTCGAAGAATCGGCCGCGTTTCGCCCGCCGTTGCGAAGCGCCGGGCTGGCCTACGTCGACTTGGTGGCGCCCACCTCGGGCGAAGCGCGCGCCCGCGCGATCGCCCGCGCGTCGGAGGGCTTCGTGTACGCGGTGTCGATGACGGGCGTCACCGGCGCGCGCACCGCCGCGCTCGCCGACGTGGAAGCGCTGGTCGCGAGCGTGCGGGCGGCCACCGACACCCCGGTCTACGTCGGCTTCGGCGTGTCGTCGCCCGAGTCGGCGCGCGAGATCGCGACCGCGTCGGACGGCGTCATCATTGGAAGCCGGCTGATGCAGCTCGCGGGCGACGGCCCGGCGCGCGGAGCGGCCGGGCGCGTCGGCGAGTTCGTGGCGGCCGTACGCGACAAACTGGACGGATTGACGGGCGACGCGGGAGCGCGTTTCTGATACTATGTCGTCGCACACCTTCCACCTCGAGGAGCACGGATCCATGATCGTGGTCATGAAGTCGGACGCCACCATGTCCGACATCTCGAGCGTCATCAAGACGCTGGAGTCGATGGGCTACAAACCGCACCCGACGCGCGGCGCCGACCGCACCATCATCGGCGTCGTCGAAGCGCTGCAGGGCGCCGACTTCAGTCAGATCGAGAGCACGCCCGGCGTCGAGCAAGTCATCCCCATCACCAAGGCGTACAAGATGGTGAGCCGCGAGTTTCGCCCCCAGAACACGGTGGTGAACGTGAACGGCGTCGCGGTGGGCGGGCCCGAGTTCGTGGTGATGGCGGGTCCGTGCGCGGTCGAGAACCGCGACCAAGTGATCACGGCGGCGCGCGCGGTGAAGAAAGCGGGCGCGTCGATCCTGCGCGGCGGCGCCTTCAAACCGCGCACCTCTCCTTATAGTTTCCAGGGCCTGGGCGAGGACGGGTTGAAAATCCTGCTCGCCGCCAAGCGCGAGACCGGACTCCCCGTCGTCACCGAGGTCATCTCGCCCGAATTGGTGCCGCTCGTCAGCGAGTACGCCGACGTGCTCCAGATCGGCGCGCGCAACATGCAGAACTACGCGCTCCTGGAGGCAGTGGGCAAAGTTCGCAAGCCGGTGCTCTTGAAGCGCGGCATGATGTCGACGGTGGAAGAACTATTGATGGCGGCGGAATACATTCTGTCGAACGGAAACCAGCAGGTGATCCTGTGCGAGCGCGGCATTCGGACCTTCGAGAACTCGACGCGCAACACGCTCGACATCTCCGCGGTCCCGGTCATCAAGCGCAACTCGCACCTCCCGATCATCGTCGACCCCAGCCACGCCGCGGGCCACACCGAGTTCGTGCCCGCGCTGGCGCGCGCGGCGGTGGCGGCCGGCGCCGACGGGCTCATCGTCGAAGTGCACCCGTGCCCCGAGATTGCGTGGTGCGACGGCGTCCAGAGCCTCTCCATCGACACCTTCAACGAGATGATGACGAGCGTGCGCGCGATCGCGACCGCCATGGGGCGGACGCTGCGCGAGCCGAGCTAGTCGCGGACCGCGCGCGTCGTCGCGTGGCCGCGCGGAGTCGAACCGCTCCGATTGCCGCATGAAGTTCGCAGTCGAAAAAGCCAACCGCGTCGAAGGTGTCCTCAAGGTCCCGGGCGACAAGTCCATCTCGCACCGCGCGCTGATCTTGGGCGCCGCCGCGCGCGGCCGCCAGACCATCGACGGCATCGCCGACTCCGCCGACGTGCGCACCACCATGGAAGCGCTGCGCGCGATGGGGTGTTTCGTCGAGTCGATGCCCGACGGCCGCACCATCGTGCTCGCGCACGCAATCACTCCCGAGTTCGACGTCGACGCCGGCAACTCCGGCACCACGGCGCGCCTCTTGGCGGGCCTCGCCGCCGCGCGCGCGCGACGCTGCCGCATCGACGGCGACGAGTCGCTGCGCAAGCGCCCGATGGGGCGCGTCGCCGAACCGCTCGCGCGCATGGGCGCGCGCGTCGTGCTCGCGAACGGCGGCACACTCCCCGCCACCGTGGAGGGCGGCTCGCTGCGCGGCATCCGCTACGAGATGCCGGTGCCGAGCGCGCAGGTGAAGTCGGCGGTGCTGATCGCGGGGCTGTTCGCGGAGGGCGAAACCACCGTGGTCGACCGCGTGCCGACGCGCGACCACACCGAGATCATGCTGGCCGCGATGGGCGCCGACATCGCGCGCGACGGCGGCAGCGTGCGCGTGCGCGGCGGCGTCCCGCTGGAGGGCGTGCACGTCACCGTGCCCGGCGACTTCTCGTCGGCCGCATTTTTCCTCGTGGCCGCGATTCTGCTCCCCGGCTCGCGCGTCCAGCTTCCCTTCACCGGCGTCAACCCGCGGCGCGCGGGACTTCTGAACGTGCTGGAGGCGATGGGCGCGTCGTTCTCCATCGACGCGCTCCACACCGGGATCGACGAGCACGCGGGCGACCTCGCCACCGCGCACGCGCCGCTGCACGGCGTCACCGTCGACCAGCCCGCCGCGATCGCGTCCATCATCGACGAGATTCCGGTGCTGGCGGTGGCGGCGACGCAGGCGGAAGGACGCACCGAGATTCGCGGCGCGGGCGAATTGCGCCACAAGGAGTCCGACCGCATCGCCGCCATCTCCACCAACCTGCGCGCGATGGGGGCGTCGGTCGACGTGTTCGACGACGGCCTTGCGATTGACGGGCCGACGCCGCTCTTCGGCGCCGCGGTGTCGTCGTTCGGCGACCACCGCATCGCGATGGCGACGGCGGTCGCGGGCCTGGTTGCGGAAGGACGCACCGAGATCGACGACGCGTCCGTGGTCGAGATCTCGTACCCGAAATTCTTCGCGGACCTGCGAACGCTGGTGCGATAGATGTCGGCGGCGAAGAGTCATCTGTTCGGACTGATCGGCGACCCGGTGGCGCACAGCCTGTCGCCGTTCATCATGAATCGCGCCTTCGACACGCTCGGGCTCGACGCCATCTACGTCGCCTTCGGCATCAAGCCCGAGCGGCTGGGGCCGTCGCTCGCGGGGCTCACCGCGATGGGGGTGTCGGGGCTCAACGTCACCTATCCGTACAAGGAAGAGATTCTCTACCACATCGACGCGGTGTCGGCCGAAGTGGAAGTGATCAACGCGGTCAACACCGTGGTCTATTTGGAGGATGAGATTCAGGGGTACAATACCGACGCCGCCGGTACCGCCATGGCGCTCGAGACCTTCGCGGGCGTGGCGCTGGAAGGCGCGCGCGCGTTCGTGTTCGGAGTGGGCGCGTCGGCGCGCGCCGCCGCGTACGGGCTGCTGGAGCGCGGCGCCGAGCGCGTGGTGCTCGCGGGGCGCTCGCTGGACAACGCGCCCATGATCGTCGAGCGCTTCCAGTTCGCGTTCCCCGAACAGCCGGTGTCGATCGTGTCGCTCGTCGACGCCGCCGGACCGGCCGCGCGCCGCGAGGCGTTTCGCGACGCCGACGTCGTCATCAACGCGACCCCGGTCGGCATGGTCGGGCACGCGGAGGGCTCCTTGATCGAAGACGCGTCGTGGATTCGCGGCGAGCAGGTGTTCTTCGACTTCGTCTATCATCCGCGCCAGACCGCGTTCCTCGAGACCGCGCGGCGCGCGGGCGCGCGCACGCTCGGGGGCCTGGCGCTCCTGGTGTCGCAGGCGGCGGAGAGTTTTCGCATCTGGACCGACCACGGCTTCGACGTGAAAGAAATGGCGGAAGCGGTGGACGCGTTTTCGAAGACCGAACCCACACCGGGACGGCGGGTGAATTGATGGCGATTCGATTTTTGACCGCGGGAGACTCACACGGCGAAGCGTTGGTCGGCATCGTAGAAGGAGTGCCGGCGGGGCTGAAGCTCGACGTGGCGGTGATCCAACGCGACCTCGCGCGGCGACGACTTTCCTACGGGCGCAGCAGCCGCCAGAAGATCGAGAAGGACGACGTCGTGCTGCACGGCGGTGTGTGGAGGGGAAAGACGACGGGCGCTCCCATCGCGATCGTGCTCCCCAACCGCGCGCGCACCGTGAAAGGCAAGGAAGGCGGCGGGCTGGAGACGGTGCTGCGCCCGGGCCACGCCGACTTCGCGGGCGTGATGAAGTACGGCTTCGACGAGATCGCGCCGGTGTCGGAGCGCGCGAGCGCGCGCAGCACCGCGATGCGCGTGGCTATCGGTGCGGTCGCGAAGGCGGTCCTCGACGTGCTGGGAGTCGAAACCATCGGACACGTGCGCTCGATTGGCACCGTTGACGCGCGGCTCCTTCGCATGTCAACGAAGGAGATTCGAAGAAGGGCCGCGCGTTCCATGGTCTATTGCGCGGACGGGCGCGCGGGCCGGCGCATGGTCGCGGAGATCCAGCGCGGCCGCAGCGAGGGCAACTCGCTCGGCGGCTCGGTCGAAGTGATCGTGAGCGGGCTCTTCCCCGGTGTGGGCAGCTACGTCGAGTGGGATCGCAAGCTCGACGCGCGTCTCGCGGGGGCCCTCATGAGCATCCAGAGCGTGAAGGCGGTCGAGATCGGCGACGGCCTCGCGACGTTTCGCGCGCGCGGCGTCGACGCCCAGGACGCGATGCGCGTCGAACGCGGGCGCGTGGTGCGCGCGAGCAACCACGCCGGCGGCATCGAGGGCGGCATGACCAACGGCGAGGACGTCGTGGTGCGGCTGTACGCGAAGCCAATTCCGACCGCGCCGCGGCGCGCGCAGACCTTCGACCTCGACACGCTGGAAGCGACCGAGAGCCCGTACGTGCGTTCCGATATCTGCGTGATCCCCGCGCTCGCCGTCATCGCGGAGGCGGTCGCCGCGTGGGAGATTCTCGCGGCCGTCGTCGACAAGCTCGGGGGCGATACCATCGACGAGATGCGCGCGGCGCGCACGCGCGTGCTCGCCCAGCACGCACGCCGACTTTCCAAATGAGCAAGCCGCCCGTCATCGTCCTGTGCGGCTTCATGGCGACGGGCAAGACCACCGTGGGGCGCGCGCTCGCCGCGCTGCTCGGCGTCCCCTTCCTCGATACCGACGAATTGGTGGAGGCGCGCGCGGGTGCCACCGTCGCGGAGATCTTCGCGCGCGAAGGCGAGGCGCGCTTTCGCGACCTGGAGGCCGAGGTGTGCGCGGCGCTTGCGCTCCCGCACGACGCGTCGGGGACGCCGAGCGGCGCCGTCATCGCGACCGGCGGCGGCGCACTCGCGCGCGACGAGACCTTCCGGCGCCTCGAATCGCTGGGGACGATGGTGCTCTTGGAGGCGTCGCTCGACGAAGTGCTGCGGCGCGCGGCGACGATGGGCGTGCGACCGATGCTGGGCGCTCGCGCGGATGACGCGACGCGCGCGCGAAGCCTCTACGAGGAACGACGACCCACGTACCACCGCATCGCGTGGCGCGTCGACACCACGCGGCGTCACGCGGAAGAAACCGCCTTCGAAATCGCGGAGTCGTTGCAGCGCCGCCTATATATGGAGCAGATTCTCCACCTGCGCGCGGGCGCGCGCCCCGTCCCGGGCCGCAACGCACGCGCCGGCGAAGACGGGCTCACGCGCATCGTGGTGGGACGCGGGCTGTTGGCGCGCCTCGGCGAGCTGCTGCGTCACGCCGGTCTCGACGGCCCCGCCTTTGTGATGGTGTCGCGCACCGTCGCCGGCCATCACGGCACCGCGGCGCGCGCCGCTCTCGAAGCAGCCGGCATTCGCAACAAGTTCATCGAGATCGACGACAGCGAGGATGCGAAGACCTTCGAGCAAGTGGAAGGACTGTTGTACGAACTCGTCGACGCGGGTGCCACGCGCGACAGCGCCGTGCTCGCGCTCGGGGGCGGCGTCACCGGCGACGTCGCCGGCTTCGCCGCCGCGACGTACATGCGCGGGCTCCCGCTCGTGCAAGTGCCGACCACGCTCCTCGCGCAAGTCGACTCCAGCATCGGCGGCAAGGTGGGCGTCAACCACCCGCGCGCGAAGAATCTCCTCGGTGCCATCTACCAGCCGCAGCTCGTCGTAAGCGACGTCGACGTGCTGGCGACGCTCCCCGAGCGCGAAGTCGCGAGCGGCATGGCCGAGGTCATCAAGACTGCGATCATCGGCGCGCCCGCGTTCTACGAACGCCTCGCGAAGTCCGGGCGCAAGCCGTCGCTGCGCGATGCCGCCTTCCTCGCGGAGTGCGTCGCCGAGTGTGCGCGCGTCAAGGCGCGCGTCGTCGAGGAGGACCCGTACGAGCAAGGGCTGCGGCGCGTGCTCAATCTCGGCCACACCGTCGGTCACGCGCTCGAAGCCGCGCTCGGCTACGGCGTGCTCACCCACGGCGAGGCGGTCGCGATCGGACTCTTGGCGGCGATTCGCATCTCCGTGGTGCGCGGTCTGGCGGCGCCGTCGTTCGAAGCCACCACGCGCGCGATGATCGAAGCGTGCGGACTGCGCACCAAGGTGAGCGAAGCCGGCGTCGATCTACTCCCCGCCATGAGCCTCGACAAGAAACGCCGCGCGGGCGGCTTCTCGTTCGTGCTGCCTGTCATGCCCGGCGACGTGCGCATCGTCGACGACGTCACCGAACACGAGATCACCACCGCGTTCGATTCCATCCAGAAAGGATGACCATGACGATCCTAGTCATTCACGGACCCAATCTGAATCTCCTCGGGACGCGCGAGCCCGAGGTCTACGGCAAGAAGACCTTGAAGGAGATCGACGCCCTCATCGTCGCGCACGCGAAGAAGCTCGGCGTCGACGTTCGAACCGCCCAGACCAATCACGAGGGTGTCATCATCGACCTCATCCAAACCGCCGCGGGCGACGGCGTCGACGCCATCGTCTTGAACCCCGGCGCGTATTCCCACACCAGCGTCGCCATCGCCGACGCGATGCGCTCGGTGAAGACGCCGGTGGTCGAAGTCCACCTCACCAACGTGCTCGCCCGCGGCGGCGAGCGCGCGCGGCTCGTCACCGCCGCCAACGCGAGGGGCACCGTCTTCGGCTTCGGATTCGAGAGCTACTTGCTGGGCGTCGACGCCGCAATTCGCGTGGCTACCTCTCCGCGCGGCGCGAAACGCACGCGCGCGACAAGGCCACGCGCACGTCGCAAGACGCGCGGGCGGTAGGCCAGCATCGTTTTTCTTGGAGCTAGGGCGTCGGCCTGGGGGGGACGTTCAGTCGCTTCAGCTTGGCGAGCAGAGTCGTGCGCGGCACGCTGAGCGACTCCGCCGTTCGCAGGTGGTTCCAGTCGTTGTTGTCGAGCGCGTGGAGAATGAGCCGGCGCTCGAATTGTTCGACGCTGCGCTCGAGCAGGCCTTCCGTTCCGCGACGCTTTCCGACCAGGTGCTGCTGAATCTGTTCCGAGAGCATACCGAAGCGGACCAGGTCGCCGCGGCCGATCAGCGACACCACGCGCAGGATTTCGTTGAACAACTCACGAACGTTGCCCGGCCACTCGTAGAGTTCGAGTGCTTCCATCGCTTTCACGTCGATCTCGATGTAGCGGTCGGCGATGCCGTTCATCTGCGCACACTCGCGCAAGAAATGCCGCACCATGAGTTGGATGTCGACCGCACGCATGCGCAGCGGTGGGATCGTGAGCCGCAAGGGCGCGACGCGGTAGTAGAGGTCGCGACGGAACTTTCCGCGTTCGACCTCTTTCGCGAGATCGCGGTTCGTCGCCGAGATGAAGCGAACGTCGGCGTGGCGCACCGCCGATTCGCCCAGGCGACGGTACTCCCCGTTCTCGATCAGGCGCAGCAGTTTCACTTGAAGCTCTTCGCTGGTTTCGCCGATTTCGTCCAAGAACAACGTGCCGCCTCGCGCCGTATCGACGAACCCCATGCGGTCGTTGCTCGCGTCGGTGAAGGCGCCCCTCACATGACCGAATAGTTCGCTCTCGAGCAGCGACAGCGACATGCCACCCGCGTTCACCGCGACGAACGGTCCGTCCTTGCGCTTGCTCGCTTCGTGAATCGCGCGCGCGAATAGTTCCTTACCGACTCCCGTCTCGCCTTCGAGGAGAATCGGCGCGACCGAAGCCGCCGCTCGTTCGGCCACCTTGATAACCTTGATCATCCCCGGATCGATCGTCAGAATTTCTTTGAACGACCCGCGCGGGTGGCGAGCACGCGCGATCTCGTCCGTAGTCGGCGGAGCGTGTCGTTCGTCTTCGTCTTCGATCAGCCGCGCGAGCGCCTCCGCCCCCGCGTGCACGATCTCCATCTGGCGCGACGTCACCGGGGACGTCTGGTCGAAGCACGCGCAAAACGCATACATCTCGCGAGCGTTGTTCTTCTCATTCCCCGGTAGCGTGACAAAGCACGGCACCGCGACCACCGTCTTGCCCTTCGGCCCGACCAAGACTTGCGGGTCGTCTTCGAGTCCGAGAAATGGCTTCTTCGGCGCGTCGAGCTGACGAACCAACTCCTTCGCTTCGCCGACTCCGATGTTGTAGCAGAGTGGAACACTCAGGCCGCCGCCCTTGCGCCCGATCACGAACAGGCATACCGCGCCCGCACTTTGCGCGACCTGATAAGCAAGATCCGGCTTCATCTCCGCGATCGGGAAACGTGCGTCCTCGTAGACGCGACAGATCGTCTTGAGCGTTTCCGCTTCACGAACGCTCGCCCGCGTGATCGCCTTCTGCAGATCTTCGGCCGCACGCTTTACCGCTTTCTCGACCCGTTCGAAGTCGATGCCCTCCAACTTGTCGCGGAGCTCCGTCGCTTCCTGCAACCACGTCGTCGCTTCCGCGAACCGTTCTTGTGGGACAAGCGCGTCGATCAGCGCGACCGCAATGAGCGCCTGGTAGTAGTCGAGCTCGAGCTTCTTCGAGAGTTGACGCGCTTCGAGAAGGGATATTTCGGCGTCGTCGCGCTTCCCGTGTTTGCTCAAGAAGGCGCCCTGCGCATAGAGCGTGCGCATGAGCTCGTAGCATTCGTGGATGCCCTTGAGCGTACTGACGGCGGACCGGAAGCAAGCCATGGCACGAGGGATGTTGCCTTGCGCCGCGTACACCTCTCCCAGGACGCGTGTTGCGGCGCTCAACTCGTAACGATCGCCGATTGCCGCGGCAAGCCTCGCGCTCTTCCTGGCGAGATGTCTTGCACTATCCAAAGATCGCGCACTGAACGCAAGCTGCGCCTGTCGTCGGAGTATCTCGACGACTATGTCTGACTCGCCACACGATTCCGCAGCCTGTAGAGCGTCAGAGAGATACCGCAAGGCATCATCATGCGCGCCCGTCTCCAAACACAATTCGCCAAGAAACTCTTTCGTCAACATGATGGTTCGGGCATTGGCACCAAGTTCGGGAGACAAAGCCAGCAAGTCCAAAAAACCCGCTTGGGCTGTCGAGAAGCGCCTTTCGAGCAACAGCAAGTACTCCTCTTGCGTCATGCATGAGGTTCGCAACTGAGTGTCTCCATCCCGAGATGAGGTCAACCCGTCGGCGATTAGCGCTTCTCTCGCTTCCCGGAAGAACCGCCGAGCCGCCTTCCAATCGCCCATGCGGCGCCCAACCACACCGAGGTTGTTGAGCGCAAAAATGCGGTTCCGCGCAGCCCCGAGTTCGGTGAACTCCGTCAGTACTTGTCGTAGCATGAAGCGTGCTTCGACAAGGCGTCCGAGGCGTTTCAGTAAAACCGCGTAGTCATTCAGAGCCGCCGCGCACGTGAATCGCATTTCGTATCGGCGGCATGTTGAAACGGCATCTTGGTATGCGGTTTCAGCCTCCGAGTTGCGATTCAAGAACATGTAAGCCAGCCCAAGCCATCTCCGTGTAATTCCATAGAGCTGTCCATGCGCACTCGCTGGGCGAAGAGAGTCATGTACGGACTCGAGGGCGCTCAGCCCGCCACGATAATCGTGGGCGCGCGTGAGCAGAATCACGCCCTGCACCACTTCCGCAACGAGTCGCAGCTCACGGCTTGTTATGTCCGTCGCTATCGCCTGCAAGCTGGCAAGCAGTTCACGAGCGGAATCCTCAGAATGAGTCCTCTTTGCATATATGATCCCGAGCTCTAGTCGCGCTCGCGCATCGTTTGGCAGGTTGCGTGATTCATCGACGAGGCACTTGATGGCAAGATCGAAATCAACCGAAGTTCGATACAACTCCGGGAGATCAACGACAAAGAGAAAAGCGTCTGGAGCGGCAAACAACCGGCTCCGCAGTTCATCAACATTGACGTTTGGGGCACGCTGAGTCATCTTGGCCTAGTCTAACGAATCCAAATCAGGAACCGCGCGAGCCACACGACGATTCTCTCGTCACGAACGACCAGGTCATTGATATCCTGGCCAGAACCAGAGGAAGCACCTACTCGCTGACTGTTGGTCTCCATTGGCCCCGCTGGTTTTGCGATTCCGCTATCTTCTTCGCCGTAGATCTTGAAGGTGTATCCACCAACGTTGTCTCTGTCGCCAGCCGTGGCAGGTACGCCGAGCGCGAGTAACACGCCCAACAACAGTGATACGGCCAAGACTCTTGTAAGTGGTTCTATCTCGCGTCTTGAAGTAGTCATCTCAAATTCACCTCGTGGGGGAGGAAAGGAGGAGAGATTCCCCACGGGAGACGGCGACATGTGAAATTCTTCTTGGGAGGAGCAAGCATGGTCATCGCTAGCATCGTTCTCGAGTCGCTAGTCAATTCTCCGGGATGTGTCCCCCGGTTCTCCCTGAGCTGCCCACGCTTGCCCTTAGCGATAGGTAAACGAGAGTTTACCAGCACGCCGACAATTTCGTCAACGGGCGTATGCGATTACGCGGTTTCTCCGTTCACGAATTGCTCGGCGCGATCGCTGTCGTTCGCCGCTCCCTTGTGATCCACAACACCACCCGGCGGGGCGAATCGCCCCGTCACGATCTGTCTGCCGGTGTCGATTTCGCGACTTGATCATCGAGCTCAAACATCAGCTAAGTCGTTTGATCTTTCGCGTGCCCTCTCTGAATCCGTCGTCGCGAGACAGTGTCGATATTTTGACACTAGTCCTGTTTCCCCGGACGTGCAAGCCCCTGAGACCGTCCCAACTTTGTGAATCGATGCACACGATACCCGTGGAAGCGATGAGTAACGTCAGACCACGACGTCGTCTCCGCATCGAGTCGCTTTCGTCCATCGCGAGAAGTCTTTTAGTCGTTTGCGGAGTCGTGAGGAACGACCATCGCGGCGAGCGGTGACGCTTGTCATCGAGGCTCATGCGAGCCAAGTCGAGCGTAACCCTCTGTCTCTGTGAGAATTGTCGACGGGATCGGCCCCGAAGCCGGTCCCAGATCCCGCTATCTCCCGCACATTTTCCCCAGATCGAAGCCGTCTCGACATGACCGGCCACGTCGGCTTGAGAGCAGAAACATTATAAGCCGCAAAATATCAACAGGTTACATCGGCGGGCCCGGAGCCGCGGGCTTCGGGTTCGCTCGGACCGGTCCCGCGGCACCCCGGTTGCCTTAGTACAGGTCGCCTGACGGTGATTCGAAGGAGGTGGACAGAATGTCCCGCAGAAACTTCAAACGAAACCTAGTCGCCTTGCTTGCTTGCTCCGCTCTTATCCTTGCCGCACTCGGCTGTGAGTCGGTCACCGGACCGACGCCCAACGACAGCAGTCTGTCCGCCCCTTCGAATGGGGCGTCGATGGCGGTTGAGCACGACAACGTGAACGGTTAGTCAACCGCTGCGCTTGGTTCCTCGACAAGGCTGGTGGCAACACCAGCCTTGTTTCGTTTCTGCAGGATATCGAACTCGTTCGCAAGTTGCGCGACATCGAGCCTCTCCATTAGACCGGGGATGTATCGTTCCTCAAGATTGCTAGTCACCGACTTGAGGACCTGCCAAAGCCGACTTATCACAACAGTAGCCTCTTGAACTTTGCCGTGGCGCGCATACGCCCGAAATACCAGAGCAAGAACTTCCAAGCGAATCGGCGCCTCTGCCGAATCATCTGCCAGGCGAAGGCACCCGTCGCATAGCAGCTTCAGTTTTCCCCACGCGAGACGATCATGGTAAGCAAGTTCCAACAACGCCAGGTTGCGTTCCAGCTGCCCGTTCTTCGAATCTGTGGAACGAAGTTCGCGCGAAATTAGGGCTCTCTGCAAGATCACACGGTCAGATCTCAGTTCGGCAACGATTGCAAGTCTCTGCCGAGCCCGCGAAACCGCGATTAGATTGTCTCTAATTCTGGCGCGTCTTAGGAGCGCCTCCGCCTTTCGGTAATACCCACGTGCACCGAGAACATCACCGCGGTCGACTGCGTGATTCCCAATCATCATGAAGTAGCGTCCTCGTTCGTTCACACCGTGCGTTTCAGAAATCCATCGTGCGTCGTCAATCTTTCTGGCAACGTCGGGCGAACGGAGCCACGAGTGAATCCGAAGAGCAAGTAATTGGCGCTGTGCTCGCTCCAGGCCATAACTCGAATCAGGCATCATCGCATCCGCCTTTTCGAGATATCGCAGCGCATTTCCCAGATGACCAGATGCCCGACCATACTCAGACAGGCGCATCCATGACGTCCCCTCCAACATCGAATTCCCAAGCGCGCTAGCCACGGCAAGCGCGTTCTCTTGTGCGCGAAGCGCTCTGCGATGCTCGCCGAGATCAACATAAGCTGTCGCAGCTAGCCGGTACAACGCGTTCAACCGAAGATAGAGCTCATGTCGATGTGCAATCCGAAGCGTTTGTGAGATTACGCGGAGGGCATCTCTCGGCTTCCCGGTCATGGTTCGTTCTTGAGCACGCATAATTGACATGAGGACAAACTCGTCAATACACGCATCCTTACGGGCAACCGTTGCAGCCGTAGCAAGAACTCTCTCTGCTTCGTGCGGCGAACCCAGTTGTGATAGGTTCATAGCACGATAGATCGCCAAACGATGTCGATCCTTAACGCTTAGACCCTGAGCGCGTTCCAAGCTGTCTACACCGCCTAGAGATTCTTTGTATCGTCCATTCTGGTTTAAGACCAAGACCTTCTCGAGAACTACCTGGCGTCTGGTACGAACGGGCAAGCTTGACATGTCAATGCCGTTGACGAACGTCAGCGCTGACCGCGGTGCTTCCGTATCAAGAATGCCCCGGACATACTTTGGAAGCAGCGAGTGCGGAATACCTTCACGCCGATGCACGATGTGCTCATCTATTACTGCTTTCGCGTTGGCATGTTGATTCCTCGCCCAAAGTGCTCGGACCCATTGCTTGACGAAGTAGTGGCGCGTTCCTGTCGACAAGATGGGCGCCTTTGCGAGCTCTGTGAGCGCGCTTTGGGCGATTCGCTCCACGTCAGAGAGTGACTTTGCGCGGAAAGCGGACTTAAGGGCGCGGATTCGGGCGATCAGCCCGTTGCGGGCGTCTCCGACCGCCTCGTAGTGATACGCCACCAGTTCGAGCGCAGGGTACCCCCGATCGCCCGCGATCCCCTCCCTCTCCAGTCGGGTCGCAAGGTCACGGTGAATGGCAGCGACCGTCTTCGTCGACACGATCGACGGTCCCACGGAGCGTGCGACATCCGACGCGACCAGGGCTTCGATCGGGCCGACCGCCACGGGGTACACGAGATGACGCGTGACGAGGCGGTCGATTTCCTCGGAGAACTCGGTGGCAGCGAGCGACGAAAACCCGCGAACCCATTCGCGCGGTACGGGCCCGGGATGCGAGCCGACATAGGCGAGCATGGTACGCTGCGAATCGGAAAGCGCGGTATCGAGGGCCGCCTTCGCCAAGGCGCTGACTTGGTAGACGTCACCGGCGTCGCGCGTCAAACGATCCACTGGCAGCACGAATGGAATGCGATCCCGCGGCAAATACGAATCAAGTGGATGATCCGCGCCGCCGACATCGCGCGCGATCAGAAACAAGTAGCGAGTGCCGGCATCGGGCTTCAACGCTTGCATGGTCACGACGTAGCGGACGAAGCCGGCTTCGTCGTCGCTCAAGAGCTCGATGCCATTCAGCACCATTACAACGGATTTCGGGCGCAGCGCTTCGACACGCTGGATGGCCCGATTGAAACGCTCGACCTGCCCTTGCTTGCGATCGGACTCGCGTAGCGCGGGACCGGCGCTGGGGCCGAGGCGAAGAATGTGGCCACCGCGAATTGCGGATTCGGCGCACAGTGTGTCGACGAGTTGGTTTCGCACAGAGCCGGCGCGTCCGACGATCTCGATCGCCGCGTCGCGCTTCGATTCACCCTCGGACGGCGGCGTGACGACGTCGGCGAGCCACGCCTCCGCTTCCGCCGGCAACTTTTCGCGCGCCGGCGATTGTTCGCGGGCTACCGCATACGCTCGATCCAACTCGTCGATCCCGCCCGTCAATCGACTCACGACGGCGCGACGGAATTCTTCGAACGCCTCAAGGCGCGCGTGACGGTCCTTGGTGAGCAACGCCCGTACGTGCGGATACAACTCGGCCCATTCGAGTGATTCGTTCTCGATCACGGGCTCGCGGTCGAGGTGCGCGCGCAGCACGTCGCGCGGCGCGCCGACGAAGGGCGGCCGGCCGACGAGCAGCTCGAACAGCGTCGCGCCGAGGCTGTAGTAGTCGACTGCGCGCGTGAGCGATGCATCGCCGCGCGCGACCTCGGGCGCCATGTACTCCGGCGTTCCCACCAGCTCGACGGCCGCCGCGGCGTCGCGCTTGTAAATGAGTCCGAAGTCGATCAGCTTGACGAGCGGGAGCTCGGGTCCGTACGCGGTCGTACGCTTGACGAGAATGTTCGACGGTTTGATGTCTTGATGAAGAAGCTTGTGGTCGTGCACGAACGTCAGCGTTTCGCACAACTCGTAGAGGATGGCCCAAATGTCGTCGGGATTCTCGCGGAAATACTGGTCGAGCGCGACGCCGTCGACGAACTCCATCACGAGAAAGCGACCGCCGTCGTCGGTCCAACCGTAGTCGTAGACTTCGGGAAGATGGGGATGGTGCAGTGTGCGCAGAATCCGAAACTCGTCCTCGAAACGCGCGAGGACCTTCGGATTGGCGGCGTTCTCGGGCTTGAACACCTTCGCCGCGCGCAGCACTCCGCTTCGAACGTCGCGCACGCGAAACACATCCGCGGCGCTGCCGGAGCCGAGAGAACCGACCACTATGTATTGACCTGCTCGAAGAATGCCTACGATGGTGCTCCCACTTGTCACGCTAATTTGGCCTGATTGAGTCGGGTAAGGGGTGCTCGGCTATTTCAGCATTATCACTCTTTCTCGTCTTGCTGAAGGCACCCGCATCGAGGCGGCAAAAGTAGATACCGCTTGCAACCATCTCACCGGCATCGTTTCGACCGTCCCAGACAAGTCTGTACGCGCCGCGCTCCATTGCCTTGTCCAATAGACCACGGACTTGCCCGCCAGAGACATCATAAATCGTCAGGCGGACTTTCGCAGCACTGCTGAGGGAGAAGGCCAATGTGGTAGTTGGGTTGAATGGGTTTGGGAAATTCTGTTCCAAACGGTTGTGATAGATTCGCGCCACCTTGGGGTCCAACGTACGCGTCAAGGTCCCGATCATCTGAGCTGCAACATTGGTTCCTAGGTTCGACGCAAGTAGAACTTCGCCGCTTACAAGACTGAAATCCACGTCGGACAGTTCAAGAGGCTCCTGCCCCATGACGTCGAAGGTAATACGCCCCAAGCGCATCGTGGACTCGGCGGCGTTGCTGTTCAATTTCAGGCCTATACAGAATTGCTTGCCCTCATCAATGGGCGCAAAGAGAACCGTAGCGTCCAACGAAGTCTCGGGATTCCAGGAAGGTGAGGCCAACCGCGTGTTTGCGACATCCAACGCAAATAGAGCCGCGTCAACGTCGGACAGGTTCGTCGCCTCGATGTCTACATAGAGACGATGGGTCGTCGCCGTCGGATACTCTTCAGCAATCGATAGCGCAACTCCCGCCGTTGACGAAGACACGGCAATCCGGGCAGCGGGTCCATACAGCGTCACGTGCGTGTTGTGCTGACCGAAAAAAGCGAAATCCACAAAATCGACCTTGTGATCATTATTGAAGTCGCGAGGGTCGTCGCTTGCCGGGTTGACTGGATAGTGACTGTTGCCACAACACGATCCGCTCGTAAAGGAGGCAAAATCGACGACATTAACCAGGCCGTCGCCACTGAGGTCCGGAGTTCGGACCACGAACTCGGCTGGCTGGGCCAGCGGATATCCGTTCAACAAGACTTCAACAGCTTCTGTCCCAAAGCCGCCAAAATACGCGTGCTCGATCGTTGTCGTATAACTTGGTCCACTCGCCCCTGTGGAAGCAGACAGAACACCATCGTCGTCATAGACTTCTGAAGCAAAGTCGTTCGAATTGAGGGTCATCTCATTCGCGTCGAACGATCGCGGTGTGAGTTCATCATCGAAATCAATTGATACTATCACCTTAGCGGCATCGCCCTTCGGGCAGGCCGCAACAACAGATGAATTAGAGGGCGTACTTGCGTGGGCCTGAACCATGGATGGGGGTACGCACCGTGCACCAAGCCAAGTTGGCCACCCGAACATAGTCGTGAGTAACAGATGACTCTTCATGCTGGGATACTCAACCCCCAACTCACGGACCGTGTCAAACAGGACCTTCTGAATTGTCTCGGTCCCGTTGGCGGTCAGCTTGTCTTCGAAGTATCGCTTCCCGAGACGCATATGATCCTGCAAGAACCCACCCCTCCGATTGCCAATCCACGCAACCGCTACGGGATACAAGTCCGGATCTGACGTCATAAGCGCCTCGACTATTAGCGGATTCGCCAGATTATGACCCGTATCCTCCTCGCCGCTTTGGCACGCGAAAAACTCCCCAACGAAGAGTTGCGGGTATGGTACATCAGCGATCAAAAACCTAGGGTCGTAATCATTCTGAAGATACCCGCCAGGAAGAAATCCACGACTTGTCCAGTAACCCATGCCTACCAATTCGCTAACACCCTCGGAGAAGAGGGAGATAACCATGTCATTAGCCGTGGTCCAGTCGTGGCACAAGTCACTCTCGTGATACAGAACGGTCGGGATGCTGTTGAACTCCAACATCCCTTGAATTTCCTCCATTGTCGATCTCGGCTCCGTCAGCGGCACACCGCAGTTGCTGATGTTGTTCCAGTCACCATCGAACAACGCAGCCCGCTGCGGTCCGAATGCGCCACAGTCCAGGTATCTCATTGCCGCTTCAGTAGCGTACCGAATCTCGGCGCTATTTCTCCCAAGCACTCGTGAACCGCCCCGGTTTTTCCGGAGACTCGGTTAGTTGACTCCTGCCACTGCGACCTGCTGATTCTGACCACGATAGTACGCTTCCTCGAACTGCACCGGTGATACGTAGCCCAGAGGGCCAAAGAGCCGGCGGTTATTGTACCACTCGATCCACTCCAGCGTCGCGAACTCGACCGCTTCGAACGATCGCCATGGACCGCGACGCTCGATCACTTCGGTCTTGTAGAGCCCAATGATCGACTCGGCGAGCGCGTTGTCGTACGAGTCGCCCACACTGCCCACCGAGGGCTCGATGCCTTCATCAGCCAGGCGTTCGGTGTAGCGGATCGACAGATACTGCGTGCCACGATCGCTGTGATGGATCAGTCCATCAAACTTCCCACGCATGTGGATCGCCTGCTCAAGTGCATCGAGTGCGAGATCCGTGCGACGGGATCGTGACGCTCGCCAACCCACAATCGCGCGCGAGAACACATCGATCACGAATGCGACGTAGACGAAGCCGATCCATGTCGCCACATGGGTAAAATCAGCGACCCACAACTGGTTCGGACGGCTCGCCGTGAACTGACGGTTCACCCGGTCCATCGGACGAGCACATGACTCATCCGCGATCGTCGTCACCGTGTATGCTTTCCCCCGGATCGCGCCGCGCAGCCCCATCTCCCGCATTAGCCGCGATACCGTGCACCGCGCCACCCACACACCTTCCTTGTCGAACGCGCGACGAACCTTTACGACTCCGTAGACCTCGTGGTTCTCCAACCACACGCGCCGAATCGCTCCTCGCAGCACGTCATCACACTTCGAGCGCATCGAACACCGACCCGGATCTCGCTCCTTCGCCTTGTGTTCATAGTACGTCGATGGGGCGATCGGCAGAACCGCGCAGATCGGCTCGACCCCGTAGTGTGCCCGGTGGTCGTCGATGAACGACACCATCACTTCGCTCGGCGGTCGAGCTCCGCCTGTGCGAAATACGCAGACGCCTTGCGCAGAATCTCGTTCGCCCGTCGCAACTCGAAGTTCTCCCGCTCGAGTTCCTTCAAGCGCGTCCGTTCATCCGTCGTGAGCCCAGGACGCAAGCCCTGGTCGGTCTCCGCCTGCTGAATCCATCGACGGAGAACTTCGGGCGAACACCCGATCTTCGATGCGATCGACTTGACCGCCGCCCAGCGAGAGCCGTGCTCCGCGGTCTGCTCCAGGACCATCCGTATCGCTCGTTCTCTGACCTCTGGTGAGTACTTGCTTCGTCGTGCCATGACTCCATCCTCTCACGGAATGGAGCCTCCGACAATCCCGGGGCGGTTCACTCGCGTCCACGGCATGTCAGGGATGTCGTCACTATTGAAATCGACAATCTTGGCGTCAGATGCACAGGTCCCCAATTGACACTGCCCGTCTTCATCCGGGTAGTAGACGGTCCCCACAACGTTGCCTCCAACACTCTCATATGCGCTGCCAACAATTATGAGCGTTGGCAACACCGCATAATCGTGCAAGAAATTGTTCTCAAACTCTTGCTGTGCGACTTGCTTTACCGCGCTAGCCTGCTCACTTCCCTGCCAAGCGGTCAACTCGTAGCCCATAGCGTCGAGTTTGTGGAGCATCGGCATCACTTCTAGAGAATATGCAGAGCCTCCGCTGTACACAACGAAGTCGACGCCGTTGACGGCGTTGGAAGTTGACCAGAATACTGCGGGGAAAGACGCGGGCGAATGGCCCGTCGCGGATACTAGTTGGCGCTCACTATTGACGGCGCCGGTTCTAGCACGAAGCTCGACCACGACTGACGGTATGGTATTTGCCCACACTGCATCGCGAGCCTGACTAATAGCGCCCGAGCGTTGATCAATTTCAGAAACAACGTAGCGATGCGCTGGAATTGGCACAAGAACATCATAGAAACTTGCACCTTGAACACCTCGCGCTTGGACCTCTGTCGAAAAAATTTGCGCCCCATCACGAGCAAGCCCCCTTACCTCGTACCTGAGCGTATAGTACTCCCGCTGCGTGCACCAAGCGACGTGTGTTCCAAGCCCGTCCTTGAAAGCCCATATTCCATCAAACAACACTGCCGAATTGTGCGCGCAAGCTCCACAGCCCGACGGGGGAACCGCATTGAGCTGACTTGCACCTGTCGAGAGTAGGAGCAACGCCAGCGCGGTTCCCAGCGCGAATCCTCGGAGGCTGCTCACCAACGCCTCACGGCAAATAGATGGAGCCGAGGACTCTTTCGGTGAGATCATCAACGAGGATCAACCGCCCCGTCCAATAGTAGTTTGGGGTGAACTCGTCATATCTACCAAGAATTTGTACAACCCATGCCGGACCATCCGGATCCGATGGATATTCTACTTCGGTCCCGTCAGGTCCCTTGACCTGTGGCAAACGAACTCTTGCTGAGCGTGGCCTCAGGACGATCTGCGCTGGTTCGGAGGGGCGAATACCAAACGCTTGCCAGACTGAGCCGAGCACTTCCGCAGCAGTCATCTTCATTGTCCCCGCGCCAGCCCCCACGTTCCAGCCGACGTGGTCCGCTTCAGCCTCTGGATCTCTTTCAGTTCCGACCCGGGCGATCCATTCAACCTTGGCCTGCGTAAACACGCAGAGGATGGCGCCAGTCTCCGCGTTCGTTGCCACCGAGACAGCAACCGTCTCGGTCTCGTTACCATTTGATACTTCGACTGGTATTTCGCTAAACAGAAGGGCTCGGGATTCGTGGAACTCGCCAAATGGGAATTGATCGGAAAAGAGTACTTCCTCAGCAACACCAGGCGAGCGCCCCAAGACGGACGTGGCACGGCTCAACGCCGCTCTTTCGCCGGCACTGGTCGTGACGTGATCGACCCTCTTGACCTCAACGGGCCCGTAGGGACCTGTTAGCTTGGGTTCAACCGCATTACTGGTGTGCAACATGGATGCACTAGCAACGACTGCAGCGATCCACAGGGGCGAAGATCTCTTAGATGTTCCTGTTATCATAGATGCAGAAGCCATTGGTTTCTGTTACGAGAGTGCCCCAAGCACTATCCGTTCTTGGCGCAGTCGACGGCGCAAACCAATTGCTATCAAGAACACCAACGTCAGAAATACAGCATCGATCACCCGAGCTTCCCGGGAAGTGATCTGTCGATGAGTCCTTTACTTCAGCACCAAAAAAGCTACAGCAGAGTCTTGGGTCGCTCAAATCGTCCCACAGATACTCCTGAAACATGACTGTCACGTTCGAGGCATCGCGTGCGACAAACCGGGCAACTGAGTTACCGAATTGGTCCGTCGCCTTATAAACAGCATACGTCAAACGTCCAGTGACCAATGCACCATTTCCCCGACGGACGCTGTTTGGGTAATCACCGGACTGGGGTGCGAACTCGAAATAGGTGGCGGCAGTGGCACCAGAACTGTGCTCCCATCCAGCCTGAAGGCTGGCAGTCCACGCCGCGCCTGCACCGCCGTTGTCAATGCCGCACCAGACCAGCACCTTCGTGCCAACCACTTGGACTGGCTTGTAGTCTATGATGGCGGTTACGCCTTGAAGCCCATCGCCCGTCGAAGCCCCGGTGCCTCGATAACCCATGTACATGACTGTTTGGGCCTGAGCTTCGGGTACTGCGGCACAAACGACGATCAAGAAGAGGGCCAAGTAGCATCTGGGCATAGGACTGGCTTCCTCCCTTTGTGATTCGATCTTATGTGGCTGGACCCAGCGATGTCAATCCAGGCTCGCTAGCTTGAGGCTTCACATCCTCGGTCCCGGAAACTGCCTTGGCGATCATATTGCTGAGATTTGGAAGCAACTCGTCACGTCCCCAACAACGTCGCGACCGCGGCGACGCCGATCTTCGCTCCTAGCGGAATCGCGTCGAGATCGACTTTGTAGTCCGGGTTGTGGTTGGAGTACGGGATCTCCTTGCCGTCCGCCTTCGCCTTCTTGACGTCGTCCGGTTTGGCGGTGCCGACGTTGAGATAAAGAACGCGATGCGCTTCGTTGTCGGCGACGAGTAGGTGCGCGTCCTCGGAACCCATCACCTTGGGCTCGCTCCCGAGCACGTTCTTCTCGCCGAGCAGCGCCTCCAGCGCGGGCGCGACCATCGCAATCAATTCGGGATCGTTGGAGAGCACGGTCGACGTCCCCTTCATGACGGTCGTCGGGCGCAGCTCCTTGGGCAGGTTGTACGAGTCGGCGATGCTCTGATTGATGCGCTCGATGCTGTCGAGCAAGAGCTCGCGGTCCTTGTCGTCGTACCAGCGCAGGTTGACCTTGAGGAGCGCGGACGGCGGAATGACGTTGTTGTCGGTTCCCGCTTGCACCGAGCCCACGGTAACGACGGCGGCGTGCAGCGGGTTGACGCGGCGGCTGACGATGGTCTGGTACTCCATGATCGCGGTCGCGGCCATCACGACGGGATCCTTCGCAATGTGCGGCGCGGAACCGTGCCCGCCGATGCCATGGAACGTGACGTCGAGTTGCGCGGTGCCGGCCATGCGCTCGCCGGGTGTCGCCACCACGATGCCGGTCGCTTTCGGCGTGGTGTGAAGAACGACGAGGTAATCGGGCTTCGGGACGCCGTACTTGGTGTAGAGCCCATCCTTCACCATCGCCTTCGCGCCGAGAATCACTTCTTCCGCCGGCTGCGCGAGAAACACGAGCGTCCCCTTCCAGTCGCTCTTGTTGGTCGCGAACGCCTTCGCGACGCCGAGCATCCAGGTGACGTGCGCGTCGTGACCGCACGCGTGCATGACCGGCACCGTCTCCTCTTTCCCCGCCGAATTCTTGCGCACCATGGTCTTGGTGCTGGCGTACGGGAGTCCTGTCGCCTCTTGGACGGCGTTGCAGTCCATGTCGGCGCGATACATCACGACGGGCCCGTCGCCGTTCTTCATGACGCCAACCACGCCCGTCGTCGCGATGCCGGTGGTGACGTCGTACCCGAGCGCCGCGAGCTCTTTCGCGACGATGTCGGAGGTGCGCACCTCCATGAACCCGAGCTCGGGATTCTGGTGGATGTCCTTGTACATCGCCACCAAGCGAGGCGTGTCGGCGTCGATACCAGCGTCGAGCTTGGTCTCGAAGGGATACGGCGGAGTTTGTGCCCCCGCGCTCGAGAACAACAAGGCACTGCCAACCACTAGGAAGAGCATTTTCCTATTCATCGAGAGACCTTTCATTGTTGCCAACCGCGCTTCACCCCATCGTCGCGCGCCGGACGAGGTCACGGCCGGCTGAACCAATCTTGGTATTGCTTCCAATCGGCGTCGATGATGCGCTGTTTCTCGTCGGGGGCAAGCTTGTCGATGTGGAACCAATGCTTGGTGTAGCCGGGGTACTCGGCCTCCGAGAGGACATCGCGGTAGTCCATCTTGGCGGCTTGGATGTGGCGGCGGAGTTCCTTGATCTCACCCTTCGCCAGCTTCAGAGTGGCGGCTCGCACGCGATCGGGTTCGCTGTGCCAGTCTTCCCCACCGTATTCGTTCAACATCGCGAAGACTTCGTCGACGCACTCGGCGGTAAAGTCGCGACGGACCAAACGCTCGATGTCGGCGCTCGTAACGTTGGCGTGGGGCTGGGTCATACCCGCGAATTCGATTAACTACTCGCCAACCTCCGCAACACCGTCTGCAGTATTCCACCGTTGCGGTAGTACTCCACTTCGACCGGCGTGTCGATGCGAACGCGGGTCTTGAACTCGCGCGCGGGACCGCCCGACGCGGGCGTCGCCTTGACGCGGACGGTCGCGCCGGGCTTCAACGAATCGGAGAGGTCGAGAATATCGAAGACTTCGTCGCCTTGCAGCGCGTGCAGGTCGGCTTCGGCGAGGAATTGGAGCGGCAGAATGCCCATGCCGACGAGGTTGCTGCGGTGGATGCGCTCGTACGACTCCGCGATGGCGGCGCGTACTCCGAGGAGCATGGGACCCTTCGCGGCCCAGTCGCGCGACGATCCGGATCCGTACTCCTTCCCGGCCAGCACGATGAGCGGCACGTTGGCCGCTTGGTATTTCAGCGCGACGTCGTAGATAGAACCTTCGCTGCCGTCGAGGAAGCACTTGGTCCACGTCCCCTCCGACCCGGGCACGAGCTTGTTGCGCAGGCGAATATTCGCGAAGGTCCCGCGCGCCATGACTTCGAAGTTGCCGCGGCGCGCGCCGTACGAGTTGAAGTCCTTGGGCTGCACGCCGTGCTCCATGAGGTAGCGAGCGGCGGGCGACTTCTGCGAGATCGAACCCGCGGGCGAAATGTGGTCGGTGGTCACGGAGTCGCCGAGCGACACCAGCGCGCGCGCGCCGGAAATGTTCGTGATCGCGCGCGGCGGTTTGTCGACACCCGCGAAGAATGACGGCTCTCTGATATACGTGCTCTCGCTATTCCACGCGTACAAGTCGGAGCTGCCGCTCTCGATGGCGTTCCATTGTTCGTTGCCCTTGAACACGTCTTGATAACGGTCGCGGAACGACTTCGCCTTGACCACCTTCGCGACGACGTCGCGCACCTCCGCCGACGTCGGCCAGATGTCGCGCAGGAAGACGGGCTGTCCCTTCTGGTCGTTGCCGATGGGCTCGCGGTCCAAGTCGATCTCCATGGTGCCGGCGAGCGCGTACGCGACCACCAGCGGCGGGCTGGCGAGGAAGTTCGCCTTGGTGAGCGGGTGCACGCGGCCCTCGAAGTTGCGGTTTCCCGAGAGCACCGACGCCGCCACGATCGATCCTTGCTCGATCGCGCTCGCGATTGCTTCGGGCAGGGGGCCGCTGTTGCCGATGCACGTCGTGCAGCCGTAGCCCACCACTTCGAAGCCCAATTGGTCGAGGTAGTGCTGGAGCCCGCTCTCCTCCATGTATTCGCTCACGACCATGGAGCCGGGCGCCATCGACGTCTTCACGTACGGCTTCACGTGCAAGCCGCGCTCGACCGCCTTCTTCGCGACGAGTCCGGCGCCGATCATGACCGACGGATTCGACGTGTTGGTGCACGAGGTAATGGACGCAATCACGGTCGCACCGTGGTGCAGCTCGGCGCCGCCGTTCATGTTGACCTTGACCGCGGCGCCGCGCGCGCCGGCGTCGACGCCGTAGCCGCCGTCCTTGACCGGCTTCGCGAGCGCTTCGCCGAACGTTTCCTTCACGCTGCGCACGGGAATGCGGTCCTGCGGGCGCTTGGGCCCCGCCACCGACGGCTCGACGCTCGCGAGATCCAATTCGATGATCTCGGAGTACTCGGGCTCGCGCGCCTTCGCGCTGAAGAACATCTCCTGCGCGCGCATGTACGATTCGACGAATGACACGTGCGCGTCGTCGCGGCCGGTGAGCCGGTAGTAGCGCAACGTTTCTTCATCGACCGGGAAGTACCCCATGGTGGCGCCGTACTCGGGGGCCATGTTGCCGATGGTCGCGCGATCGGGGAGCGACATCGACGCCAA
>CAZLLI010000037.1:0-26919 GCA_964560355.1 uncultured bacterium | reverse complement strand
GCAGAAGTACGGGCGCAAGATTTCTTGGGCGGACTTGATGATTCTCGCGGGTAACGTCGCGCTGGAATCGAAGGGATTCAAGACGTTCGGGTTCGGCGGCGGACGCGAAGACGTGTGGGAACCGGAAGAGGACATTTACTGGGGGCCGGAAGCGACGTGGCTCGGTGACAAGCGCTACAGCGGCGATCGCGATCTCGCGAATCCTCTCGCGGCCGTGCAAATGGGATTGATCTACGTGAATCCGGAAGGCCCGAACGGAAATCCGGACCCGATCGCGGCGGCGCGCGACATTCGCGAGACGTTTCGTCGCATGGCGATGAACGACGAAGAGACGGTCGCGCTGATCGCGGGCGGACATACCTTCGGCAAGACCCACGGCGCGGGGCCAGCGACGAGCGTCGGACCGGAACCGGAAGCGGCGCCGATCGAGGCGCAGGGCCTGGGTTGGAAGAGCAGCTACCAATCGGGCAAGGGCGGCGACGCCATCACGAGCGGCATCGAAGTCATCTGGACCCAGACGCCGACGAAGTGGAGCAACAACTTCTTCCGGAACTTGTTCGAGTACGAGTGGGAATTGACGAAGAGTCCGGCCGGTGCACACCAGTGGGTGGCAAAGGGTGGCGCCGGCGCGGGCACGTTCCCGGATGCTTTCGACGCGAAGAAGCATCATCCACCGACCATGCTGACCACGGATCTTTCGCTCCGCCTCGACCCGGCGTATGAAAAGATCTCGCGTCGCTTCTACGAACATCCGGAGCAATTGGCCGACGCGTTCGCGCGCGCGTGGTTCAAGCTGACGCACCGCGACCTGGGACCGATCTCGCGTTATCTCGGCGCTGAAGTTCCGAAGGAAGCGCTCATCTGGCAAGACCCGGTCCCTGCGGTCGACCACACGTTGATCGACGCGAAGGACATCGCGGCGCTCAAGCGCAAGCTGACCGACGCGGGGCTCTCGGTCTCGCAGCTGGTCGCGACCGCGTGGGCGTCGGCGTCGACGTTCCGCGGCAGCGACAAGCGCGGCGGCGCGAACGGCGCGCGCATTCGTCTCGCGCCCCAGAAGAACTGGGACGTGAATCAGCCCGCGCAGCTCGAAAAAGCGTTGGCGACGCTCGAGAAGGCGCAGAAGGACTTCAATGCGTTGCTGTCGGGCGGCAAGAAGGTGTCGCTGGCGGACGTGATCGTGCTGGGCGGCTGCGCAGCGGTCGAGAAGGCCGCGAAGAACGCGGGACACAGCGTCGAAGTTCCCTTCGCGCCCGGGCGCACGGACGCGACGCAGAATCAGACCGACGTCGAGTCGTTCGCGGTGCTCGAACCGACCGCCGACGGCTTCCGCAACTACCTGCGCGGCAAGCCGGCGATGTCGGCGGAAGAGCTGCTGGTCGACAAGGCGCAGTTGCTCACGCTGACCGCGCCCGAGATGACGGTGTTGGTGGGTGGATTACGCGTGTTGGGCGCCAACGCCGCGCAGTCGAAGCACGGCGTCTTCACCGATCGACCGGAGTCCTTGACCAATGACTTCTTCCGCAATCTGCTCGACATGGGCACGGAGTGGAAGGCGTCGTCGACCGACGGCGTGTTCGAGGGGCGCGACCGCGCGACGGGCAAGGTCAAGTGGACGGGCACGCGCGTCGACCTCATCTTCGGGTCGAACTCGCAGCTGCGGGCGCTCGCCGAAGTCTACGCGAGCGACGACGCACAGCAGGCGTTCGTGCGCGACTTCGTGGCGGCGTGGAACAAGGTGATGAATCTCGATCGCTTCGACCTCGCCTGATTCGATTCGCGTCGAACGGAGAGCCACGAGGCCCGGACCGCATGGCCCGGGCCTTTCTTTTTGCCAACGACGGCAAATCTTTCCGTCTTGACGTACATAGAAGTGCAATGTATAGTGGCTCTACGTAGGCTATGGAAATCAGCAAGGACCTCGTCGCTGCCTCGGCCACCCCGCTCGTTCTCGCCATCCTTAGCGAAGGCGATAGCTACGGTTACGCGATCATCAAGCGGGTGGGGGAGCTGTCGGGCGGCGAGCTGGCGTGGACCGACGGAATGCTCTATCCGATCCTGCACCGCCTCGAGCGCAACGGCTTCGTCAAAGCGGTGTGGGGGGAGTCGGAGGCGGGCAGACGACGGAAGTACTACCAGCTGACCAAGGCCGGCGCGGAGCACCTCGAGCGCCAGCGCCGCCAGTGGCACTTGGTCGACCTCGCTCTGCGAAACACGGGCTCGGCGCCGTCGACCCATCGCGCGAAGGGTGATTCAAATGCAGGAGGAAAAGGGAATGACTAGCGAAGCCGCGCTGGAGCAGCGCATCGGAGAATGGCGGCAGTATTTCCGCCGTCGACAAGCGGTGCATTCCGCCGACGTCGCGGAGCTAGAAGATCATTTGCGCAGTCAGATCGACGCGCTGCGCACCGCGGGACTCGACCCCGACGAAGCGTTCCTGGTCGCGGTCAAGCGACTGGGAAATCTCGATTCGGTTTCGCGCGAGTTCGCCAGCGAGTACTCGGAGCGCCTTTGGAAGCAGCTCGTGGTCGAACCGGGTGACGCCGCCCCGTCGACGGCACGCTCCGGATCCATGCTCGCGATCGTGCTGGCCGTCGCGGCCGCAATCGCGATCAAAGTGCCGGAGTTTTTCGGCAAGCACATCGACGGACCCGACCACGACGACGCGTTCTACGCGCGCAACGCGAGCTTCTTCGTACTGCCGTTGCTCGCGGGATTCTTCGCGTTCAAGCGGCAGCTTCGCCAAGTCGCTTGGTTTTGGCTAGCGCTCCCGTTTGTTGCGGCGGCCTTCATCATCAACTTGATTCCATTCCAGGCCAAAGGGCAGACCTTCCACCTCGCGATCCTCCATCTTCCCATCGCGATGTGGCTCGCGGTGGGAGCGGCGTACGTGGGGAATCAATGGCGCCGCGACGACCAGCGCATGAACTTCGTGCGCTTCTCGGGCGAATGGTTCATTTACTACGTCCTCATCGCACTCGGCGGCGGCGTGTTGTCGGCGTTCACGGCTTTCGTCTTCAACGCGATTGGCTTGAATCCGCAGCCACTGATCGTTCGATGGATCATTCCCTGCGGGGCTGCGGGTGCCATGCTGATCGCCGCCTGGCTCGTGGAATACAAACAGAGCGTCATCGAAAACATGGCGCCGGTACTGACCATGTTGTTCACGCCACTCTTCACGATTCTACTGCTCGCATTCGTGGTCACGATGATTTGGACCGGTAACGCGATCAACGTCGAACGCGAAGTGCTGATCGGGTTCGATCTGCTTCTCGTGCTGGTGTTGGGGCTGCTGCTGTACGCGTTCTCGGCGCGCGACCCGTCGGCGGCGCCCACGCGCTTCGACAAGCTGCAGTTCCTTCTGGTCGCGAGCGCGCTCGTGGTCGACGGACTCGCGCTATGGGCCATGGTGGCTCGCATTTCGGAATTCGGATGGACCCCAAACAAGACCGCCGCCCTCGGACTGAACATCCTGCTGCTGGTAAACCTCGGGTGGTCGGCCGTGCTGCACGCGCGTTTCCTCGCAGGCGCGCCGTTCGCGCGGCTCGAGCGCTGGCAGACGCGCTATCTGCCGATCTTCGCGATCTGGGCGCTGATCGTCGCGGCGATCTTCCCGATGATCTTCAAGTACCAGTAGCGAGGCGCCCGCGCCGCGACGGCGGAATTCGTCCATCGTGTCGCGCCCCAGGATCTTCTCCGCCTGCAGTCGATTGTGGCGCGCGCACAGGAGTCGCAGGTTGGAGGCGTCGTTGCTGCCGCCGCGCGCAACCGGCTTGATATGGTCGACGTGCAGACGCAACGTCTCGTCGCAGCGCTTCCCGTCCGACCCGACGTAAGTGCAGCGTCCGCGATCGCGCGCGAAGACGGCGTCGCGCGTGCGCACTGGAATCGCGAGGCGCTGGAAACCGCGGGGCTCGCTCGCCGCCGCGCGTTCGCGACGCGCATGTCTTTCAACTGGCTCGTTGCGTCGGATGAAATCCTCCACCAACGCCGTGAACACCGACTCGAACGTCAGCTTGGGAAGTTTGTTGGACAGGATCGACGCCGCGACGCGGTACTTCGCCATGAACGATTGATCGGCGAGGAATTGGATGTAGACCTTGGGCTGCGTGACGACAAGAGTGGATGATTCTTTACCGCCGCTGCGGGAGTTTGTAGTTGAATTCACGAGTGCGCTGGATTCCGTCACCGGGGCCGGCGCCACCGTTGCGTCCGGCGTTTGCTTTTCTCCCAACACGTCGAACATCGAGCCTGAAGACGTAATTTCCGCGCTCGATTTCGGCACTGGTGCCAACGGAAGCGGCGCGGCGGTCGGCACGGCGACGTGGATCACGCGCGCCCGATCGCGCAAGGTGAGCGGCGCGCGAACGGTCGCAGCCAACGCCTCGACCTCGCGCTGCGACTTGCCGCGAATTCGCTCGACCCACGAGTCGAGGTTTGCGTCGGTCAGCAGGTTCGCGACCAACCCCAACGTCGACATGTTGAGGTCGCCGCACTGGAGTAGCGACCCCACGCGCGGGAAACGTCGCAGGCAACGCGCCGCCGCGACGCGTCGCGCCGCCGCCGACTCCGAGTAGCGCAAGTGACCCGTGCAATAGGCGAACAACGACGAATACCCAAGCCGCAGGTGCAAGCTGCGGCGCTCGACCTCGTTGAGATGTTGAAGAATGTCGACGGCGCGGCCGCGTTCTTCGCGGCGAAGCTGTTCGAGCCGCGCGATCAGCTCGCGGTCGGGAATGGAACTCAGCATGGCCAATCCTCCTTTGCCAGGCGAAGGTCTCCGGCAGCCGGGAGGAAGGCCGCTACCGCGACCATACCGCAACGGGGTCGTCAAGGGCGGGAAAAATCAGAGGGATTCACGCGTCGGTCGACCGTCGAGCCGCCGTCACTGGCTCTTGGATTGGGCTAGCTTATTGCAGACATCGCGCAGGACCTTCGCGTCACGATAGAGGAAATCGATTCCCACCAGCCCGTCGCACGTGTCGAGGGAGTCGACAATTGCACTCGACATTCTCGACACCGTTGGCGCGATATCCCGTCCGCGTTCGAGCGTGCCTTCGCGCTCATAGCGCTTGAACAGTACGTTCGCCATTTGCCACGCGACGAAGAAGCCGTCGCCACCCTCGTAATCCAGCCGGCATCGACCGCCCGGCGCGTATTCCATCAGCTGGGGAATCGGTCGGTCCCACCCCGCGAGAAACGTGTGGTAGATCTCGTCTTCGACATCCGGGCGAGCAAGGTAAGAACCACAGAATCTGGCCAGATCGCTGGCAAGTCGAGCATCGTCGGGAAACTGCGCGAGGACGCCGCGCAAAATTCCAGGGATTTCGTTCGGCGGAGCATATGGCGAATACTGCAGGTTGACCCATCTAGATGGTTCGTAGTCCTGGTATTCCCACACGACTCCGTTCTCTGTACGAGCCCCGTTCTCGGGCTGGTATCCAATAATGTGATCGGGGCCCATTCCGACGAGCTCGAACGAAATCCTGCATCGGTCCAAGATGCCGCGCCACGCCTTTCCAGTCTCGAGAATGTACTCCACCGTGTGAACGGCCGTGGCCGCCCGCAATGTTGCCAGCACATCCTTCGGCAGCGACGAGCGACGCGGACCAGCGAAGTACGCCGACGATTTCATCGGGCGCGCCACATACTCGACTCTGACCTGACAATCTTCCTGCTCGGGAAACCTCATTTCCCATCGCTTCCAGTACACCGTCCATTTCTTCCGCCCGTCGCGGTCGGAACGTCCCTCCTGTTCGTCGTGCACGACGGCGGGTCGTCCGTCGACAAAGGCGCGAAAACGCACGAGATCGTTTGAATAGCGAAATGGAAAGCCGACTTCCATAGTTTCCGTCGCCCCGTCGTTGTGCATGGAAAAGGAGCCGACCGTCAAGATGCTGTCGGCGTAGATTCGCACGACGACGTCCTCCGCAACCATTCGTACGTTCGTTGTGCCCTGTCCAAAGCGGCTGATGGGCCATCCACCCGAGACGGGGTCGGGCGCTATGTCAGCTCTTGCGGGACAGAGAGCAGACGTCACGAAGGTGATGAACGGGAGAACGAATACGAGGTATCTGATCATCTATGGCGCTCGACTTGAAGGCTGCTATCTGCCGCAAGATATGCGAATCAGACCAATCCTCGCCAGTACTCCGGAGCTCACTAACACACCGGGCCGCCCCTCTTACGAGAAGCGGCCCGGGTTCGCGAGATGGAACGCTCCTTTTCCTCTCGCGATTGCCGCGACGCCGTTGCGTCAGCGCTGCTGGTAGTACACGCCGACCGTGGGCGAAACGAGCGACTGCGCCGTTTGCGCGAGGCTCACGAACTCGGCGCGGTAGCCGTGCTCGTCGTCGCCGAGCGAGCGGCACGCGACGTCGATGACGTCCTGCATGGTCGCGTCGCCCACTTCGGGCGAGTTGCGCAGGATCATCCCGAACTCGGCCACGGCGGCCGCGAAGCGGAAGTCGTCCGAGGCCTGCGCGAAGCGCTTGTTGCCGTCCTTCACCGCGACCGCCAGAAGCTCGCTCTCGTTCGCCGTCGGCTGCTTGAAGCGGAACGACACCGTCAAGAGCTCCGCGCTGCGACGCGCGTCGTCGCGCACCTTCACGTCGGTGTACTTGCGCGGACGACCGCCGCTGCGATCGTCGCGGGTGAGCGCGACTTCGTACAGCGCGGTCACCGAGTGGCCGGCGCCGATCTCGCCCGCGTCCTTGGTGTCGTCGTCGAAGTCGCGGTCCTCGAGCACGCGGTTCTCGTAGCCGATCAATCGGTACGACGCCACGCGCGCGGGATTGAATTCGACCTGGAGCTTGACGTCCTTCGCGATCGTCAAGAGGCTCGCGCCCATCTCGTTGACGAGTACTTTCTGCGCTTCGTCGATGGTGTCGATGTAGGCGTAGTGCCCGTTGCCCTTGTCCGCGATCGTCTCCATCTTGGAGTCCTTCAGATTGCCTTCGCCGAAGCCGAGCACGGTCATGAACACGCCGGTCTTGCGCTTCTCTTCGATCAGGCGCTCCATGTCGCCGTCGCTGGATGCGCCGACGTTGAAATCGCCGTCGGTGGCGAGGATGACGCGGTTGTTGCCGCCGCGGATGAAATTGCGCTGCGCGACTTGGTATGCGAGTTGGATGCCCGCGCCGCCTGCGGTGGACCCGCCCGCTTCCAGGCGGTCGATCGCGCACAAGATCGTTTCGCGGTCGTTGCCGGGGGTCGAGTCGAGCACCAGCCCCGCCGCGCCCGCGTACACCACGATGGCGACGCGGTCTTGCTCGCGCAGCTGGTCGACCAGCATGCGGAACGACGACTTCAAGAGCGGGAGCTTGTTGGCCGGCATCATCGAGCCGGAGACGTCGATCAAGAACACGAGATTGCTCGGGGGAAGATGCGCGACGTCGACGCGCCGGCCCTGCAATCCGACGTGCACCAACTTGTGCCGCGGATTCCACGGACACTCGGCGACTTCGGTCGTGATCGAGAAGGGAACGCGACCGCGCGGATCCGGGTAGTCGTAGTCGAAGTAGTTCACGAGCTCCTCGATGCGCACTGCGTCGGCGGGGGGCAACTGCCCCTGGGTGAGGAAGCGGCGCACGTTGCTGTATGACGCCGCGTCGACGTCGACCGAGAAGGTCGAGAGCGGGCGTTCGAGCGTGGTGAACCAGCCGTTCTCGTCGAAGGTGTCGTAGGTCTCGAAGCCGGGCGTCGTGTACATGCCCGGCACGAGGCACGAGGGCGCCTGCGCGACGCTCCCCGGGTACTGCTTCTGCGAGCGCAGGGCGTCGGTCGGCGCGGGCGCATTGACGCGGCCGCGCGCCTCGTCCTTCTCGCGCGAGGCCTTGGCGTCGTCGCGGCTCTCGCTCAAGGGTGCGCCCAACTCCGAGAACGCGATCGTCATCGCAAAGTCGACGGTCGCGGTTTGCCCCGCGACCACGGTGATGCGCTGCTTCGCCGATACCACGCCGCTCTTTTCGACGCGGATCGCGTAGGTACCGGCGGGCACGTTGAGAATGGTGTAGGTTCCGTCGCCACCGGTGCGCGTATGGAGTGCGGTGCCTTCGACGAACACGGCCGCGCCGGCGACGGGCGTTTGCGTGCCCGTTTCGACGACGCGTCCGCTGATGCGACCGGTGCCGACCGCGTTGGTGAGGGCGGCGAACAGCACGACGGCCAAGAGAGTGCTGACCCAAGTGGTGATCTTCATCGCAAGTCTCCTTTCCGAGAACGAGAGATCACCGAAGCGGCGACTCTCGAGTACTACCCGTGAGTCGCCGCGGCGGGCGGAATGGTTTTGAGGAAACGAAAGATTCTCAGTCGGTGAGGCGGATGCGAATGACGCCGTCGGAGGTATAGACGAGGAGCGTGCGTCCTTTTTCTTCCTCGACCACGCGGACGCTGTCGGGGGCTTCGATCACGACCGTCTTGCCGCCCAGCACGAAGGTGAGCGGTCGCTTGGACGCCTCGGCCATCGTCATCGACGGCACCGGGGCATCCGACGAGCGCGCGAGGCCGGCCTTGGCGGCGGGCGCTTCCGTTTCGCGCACCGCGTCCGTTTCGACCTTCTTCAGCTGCCACGTGAGATCCTTCTTGTCTTCGTCGCTCGCGGGCGCGGGAGGGGACGCAACATCCTCGGCGGGTATTTCGCGCGCGGGCTCGGGCGACGCATTCGTTCGCGAGCGTGCTTCGTCGCGCAGCGTGCCTTGCAGCTCTTCGCTGCTTTGAACGGGCGCGGGTGCCGGGGCGGTGCTCGCGGGCGCTTGCACGCGGCCGGCGTCGTCTGCGCGCGGCGGCGCGCCGAGCTCGGTGAAGGTTTCCGGGACGGCCTTGCGGTACGCCTCTTCGACGCCGCCGCGCTGGAGCCCGATCGAGTACGCGCCGATGACGATGGCGACGCTCGCCGCCAGCACGGCCGCCACGCGTCCGGTCGTGAGCTCGATGGTGCGCCGGCGCTTGGCGAGAAATCCGTGCTCGCGCATCGAACCCACCACGCGCTCTTCGAGGCCCGCGGGCATGCGCTCGCGCGGCAGCTCGTCGAACATCTTCTTTTCTTGCGGCGTCAGTTCGTCGCTCATGATTCAGCTCCTTCGCCCGCCATCATCGCGCGCAGTCGCTTGCGCGCGTTGAATAGGTGCGTCTTCGACGTCCCCTCCGGAATCTGGAGGGCGTCCGCAATCTCGCGGTGCTTCATGCCTTCGACGTCGTGCAGCACCAGCACCAGGCGCTCGCCGTCGGGGAGGCGTCGGATCATGCGATCCAGGTCGATGCGCGTCTCCGGGCGATCGGGCACCACGGCGACGTCGGGTACGACGTCCATCGCGGTCTCGCGCGAGCGCCCGTACTTGCGAATGCGGTCGCGCACGCGATTCAATCCGATGCCGGTGAGCCAGGTGGAAAACGCGGAGTCCCATTGGAAGCGCTCGAGGCTCTCGAAGGCGTGGACCCACACCTCCTGCACGACGTCTTCCGCCTCGTGGTCGCCGCGTCCTAGGAGGCGCGCGACCAGCATGAACAAGCGCGGCGTGTGGCGCCGATAGAGCGTGCGAAAGGCCGACTCGTCCTTACGCGCAAGGACGGCTTCGACCAGCTCGCGGTCGGTCGCGCGACTGCTGTCGGGCGCGCTCATTTCACGCATTGAGTCGCTCCCCGGGGCGAAAAGGTTTTGCCGGCGTTAGCCGGTGCGGCGCCGCGTCTTGGGCTTGCCCACCCGCACCCGCTCCAGCAACCGGTGCACGACTTCGTCGAAGTGATCGAGGTCGCCGCTCCCGCGCGCGACCAGCATCGCGCCCTCGAGCGAGCTCACGATGAAGGCCGCCATCGAGGCCGCGGTTCCGTCGAAGGCGAGGTCGCCGCGCTTCTTGCCTTCCGAAAGCACGCGCGCGAGCCACGCTTCGTTCTCCCCGAAGAAGTCGGCGATGCCGCCGCGCATCGGTTTGGGCAGCGTGGCGACGTCGGACGCCAGCATGCCGCACATGCACATGCGCCCGTCGCGCAGCACGCGGCCGTACAAATCGGCGTAGCGCGTGAGTCGCTCGAAGCCGTCGCCGGTGCCGACCTCGATCGACGCGAGCGCGGCGAGGAAGACTTCGCGGTAGCGCGAAACCAGCGCGACGCCCAAGTCGGTCTTGGTGGCGAAGTGGTGGTGAAGGCTGGCCTTGCGAATGCCGACCGCCTTGGCGACGTCGGCGTAGCTGAACGCGTTGAATCCGCGCACTTGCACCAGATTCTCGGCCACGTCGAGGATGCGGCCCGCGGTCCCGGCCGGCTTGGGGGCTATCGGCTTCTTGGTGGGCATGCACGAAGAATCTAGCACGCCCTCCGGGGAGGGGGAAGCGGGGCCGCGGCGTCGACGAGAAGCTCCTTGCATACCTACCTACCAGATGGTAGGGTCGCACATCCACGCGGAGAATGCAATCCCGCGTCGACCACGCGCGGAAAGCCCGCGTCCAACGCCCAAGGAGGAAACGCCCATGAATCGGAAGAGTTTGTTCGTCGTCGTGGCGCTCGTCGTGAGCGCGATCGCGCTGGCCGCGGTCGCGTCCGGCGGGAAGGCCGTCGTCGTGGCCAAAGCGGACGTCCAGTGGAAGGACGCCGGTGTGCCGAAGGTGAGCGTGGCGCCCGTCGAGGGCGACATGGCCAAGGGGCCGAGCCACTTCTATCTCAAGTACGGCGCCGGCCTGGTGACGCCGGCGCACCACCACACCGCCGATCACTACGTCACCGTGGTGTCGGGCACGATCGCCCTCACCGCGGACGGCAAGGAGACCACGCTGGGACCGGGTTCGTACTTCGCGTTTACCGGCGGCGCCGTGCACACGGCGCGCGTGGTCGGCAACGAAGACGCCGTCATGTTCATCGACGCGCGCGGACCGTGGGACGTGGTTCCGGAGAAGCAGTAGTCCGAAGGCGGGAACGAGGCGACGCCTTTCAGCGCGGCGTCGCCTCTATCCGTCCGGCGACATCCCCGTCGCGTGGCACTGCACGCACAGGTCGCGTTTGAAATCGAACGGGACCAGGTGCTCGAAGTCCGACGAGTGGGGGTTGTGACAGCTAACGCAGCTCAATTCCGCTCCCGTGCGCGGGTCGGGAACACCCGACGTCTTGTGCGCGTGCGTCTTGGCGGCGTCGTGACAGGTGCCGCACAGGTCGTTGACGCGCGCGCCGCGCAGCTCCCCAATATTGTTGTCGTGCACGTTGTGGCAGGTCGAACAGCCGTCTTCGAGCGCCGCGTGCACGACCTTCTTCGTGAACATACCGCGGTCGTGGCACTGCAGACACGTCTCCTGCTCCGAGCTTCGCACCAATAGCTTGTCATGCCCGGCGTGCGGCGAGTGGCAGTCGAGGCACGCCTCCACCGACCCCGCGTGTTCCGGTCCGCGATGGGCGTCGTGCACGGCGACGTAGCCGCGCTGCCCGTCGTGGCAGTCGGTGCACGCCGACACCGCCATGTCGGGCTTGCCGGCGGCGTCGTGACACACGCTGCAGTCGCCGTCGGCGAACGGCGGGTGCTTCTTCTCGTAGACCAGCTTGCTGGCCGCGGCCTTGGTGCTGTGCGGGTCGTGGCAGCTCACGCACGTGCGCCCGGTGAGCGGCACCTGCTTGTGCGCCCGCGTCAGCTTGGGACTCGTGAGTCCGTGGCACGACGTGCACAGCTCGCCTTCAGCGTCCTTCAGCAAGTGCGGCTCGGTCGACGCGTGCGTCTCGTGGCAGCGCGAGCATTCGCCCTTGCCGAACGGCGGGTGCTGGGTGCGGTCGCCCTTGCGCGCTTGCACCGACGCGTGGCACGTCGAGCACAGTTCTTTCTCCGTGCTCGCGAGCAGCGGCGCGCCCGGCGAGTCGTGCATCTTGTGGCAGTCGCGGCAGCGGCCGGCGGCGGCCGGCTTGTGCACGAACACGGTCGTGGTCGCGCTCGCGGTCTTGGGCTCGAGCACGTCGCCGTGGCAGCCCTGGCACAAGGTCGACGGGTGGTCGAGCAAGTGCTCCGACGGCGACGAGTGCGGGCGGTGGCACGTCACGCACGCCACTCCTTCGACGTGCTGGTGCCCCTTGCCCGACTGCTTGTCGTCGTGGCAGTCGTAGCACAGCGTCGCCGACACGGCGCTCACCTTGGAAAGCCCGGCCGGCGTCTTCGCGATCTCGTGGCACGTCTCGCAGTCGCCGTCGGCGAACGGTTCGTGCACGACCGCGTTGAGCAGCGACGCCTTCGACGACGAATGCGGTGCGTGGCACGAGGTGCACGTCGCGCCCGACACGTCGATATTCTTGTGCGCTTTTTCGATCTCGGGTTTGGCGAGGTCGTGGCACTGCGTGCACAGCGCGGGTTCGGTGTTCGTCGCGAGCGCACCGAACGAACTCCCGTGCGGCGTGTGGCACGTCGAACACTTGCCGTCGGCGACGGGCGGGTGCACGTTGCCCGCCGCGAAGTCGATCTTCTGCTGCGCGTGGCAGCCGTAGCACAAGGTATCGCCGGTGCGCGTGAGCAAGGACGGCAGCGCGGATCCGTGCGCGTCGTGGCAGCTCGAGCAGTCGCCGTTTTCGACCGGCGGGTGGAGCGCCATGTCGTGCTGCTTGCCCGTAGGCGTCGGCGCGGCCTTGTCGTCGTCGTCGTCGTCCTCGCGCTTCGCCGTTTTCGACGTCGGCTTGGGTGCGTGCAGCACGATCTCGTTGACGTCGTGGCAGCTCCAGCACAAGTCGCGCTGCGGTTCGGCGAGCAAGCCTTCGTTGGCGCTGCCGTGCGGCTGGTGGCACGACAGGCAGTCGTCTTCCTGCGCGGGCGGGTGTTTGGTCGCCGCGCTCAAGGCCGCGATCTGCTGCTGGTGGCAAGCGCCGCAGGTCTCCTTCACGGTGCCCGCGAGCAGCCCCTTCTGGTGACCGTGGTTGCGGTGGCATCCCTCGCACGACGCGGTCTGATAGGGCAGATGGGTGTGTCGGAACGACTCACGCGCGTGACAGCTCGAGCACAATTCGCCCGGGGCCTTGGTCAAGAGCGCGGGCTGCGTCGACATGTGGCCGTCGTGGCAGTCGGTGCACGTCGCTTTCTGCATGGCGGCGTGCGCGACCTCGCCCTTGCCCGGCGTGCGCGCGACGTCGGCGTGGCAGCTCGTGCACAGTTCGTTGGGCGCCTTCACGAGCTTGTGCGGCGCGCTGCCGCCGTGCGGGTTGTGGCACGACGTGCATTTGCCCTCCGCGAAGGGCGGGTGGATCGACCCCTCGTGCTCCAGTTTGCGCGGGAGCTTGTCGTGGCACTTGCGGCACAGCTCGCTCTCGTCGGCGACGAGCATCGCGGCCCGCCCGCTCACGTGGGGATCGTGGCACTCGAGGCATGCCTTGCTCCCGCGCCCCTTCATCTCCGACGCTCCGAAGTGACTCTGCGCGCCCGCCACCAGCGCGGCTTCCTGGTCGTGGCAGCTCTCGCACATGTCGGCGGCGGGGACGTCCGCGACCGTGACCTTGCCGTCTTTCAGCGTGTGGCACGCGTCGCACTCGCCCGACGCGAACGGCGGGTGCGCGTGCGCGGCGAGCGGCGTACGCTTGCTCGAGCGATGCGGGTCGTGGCACGAGCTGCACGAGAACTCGCCGACGCCCGCCACCTTGTGCTTGCCCGCCGCACCCGCGTGACAGCGCTCGCACAATTCCTTCTCCGCTGTGACGAGCAGCGCCGCCTGGTTGGACGAGTGCGGCGCGTGGCATACCGAGCAGTCGCCCTTCTTGAAGGGCTCGTGCAGGTCCTTTTCCGTCGCGATGGCGGCGATGTCGGCGTGGCACGACGCGCACAGCGTCGACCCTTTTTCCACCGTGCGCAGCAGCATCTTGTCGTCCGACGCGTGCGGGTCGTGGCAGCCGGTGCAGCCGCCCTCCGAAAGCGCGCCGTGCACGTGGCCGCCGCTCGCGATCTCGGTCTTCACGTCCTCGTGGCAGCCCGTGCAAAGGTCGGGCTGGTCCTTCACCAGCACGAGCTTTTGGGTGAATCCGTGGCGCTTGTGGCAGGTCTCGCACGACTCGCGCGCCGGCTGGTGCACGTGCGAGCGCTTGAGCACGCTCTTGAAATCCTCGTGGCAGTCGAGGCACTCGCGGCGCTGCGCGTGCGCCGGCGCGGCCGCGACCATCGTCGCGAGCGCGGCGAGCACCGCCAGCGAACGCAGCGAGCGGAGCGCGCGCGTCACGGCTTCGCTCCCTTCGGCTTCTTGGCCTTCTTGCCGACGTCGCCGATCACCTTGCCGCGGTACTCGAAGCCGAGCACCTGGAACGCGAGGTACGACGTGCGCGCGAAGTGCGGAATGTCGACGCCGTAGAACGCCCACGTGGTCTCCGTCTCCTTGCCCTCCTGGAAGATCGCGATGCGGAAGGCGGGATTCTTGGGCTCGTCGGAGAGCGACACCACTTGCTTGGTGGAGTCGATGATCGCGAATTGGGGGTAGAACTCCGTGACTTCGATGTCGTAGTCGGAGTCGCCGACGGTGGCGCGCTGGTGCATCGCGACCGTGAGCGTGTCCTGGAACTGCGCGTGCACGCGGTGGGTGACGCGAAGCCGCACCACCGACGGCGCTGCGGGCTTGTTGGCCCCCGCGCGCGGCTCGCCGGCGCCGAGCGCCGCCAGCGCGACCAGCACCGCCGCCGCAACCACGCGGCGGCGCGTGCGCGAATCTCCGTGCGTTCGCGTCATGCTAGCGCTTCTTCTCCTGCAGGGTGTCGACCAGCTCCGACACCGTGATCTGCGTCAACTGCTCGAGCGTGCCCACGCGCCCCAGCCCGAACACCGACTCGCTGTCGTCGCCGCGCTTGGAATGACTTCCGGCCCATACGATGCGCCCGTCGGAACACCGCACCATGCGCAGGGTGATCGACACCGAGGGGTAGGTGTCGCCGCCTTCGTTCACCATCCCGAAGCCGTTCACGGTCCCTTCCATGACATATTTTACACCCAGGTCGGCTTCGACTTCGTGCAGCGCCTCGGTGGGCAGGCGGTCGGTGAGGCGCAGCCGTTTCTCGAGCACCATCCGCTGCACGTCGCCCGGATCCTTGACCTGGAACGCGCCCAAGTCCAACAGCTCGACCACGAGAGCGTTCATGACGACGTCGGGCGCGTTCTGCTGCAAGCTCAAGTTGACGAGCGGCAGCACCGCCAGCGTGTCGCCGGCCGCGATGCCGTCGCCCTTGTCGCGAAAGCTGGCCGGCGCGTGTGCACACCCCGCACCCCACACGAGCGCGAAGGCAACCGCTGCGCGCGCCCACGTGATCGATATGCGGAAACGCGTCGTCATGCGATCACTTCAGCTTTGACACCAGCGACTGGCTCATCTTCTGCGACAACTCGCCCAGGGTGTGGACTTCTCCGATGCCGATGATGGGCGTCTTGGGGCCGCCGCGCTCGGTCGCGGTCGCGCTCCACACTACCGTCGCGGTCTGCACGTCGATCAGTCGCACTTCGACCGACACTACCGGAAACGACCCGCTCGGCGTCGACGTCATTTGGTATTCGTTGACGGAGCCTTCGAAAACGCCCTGCACGCCGGTGGCGGCGGCGATCTGCTTGAGCTCGTCGGCGCTGACGCCCTCCACCGGCGATTTCGTGCCCATGATCTTCGTCACGTGCGCGGTGAACACGCCGTAGTCCATGACCTCGAACAGATGGGCGGTGAGCAGCGCGGTGGTGAATTCGGTGGTGAATTTCTCGCCCGCGAGCCGGTCCGCGGCCAGGCTGCGAAACGGGATCACGCCGACCTTCTGGTAATACGACAAGTCGGCGTCCGGGTGCGTGAACACCTTGACCGGCGTGCTCGCGCACCCGGCAAGCCACAGCGTGCCCAGTATCACCAGCGCGCGCCGCCAATTCATGTGCGATGAGTTCGTCATGGCTTCATATGTCCTGTCGATAGGTGACCGCAAGCTGCTCCGAGTCGCCCTGCAGGTTGCGGTCGACGCCCGTATAGTTAATCGAAATCGATGCCCTCCTCGCCACCCAAACTTGCGCGTGGGCGTTGAAAGTCCCGTCCCGGCTGACGAGGTCGGAGCGGGGGGCGGACCCGGGCGGGAGGAAGCGCTCGGTTTCCCGCACCCCGTACGACACGTTGAAGGTCGACCGCGCGCGCAGCATGAACGAGAGGTTGGCCGCCACCGCGGTCTCGTCGCGCACGTCGCCGCTCGTCACCTTCACCTGGCTGGCGTCGAGCCCCAGGCTCATGCGCGGAAAGCGCGGCATGTAGGCGACGGTGAGCCCCATCATGCTGCGGTCGTTGTTCACGAAGGAGAGGTCGTCGCTCGCGTGGTTGTACTGGACGTGCGGCGTCACCGTCATCCCCATCACCGGAATCAAGTATAGGTCGAACACCGACGAGGTCTGGAAACGGTCGGTGGTGGGGGTGTCTTCCAGCGCCTGGTTGGCGATGAGCTCGGCGCGCAGGTCGATGCCCTGGCGCAGGCGCGACGTGAGCGACGCCATGTAGATGTGCGTGGGCAGGACGCCGCCCTGGGTGTTGATGTCGACGCGGCGCGTCACCTGCGCGCGCCCCCAGGTTCCCTTGCGCAGCGGTCCGTCCGCCAGCACTTGGAAGCTGGCGTAGTCGGTCACGGTGCGAAACGCGTTCTGCTCGGAGAGAATGTAGGTGCGACTCACTTCGGGGCGCACGTGCCGGTTCTCGAAGAACGACACGATGAAGTTGACGTTGTCGTCGCGGCCCTCGGTGTCGATGACGTCGTCGGTCGAAAGGCGTCGACCGGAGAACGCGAGCACGGCGCCGACGACGTGGCGGTAGCGCGCGCCCAACACGCCGGTGACGGTGTTGTTGGTGGTCGTGCTGCGCGGTCCGACCACGCGGTCGAATTCGCTCAAGCGAAACTCGTAGCCGGCGTCGGTGATGAGCCACGGGCGCACCAGCGGGGCCAACCGCACCGACGCACCGGTCACGTCGGTTTGCAGCTCGTTCCCGGGCCCGCTGGTCGAGTTGAGGCGGTTGGCCTGGAGGTCGACGAAGCGGTAGCGGTAGCGAATGTCGCCGCGCACGTCGCGGATGTCGGTGGCGACGAGGTCCTTCGCGTACTGCGTGCGGGTGTCGTACGAGAGCCGCAGGATGGGCGCGTTGGGAAGATGGATGTCGAGTGCGAGCTGGTTGCGCCGCACTTCGCGGTTCAGGTCGAGCTCGAGCGCGGTGACTTCCTGGCGCGGCGTGTAGCGCGCGTTGAACGTATAGTAGCGGTGCGACAGATCGAGGTTACCGCGGTAGCGCCGGTACGTCAGGTGGTCCCGCAAGTCGTCTGAGTTGTCGAAGTACAACGTCACCACCATGTCGTTTTGCTCGAAGATGCGGTCGCGCAGATACGCCTCGTAGTGCTGGATGAAGTACTCCTGGCGCGTCAGCGGGTCGTCGGCGTTCTGGTACGTGAGCCAGAAGCGCCCGCCCAGCCCGGGTTGCGCCGCCGCTTCTCCTGCTACCAGCGCCGCGGCGACGCCCAGCGTCGCGACGCGCAGCGCGCGCGATCTCATGGCTCGCCGGGGTTATGAACGTTGTGCGACGTCGGCGACGCGTAGTCGGCGCCGTGGCACTCGAAGCACCCGCGCGGGTCGGTCGACGCGTGACCGTCTTCGTTTGGAATCGTGTTCATGGTGATGCCTTCGAACACGATCGACCCCGGAACCCCGTCCGAGGGAATGTGACAACCGAGACAGAAGCGGCGGCTCTGCGCGGGATCGGTCTTGGTGTCGGTGAGATTGTTCCACCCCGGGCGCTGGTCGCTGATCGCGTACGCGTTGGGCCCGAGGTTGTTGTAGCCCCGCGAACCGTGCGGGTTATGGCAGTCGTAGCACGGAATCTTGTCGCCGCGACGAATGTGCGACGGCCACGACAGCGCGACGGCGCTGTTCATTTGAATTTGATGCCCGGCGCTCCCGCCGTTGATCGACCCGTCGTAGTAATCGTTGATGTAGCGCCCGCTCGGCTCCATTCCCGGCGGGCCGAACGACGAGTGGCAGCTCAAGCACGCCGCGTAGCGCGTCGGCGCACCGGCTTCGTCGAAACCGCCGATGCCGCGGTACGACTCGACCAGCATGTCGAACGGGTTGTCGGACCCATGCGCGTTGTGGCAGTTCAAGCAGCTGCCGACGCCTTCCGTGTCCAGGCGCGGCATGTCGGGATCGTTGCGGTGCGGCGAAAAGAAGTGATTGCCGCCCACCATGCCGGCGTTGTCGTACACGACGCTCCCGGGCCAGCGGTCGCGATACTCGACGCCCCACACCTTCGACCCGCCCGCGTTGTACTCGAAGTATCCGGCGTCGGGGAATCCCGACGGAATGCGCGAGCTCTCTTCGGCCGGATAATTCGACGGCGTCGACGCGTGGCACGGGCCCGCGCCGCCGGCGGAATAGCACAACGTGTTGGCGTTTTCTTGGAAGAGTGCGTTCGGGTACGGCGACTCGCCGGTTTCGAGAGCGTGCAGGTCGTGGCACTGGCTGCAGCTGCCGCGCGGCGCCCACGCCGCGTTGATGCGCAGCACGCCGTGGTCAGGATCGAGATGGGGAGAAACCGGTTCGGCCGCGACCGCGAGCCACGCCGCGGCGGCGACCGCACCCACGAGAGCGGAAGAGACGAGTACGTACCAACGACCCCTGAATTGCGTCATACGGCCACCTTCGCACCGCGGGGGTGGTGAAGGGCCTTGCCGGCACTTCCCACCCCCGCCCAGAGGCATCAATTGGACAGAGGCTAGACGATCCGTCTAACCACCCTGGACGTGGCACTGTTTGCACGTGCCGCGAACGGATGTACCGTCGTCACCCTCCTCGTCGATCGTGCCAGTACCGCTCATGAAGATCAAACCAAAAGCATTCCCGTTGCCATGGCCCTTGTGGCACGACATGCACGACGGCGTGTTGTCCGCCGACGGAATCACACCACTCGCGCTCATGACCTGGACCTTGTTGGTCCGACCGGTGAAGGTCGCCAGGCTCGAGTGCCCGCCGCCCAGCGCGCCGATGTTGGCATCGGCGTTGGGGTGACGAAGCCACTCTTCGCCCGTGGTGCCTCCCACTTCCGCGCCGCCCTTGTCACCGTGGAAATCGGTGTGGCAGCCCTTGCAGAAGAACGCATACGCCGACTTGGTTTCATTCGGCTCGTTGAACTGCACGTTGTTGTATGCGTAGTGAGTCGCCAGCGGACCCGCCGCGGTCTGGAAAATGTCTTTGGTCAGATCCTGCGCTCCGGTCACGTACGAAACAACCGCGTAAGTACGGCCGAGCGGTTCGTAGTTGCCCGGGTTCCCCGCCAGGTTGCGATAGTTGGCGCCACCATGCGGGAAATGGCAGTTGGCACAGCTCAATCCGTCCGCGTTGCTCCACGCAGGGTTGCTGCCCGGAGCCGTGTTGGTCGAATTCAACGTGTGACCGGTTGCCTCGTTGCCGTCGCCTTCTTCGTTCAGCGCACCCGCCTGCCGGACATAGGTGTTCGCGTTCGGACCGTAAACGTCCGGAGCGAAACTCTGGTTGTCATGGCAGGAGAGGCACAGCTCGTTCACCTCGTTGCGGAGCAAGTACTCATGCGGACCTGCACCGCCCAAAGGCGTGAACAACCCCGAACCATCGGGGCTGTATCCGTGCTGCTGGCTGAAGTGCATGGTGTGACAGTCGGAGCAAACCAAACTGGCGTTCCGATGGAAGTCACCGGCATACACCGCTTGCGACAGGCCTATCGCAAGAACAGCCGCGCCCAGTGAAATAAAGATTCTGCGCATCTCGAGTCACCTCCTAAATCGATTCAGTGATGACGCAATCCCAAATCAACTTCGTTGCCTGAATCCACACGGAAGCACTGGTAACGATTTCCTCCGCGTTCGATGACAAATACTCGGCTCACGCCGTCCGTCGTCAGGCACGACGGATACTCGAATTCGCCCAGGCCCGAACCCTTGCCCCCGAGCGAAATCAAATAGTTGCCTTCCGCGTCGAAGGCGGACGCGACCTGGCGCGACGTATCCGCGACCCAGATGCGACCGTCGCGCATGAGCGCGATACCGGACGGGAAGGAAAAGTTCTGGAATCCGGTGTCGTGCTGACCGAATCCGCGCACGAGCTTCCCGGAGGCGTCGTAGACCTGAACCATCGTCGACGCGCACGCGTCGGTGACGTAGACACGGCCCTCCGCGTCGACGGCCAGGCCGGTGAGGCAGGAGAGCTCGGTCTCTTCCGTCCACGCCAGCTGGACCACGCGCGCGACGCGCAGGTCGGCGTCGATCACGACGACCTTGCGCAGCGGGCACGACAACGTCGCGTAGACGCCGTCGGGACCGAGCGCGAGATACCCGAAGCTCTCGGGCGACTCACAGTCGTCGTCGGGCGGCGCGATGGTCGCGATGCTGCGGCCGGTCGGGTCGAGCACGTCGACATAGGCGGCCGCGGCGTCGGTGAGATAAATGCGTCCTTGCGCGTCGACGACGATGCTCTTCGGTTCGCCGAGCGCGCTCGCGTTGTCGCGCGCGACGTAGTGATGGAAGCGATAGAGTGGGCCGCCGTTTTCGTCGCACACGACGACCTGGTGGTTGCCGGTGTCGGCGACGTAGGTTTCGTTGCGCGCGGCGTCGAAGAAGATGCCGAGCGGGCGCGAGAAGGCGGTGCCTTCGGTCCAGCCCGCGCAGCGATGGAGGACCTCGATCGAATCGGCTGCATGTGCCGCGCTCACGGCGACGAGCAGGGACGCACACGCGACGATACGCGCGCGATGCGAAGCAGAGGATTCTCGTTCTCTCGTCACGTTTGCAGCCTCGTATTTGTGGACTTCAGATTCCTTTCTCTTTTATTAGTATAGCCGAGTCGGGGCCCCGCGGGAAGTCCGGAGAAACCCTTTTCTTTGGGTAACCCAATATTTTTCAGGCAGATGGGTGGGTAGAATCGCTGCGGAATACTAAGGATTACTAGGATTTATAGGTCTGATTTTCCCAGGATTGGGTTGGGAGGCAACGATCAGAGGGCGGTGAGGAATAGAAGGGGTTCGCTCTAGGAGCGCTTGCGGACCGTCGAGTAGACCCAGCCGACCTCGCCCGACTGCGTCTTGACCTTGACCCACGCGCCGTCTTCTTCGAGCACCTTGAACGCGTCGCCGGGCGCCAGATTGCCGAGCAGCCGCGGCGCGAACGAGTCGATCTTGGGCGCCTCTTCAGCGCGATCGCCTTCGAACAGGTACTTCAGCCGCGCAAAGAACCCGCGCGTCTTGGGCGCTTCTTCCGCGCGCACGCGCCGCGCATTCTCCGCGTCGAGCTCGCCCGAGAGCTCGCGCAGGCGGCGCGTCGTTTCGCGCGCGAGCGCGGTCTCGGCGGCGATGTCGGACTCGCAGAACGGGCAGCGATTGAGGTTCGTCTCCACGACGACCGCGCAGCACGGGCACGGCACGCGGTTGCCGTCGAACTTATGCGCCTTCTTGATGCGCAAGAGCTCGTCGATCTCCTCGCGGCGGTCGGCGGTCTTGGGGTCGGTCGTTTTTGCCGGCTGCGTGGTCTTCTCTTCCAACAACGTGGTCATGGCGTCACCGAAAACTGCGCTCGGGTCGACGAGCGGACAGAGGTCGTTCAGACGGAAAGCGAGTGCGGGGAAGGTGCAAATTCCGAACCAAGCACGCTCGCGACGGGCCCCTGGGATCTCGTCCCCGGGGCCCGTGCCGGACGGCTGCTACGCGCGCGCGGCGGAAGCGGTTACCAGAGGCGGGGTAGCGCCTTTCCGCTTTCGAGCAGCGACTTCAAGCTCGAGAGGACCATCGGCCAGCCCTTGGCGATGCCCTTCTCCATGTCGGATCCGCGCTCGAGCTGGTCGTGCACGACGGTGAGTCGCGTGACCTCTTTGTGCGGCGCGATCTCGAAGGTCACGCGGCTGTAACGCTCGGGGCGATGTTCGTCGGCGGGGAAGGCCCACGTCACCACCAGCCGGCGCGGCGGCGCCACTTCGACCACCTTGCCGACAATGTCGACCTTCTCGTTGCCGGCGTCGCGGTGCTCCCACTTCGACCCCACCTTCCAGTCGGATACGTTGTCGTGCTGCCAATACTGCCGCGTCATCTTCGAGTCGATGAGAGCGTTCCACAACTTCTCGGGCGTGGTCGCGATGTAGACCACGTACACGAATTCAGGCTTATCCATCGGTGTCTCCTTCCGCGCGCTTCTTGAGGTCGTTCAGCGCGTCGAGGTGCTGCTCTTCGTAGCGCACGATCCAGCGTTGATAGACCTGGTGAATGGGAATCGGGTTCAGGTAGTGCAGCTTTTCGCGCCCGCGCCACATCGTGGTCACGAGGTTAGCCTCCTCGAGCCGGTTCAGATGCTGCGTCACCGCTTGCCGGGTCATGTCGAGGTGTTCGCACAGCTCGCCGAGCGTCTGCCCGTTTTGCTTGCGCAGCGCGTCGAGCAACCGTCGCCGCTGGGCGCTCGCCAATGCGCGAAATACTGCGTCCATTTGCACGTGGGTATTATAGGCAAGAGAAGTATTGCATGTCAAGGGGGCCTTCGGAGCCGCGTCCGCGGGCCCGCCGGCGCGTTTCCGGCGGACGTGTTATGATGTCCCCCGCCCTCGCGGCAAACCTCCGACCGTACCTGGAACGCACACAGGAGTCGCCATGCAATCCTTCCTCCGGAGCCGATCCCGGCTCGTGTTACTCGCGTCATTCTCGCTCATTGTTCTCGTGTGGGCCGTCGCGCTCGAAGCCGAGCCGCCGACACCGCCCCCTTATTACGCGATCCAAAACGTTCGCGTGGTGAGCGGGGCCGGCGCGCCCATCGAAGGCGCCACGGTGTTGCTCGCGGACGGTTTGATCGAAGCCGTCGGCAAGAACGTGAAGATCCCCGGCGACGCGCGTGTGATCGACGGCAAGGGATTCACGCTCTACCCGGGCATGATCGACGCCATGACGACGATCGCGCAGAAGAAAGAGGAGTCGTCGGGCGAGCCGCGCGGTGCCGCGCCCGCGGTCATGGGACCCGAAGACCGCCCCGCGACCACGCCGTGGGTGAGTGCCGCGGAGCAACTCGCCGACGACGCGAAGATCGAGAAGTGGCGCAAAGGCGGCTTCACCGCCGCCGTCACCACGCCGGAGAAGGGCATCTTCTGCGGCCAGGCGGCGCTCATCGACCTCGTCAACAACCCCGACCGCCAAGCGGTGGTGTCGACGCCGGTCGCGCAGCGCTTGAACCTCACCGGCGCGGGCGAGCTGCGCACGTTCCCGGGTTCGCTCATGGGCGTGCTCGCGTACATCAAACAGGTGTTCCTCGACGTCGATCACTACACCAAGATCAAGGCCGAGTACGCGAAGGATCCCAAGGGCCGCGTGCGCCCCGAGTTCGACCGCACGCTCGACCCGCTCGAGATCGCGATCGCCGACAAGACGCCGTTCCTCGTCCCCGCGAATCTCGGTCGCGAGATCGACCGCGCGCTCGCGCTCAAGAAGAGCATCGGCGTCGCGACCATCATCTACGGCGGACAGGGCGCGTACGAACGCGCCGACGCCTTGCGCGCCGCGAAGGTTCCCGTGCTGGTCAATCTCAACTGGCCGAAGGAAGAGCCCAACCGCGACCCCGAAGCGGAGACGCCGTTTCGCACGCTCGCGCACCGGCGCCTCGCGCCCACCTCTCCGGCCGCGCTCGCGGCCGCGGGGGTTCCGTTCGCGTTCTACTCGGGCGGGCTCGCCACCACCACCGAAGTGTTCGAGAGCGTGCGCGCCGCCACCGACGCCGGCTTGAGCAACGAGGCGGCGCTGTCCGCGCTCACGTCGAACGCGGCCGCCATTTTGGGTGTGTCGAATCGGCTCGGCACCATCGAGAAGGGCAAGATCGCGAACCTCGTGCTCGCGTCCGACTGGCCGTGGGCGGAGGGCGCCGAAGTGCGCGCCGTCTTCGTCGACGGGCGCTTGTACCAGGACCGCAAGAGCGACGAGCCCAGCGACCCGCCCGCGTCGGACGTCAGCGGCACGTGGGCGCTCTCGATGCAGACGCCGCGCGGCGCGCGCGAGATGAAGGCCGACGTCACCATGAGCAAGGACGGCAAGGTGAAGGGCAAGATCACCAGCGACCGCGGCGAAACCGTGATGGACGAAGCCCGCATGAGCGGCGACCAACTGCGCTTCAAGACCACGCGCGAAATGGAAGGGAAGTCGATGACGTCGTCGTGGACGCTCAAGGTCGACGGCGAGCGCGTCGCCGGCACCATGTCGGGCGGGTCGATGCAGATGGACGTCACCGGCACGCGCACCGCCAAGGCCGACGCCAACGCCAGCGCGGACAAGAAAGACAAGAAGGACGAAGTTCCCCTCACCGAGTTGCGCGCCGCGCTCGCGGCTTACGAAGGACCCGCGAAGAAGATGGGCACCTTCGCTATCACCAACGCGCAAGTATGGACGGTGTCGGGTCCCGTGATCGAAAACGGCACCGTGTTGGTGTCGGGCGGGAAGATTCGCGCGGTTGGCAAGGACGTGAAGATCCCGGGCGGCGCGGAAGTCATCGACGCCAAGGGCGGTGCGCTCATCCCCGGCATCATCGACTGCCACTCGCACATCGCGATCGAGGGCGGCGTCAACGAAGGCACGCTGGCGGTGACGGCGATGTGCGCCATCGGCGACGTGTTGAACCCCGACGACGTCTCCATCTACCGTGCGCTCGCGGGCGGGGTCACCAGCGCCAACCTCCTCCACGGCAGCGCGAATCCGATCGGCGGACAGAACCAAGTCATCAAGCTGCGCTGGGGCGCGAACGCGGAAGGCTTGAAGTTCCAAGGCGCGCCGCCGGGAATCAAGTTCGCGCTCGGCGAGAATCCAAAGCGCTCCAACTTCAACGCGGCCGCGAACGGCGTGCCGGCGCGCTATCCGCAAACGCGCATGGGCGTCATGGATGTCATTCGCGAAGCATTCGTGGAGGCGCAGGACTACCAGCGCGAGTGGTCGGACTACAAGGCGGGCGCGCGCAACGGCATCAAGCCCACGCTCCCGCGCAAGGACCTCGAGATGGAAGCGCTGGTGCAGATTCTCGAGGGCGAGCGCCTGGTGCATTCGCACTGCTACCGCGCCGACGAAATCGTGCAGCTCATGGATCTCGCGGACTCGTTCGGCTTTCAAGTCGCGACGCTGCAGCACGTGCTCGAGGGCTACAAGATCGCCGACGAGATCGCGGCCCATGGCGCGGGCGCGTCGACCTTCTCCGACTGGTGGGGCTACAAGGTCGAAGCGTACGAAGCGATTCCGTACAACGCCGCTCTCATGACCGAGCGCGGCGTCGTCGTGTCGATCAATTCCGACAGCGGCGAAGAGATGCGCCACCTGAACCAGGAAGCGGGCAAGGCGGTGAAGTGGGGCGGCATGAGCGAAGCCGACGCCATCAAGATGGTGACGCTCAACCCGGCCAAGCAACTGCGCATCGACAACCGCGTGGGCTCGATCGAAGTGGGCAAGGACGCCGACCTGGTGCTGTACGACGGCAACCCGCTCGCCATCCAGTCGGTGGTACAGAAGACCTTCGTCGACGGCGACCTCTATTTCGACATTCAGACCGACCACGCGCGCCAGGCCACCGTGGTCGCGATGAAGGACCGCATGCAGACCAAATCGAAGTCCGGCGACAAGGCGGACACGAAAGTGGGGAGCGGCTCGTCGCTCTCCGCCCCGTCCCCGGAAGTGCGCTGGGCCGACGCGCCCTATTCGTGCTCGGAAGGTGATGAATAATGAACTCGATGATTCGAAACGTTCTGGCTGCCGGATTGTGCGCGCTTTGCTCCGCGGCATTCGCCGCGGACGTGCTGGTCATCGACGGCGGCACCGTGCACCCGGTGAGCGGCGCGCCCTTCATCGGACGCGTCGTCATCGCGAACGGCGTCATCACGGCGGTCGGTCCCGACGCGGTCGTGCCGTCGGACGCCAAGCGCATCGACGCCACCGGCCTCCACGTCTACCCGGGACTGTGCGACGCCTTGAGCTCGCTCGGCCTGGTCGAAGTCGACGCGGTGTCGGCCACCAACGACGTCTCTGAAATGGGCATGTACAACCCGCACCTGGAAGCAGCCACCGCCATCCATCCCGCGAGCGAAGTGATTCCGGTCACGCGCGCGAACGGGATCACGCACGCGATCGTCGCGCCACGCACCGCGCGCGACGGCGTCATCGCGGGGCGCGCGGCGCTGGTCGAGCTCGACGGCTGGACCGTCGACGAGATGGCGATCGACCCCGCGGTCGCGGTCGTCATCAACTGGCCCGGCATCGTGACGCGCCGCTTCGACGCGGTCACCTTCAGCTTCAAGGACACGCCCTTCAACGACGCCAAGGAAGAGGCGCAGAAGAAGCAGAACGAGTTGCGCGAGTGGTTCGAAGCCGCGCGCCACTACCGACAGGCCGAAGGCGCCGAGCACTCGCGCGCGCACGCAGACCAGAAGCTGGCCGCGCTGGCGACGTGCCTCGACGGCAAGAAGCCGGTCGTCATCCTGGCGGACCGCAAGCGCGACATCGAGGATGCGATCGCGTTCGCGGAAGAGTACGGGTTGAAGATGGTGCTCGCGGGCGGCGGCGAGGCGTGGAAGGTCAAGGACACGCTGGCGAAGAAGAGCATCCCCGTAATTCTGGGGCGCACGCAGAGTCTCCCGCGCGAAGAGGACGACGAGTACGACCAGCCCTACGCGAACCCGGGGCTCTTGCGCGCCGCGGGCGTGCGCATCGCGTTCGCGTCGGGCGCCGGCGGCGGCTTCGGCCCCGAAGGTCCGCACGGCGCGCGCACGGTGCCGTACGAGGCGGAGATGGCGACGGGCTTCGGGTTGTCGGAAGAGGACGCACTGCGCGCGGTGACGCTGTCGCCGGCGGAGATCTTCGGCGTCGCCGACAAGCTGGGGTCGATCGAGGCGGGCAAGATCGCGAACGTGATCGTCACCGACGGCAATCCGCTCGCGATCGAGTCGCAAGTTCGCCACTTGATCATCGCCGGACGCGAGGT
>CAZLLI010000036.1:0-27654 GCA_964560355.1 uncultured bacterium | reverse complement strand
TCGTGCCACCGCGGTGTTCGCGGGCGGGTGTTTCTGGTGCGTCGAAGCGGTGTTCGAGGAGCTCGAGGGCGTCGTCGACGCGGTGTCGGGTTACGCGGGCGGGTCGAAGGAGACCGCGAACTACGAGGCGGTGTGCTCCGGCACCACCGGCCACGCGGAAGCGGTGCAAATCATATACGACCCCAGCAAGATCGACTTTCGCAAGCTGCTCGAGGTGCACTTCGCGACCCACGACCCGACGACGCTCAACCGCCAGGGCAGCGACGTCGGTACGCAGTACCGTTCCGCCGTCTTCTACGCCAACGACGACGAGAAGCGCGTCGCGCGGTCGTACCTCGACGAGCTCACCGCGGCGCGCCTGTACGCGAAGCCCATCGTCACCACGCTGGAGCCGCTGCGCGAGTTCTTCCCCGCGGAGCGCTACCACCAGAATTACGTGTGCGCGAATCCCATGCAGGGCTACGTGCGCGCGGTGGCGCTGCCCAAGGTCGACAAGGTGCGCAAGCTCTTCGCCGGCGACCTCAAGGAGAAGTCGCCGCTCGAGCGCTAGCGCGGGTTTGGCTCCACCACGGGGAACTCCGGGAAACGACGGGAACATTCTTTAGGGAAGCGTGCGACATCGATGGAAGTGTTCGCGCCGTCGATGCTAGCATTGTGAATCGCTAAATCGAACGCTCCCTTTACCGCCCGATCCCTCCGTGGCGCCGACGCCACGACGAATGGGTGTTCCCGATGACGACGAACCTGCGCCGCGCCCTCTTCCCTTTCACTCTGGTGTGCTTGTTTGCGCTGTGGTCGTGCAGCCGTGACGGCGAAACGCCGGTCGCCGTCGACACGCACCCGACCATCGGGGGCGGCAGCGTTCCCTTCGCGTGGAACCCGATGGAGAGCCCGACCGTGCAGACGCTGTGGGGCGTCTCGGGGTCGCCCGACGAAGTGATCACGGTAGGCAACGTCGGGACGGCCGCGCATCTCGCCGATGGGTGGAATCTGAAAGCTAGCGGAACCGCCTTGGATCTATGCGACGTGTGGAGCGACGGCGAGACGCGCGCGTTCGCGGTGGGATTGGGCGGAATCATCATCGGCTACAACCGTCCGGATGAAACTACCACGGCGGGATTTCGCGACCGCAACTGGCGACTTTATTTGAGCGGAACATCGTCCAACCTCGCCGACGTGTTCGGCTTCGACGACGGCACCGCGATCGCGGTGGGCGAAGCGGGCGCGATGGTGCACTTCGACGGCACCACGTGGGCCGTCATGGACACGGTGACGAGCGTGAATCTGTTCGGCGTGTGGGGCACGAGCCCGGACAACATGTACGCAGTCGGCGTGGGCGGCACCATCATTCACTACGACGGCGCGTCGTGGTCGTTCATGAATTCCGCGACCCCGGAGAATCTCTCCGCGGTGTGGGGGTCGTCGGCGAACGACGTGTGGGCGGTCGGCGACATGGGCGCGATCATGCGCTGGGACGGTTCGACGTGGTCCTTGTCGCCGTCGGGCACGACGCAGACGCTCGGCGACGTGTGGGGCTCGTCGGCGAGCGACATCTGGGCGGTCGGTTCGCTGGGAACGATTCGACACTACGACGGCAGCGCGTGGAGCACCGTCGACGCCGGCACCGACGTCAACCTGCTCGGCGTGTGGGGGCGCAGCGCGTGCGAAGCGTACGCGGTGGGCGCGAAGGGCGTCATCCTGCGCTACGGAGCGCCGCTCGCGGAAAGCGCCGTGCAAACCTTCGTGTGCCACGACCACCCCGACGGCGACATGGTTCCGCCGACCTACGGCTTGCGCATCGACGACCTGCTGGGCGAGGGCGAATACACGTTCAGCTTCGACTACGCGGACGGCGACGAGACGGCGTACGTCGCGCTGACGTACGATCGCACCGCCAACACGATCCACATCGCGGGTCGCGCGTATGGCGGCAAGGTCGAAAACGGCGCGTGGTCGCCGTCGTCGCAGGGCTGGCTCGACATCGACTTCACCTACACCAACGCCATCGCCGTGTACGACAACTGCGCGCGCGACGCCGGCGACGACCTCTACGTGACCGGCGCGAGCGCGCTCAATACCGGCACGTTCACGCTGGATGGTTGGGGCGGCAACCAGTCGTTCTCCTTCATCGATCGCGCCAACGAGCACGGCTGCTCGTTCTCCTTCGACAACGACTGGGACTCGAAGGGCGTCGCCGAGATCGCGAACGACCCCGCCATTTGGTCCGCGTCGGGCTGGCTGCAGCCGTCGACGAGCGGGAGCCGCGACTGGCTCTTCATCGCCAAGCGCTCCTACACGCAGGCGGAGTGCAGCGCGCAACAGCGCTAGCGCTGCACGAGCCCGACGGTGTACTTCACGAAGTCCGCTTCGGTCAGAATGCCAACCAGCCGGTCGCCTTCCGCCACCGGGAGGCAGCCGAGCTTGTTGTCCAGCATGATCTGACCCGCCTCCTCGATCTTCGCGTCAGGTTCCACCGTCTCGACGTCGGTGGTCATGATCGAGCGCACGTTCTTGTGCTTCAACATCTCACGCGTCGCCGAGAAGGGGAGGGCGCGCGACGCGTGCAGTACTTCGCGCACCAGGTCGCGCTGCGAGACCAACCCCACGATCACGCGGTCGTCATCGACCACCGGAACGTGGCGCACGTGAATGTCGTCCATCAGGTCGACCAGGCGCGCCAGGTCGTCGCCTGGACGCACGCTGTACACCTTCTCCGTCATTAGGTCTCTAACGCGTAGTGACGACATGGCTGCCTCCTGACCGCGCGTGCGGCGACTGCACTACGGAAACATGGTGCAGATGGGCGTGGAACCAGCCCACGGCGAGGCGCGTGACCTCGTCGAGCATCCCCGGCTCCTCGAACAAGTGCCCGGCTCCGCGCACCACCGAAAGTTCCTTCGTTTCGGGCAGCGCGTCGTACACGCGATGGTTGAAGTCGATCACGTCGTAGTCCTTCGCACCGACGATGAGGAGTGTCGGCGACACGACGTGCTTGGCCGCATCGAGCGCCAGGTCGGCGCGCCCGCCGCGCGACACGATGCACGACACGCGGCTGCCGAGCTTGGCCGCCGCCACTACGGCCGCGGCCGCGCCGGTCGACGCACCGAAGTAACCGATCGGCAACCCCTTCACTTCGGGCCGCCCCGCGATCCATTCGGTGGCGTGGACGAGTCGCTCGCCCAGCATCGCTACGTCGAAGCGGCGCTCCTGCACGCGATCTTCCTCCGGGGCTAAGAGGTCGAACAACAGCGTCGCCATGCCGTTGCGGTTGAGCTCTTCGGACACGTGGCGGTTGCGCGGACTGCTGCGGCTGCTGCCGCTACCGTGCGCAAACACCACCAGCCCGATCGCGTCTTCCGGACACGCGAGTGTTCCGCGCAGCGACTGGCTGCCCGCGGGGATCGTCACCTCGACGATCTTGGTCTTGGCTTCTTCGTGCCGCTCTTTCTTCAACAGCGCGACGACGTCTTCGTCGCTCACGGGATGGAAGTCGTCGAAGAACTGCCCGACGGCCGCGAAGTCGCCCGGCGCGTGCAAGCACACGACGTCGTCCGCGAAGTCCTGCAAGTGCTCGAAGGTCTCGCGCGGCGCAACCGCCGCCGCCGCCACCAACGTGTTCGGTTTGCCGTGGCGCACCGCTTTCAGCGCGGCGATCATGGTCGCGCCGGTGGCAACGCCGTCGTCGACCACGATGACGAGCCGGCCGCGTGGGTCCGCCGCCGGCCGGCGATAGGCCGCGCGACGGCGCCGCAGCGCGTCGATCTGCGTCTTGGTCTCTTGCTCCAAATAGGAATCCGAAACGCGGGATGGGCTCACGTAACCGCTCAAGATGGCATGGCCGTGCTCGTCGACGGCACCGATGGCCAGCTCCGGGTGTCCCGGCGCGCGCAGCTTGCGTACCAGCACCACGTCCGCTTCCCCCTCCAACGCGTCCGCGATGATGCGCGCCATCACGACCGCTCCGCGCGGAATGGCGAGCACCAACGGATTCTTTCCGCGGTAGGCGACCAGGCTCTGAGCAAGCTGGCGCGCCGCCGCTTCCCGATTGGCGAATCTCATGGTTTTCATCTCCTGGGCGACTCGGCTCGGATGGGAGTCGCGTGCCGTTTGACGTCGCCGCGACGGCGTCGCACTTGATCTTGCAGGCGCCGGCGCGCGGCCGCGAATGCATCGCGGACGGCGACGAATACATCTTCGTGCGCGTGGTCGGCGGCGGGATCCCGGCGAATGTTGATGTCTTCGCCGGGAACCGCCACTTCAACGCGCACATGAAAGAGCTGCCCTCGCCGGTGATGGCGGTGCGGGCTCTCGATGACGACCCGGCAGCCGACGATCCGATCGGCGAACTTCTCGAGGGACTCGGCCCTCTCGCGAACATAGGCTTCGATCAGATCGGACGGCGCCACGTTCCGGAAGGTAATTTGCAGCGGGACTTTCATGACGTCCCTTCTTTCGTGTTACGCGACGGGAATCTCTTTCGTCTTGGGTAGCGCTATCTTGGACTTGGCGATGGTCACGTCGAGCACGCCGTCATGGAAGCGCGCCTGAACCTTCGACTCGTCCGCTTGCTCCGGCATGGCAAAGCGACGGACGAACTTCCCGTAGTTGAACTCGCGCCGGTGGAACTTGACGCTCTTTTCTTCCTTCTCTTCCTTGCGTTCACCTTGAATCGTAAGAACGCCATCCTCGAGCGTCACATGGACGTCGTCCTTCTTGACTTCGGGGAGCTCGGCGCGAACGCGGTATTCCTTTTCATCCTCGCTGACGTTGCATGAGGGAATCCAATCCGCGATCGTGAGTGCTTCCCCTTCACCACTCCACTTGGTCAATCCGAATAGGCGATTCACGCGACGTCCGAGGTCGTCGATGTCGCGAAACGGATCCCAAGTTTCCTGTCCACTGATGAGCTTCATGGCTCAACCTCCTTCGCCCCTATGGGGCTCCTAGTGGGAGTATAGTCCCGCACCGGACAAAATCATCCGAAATATGCAGGGTGGCACGGTTCGTTTGCAATGGACTGGTGGACAACGTGTTATGCGGTCGCGAGGCGAGCGCTTGTGCGACCACGACGCACTTCCTTATAGTGGGGCAAGATCCCACTGAACCCGAACTACGGACGGACGCTCGTGTCGCACCCAGCGATCGCCGTTATTCTCCTCCGCCGCGCACTCGTCGCCTGCGCGGGACTCGCGCTATTCACCGCGTCATCCCCCGTCGCCGCCGCCGACGCTCCCCGTCGCGACTACAAGTTCGAGAGTCGGCAGGTCTACTCGATGTGCCGGAACTACTCCGCACCCACGCGGATGGAGCTCGCGTCCTTGCAGTACCTGCTCAGCGAAGAAGAGCTGATGGACCTCGTCGCCATGCGCAGCGAGGCGAGCTGCGTCAAGTGGATCGACGAGTATTGGCGCATGCACGATCCCGTTCTCACCACCGCCGAGAACGAAGCGCGCGTCGAGCACGAGCACCGCGTCGAGATTGCGACCGAGCGCTACCATCGCGGGGAGTGGCCGGGGTGGGACCAGCGCGGCGAGATCGTCATTCGTTACGGACTTCCAGTCGCGACCGACGTGCAGACGGCCGACATCGCCCAGCCGGGGGTGTACGTGCGTCCGCTCGAGTTGTGGTTCTACCCCTCGCTCGGAATGACGGTCCAATTCGAGGATGCGTACGGAAACGGCTACTACTCGTATTTCCTCGAACACGTCGAGCTCCCCATCTACGAGCGCTTCAGCTCCGACCGCCGGCGCATGCCGGCCGGAATGTGGAAGGAAATGCCCGACATGGATCTGGATCTCATGTCGCTCGACGTCGTGCTGGGGGTGTACGGCGGCTACTTCGGCATTCCCAATCCATCCGACGAATTCACGTACGCGGATTTTCAGCGCACCATCTTCGAGTTCCCAGAGGTGCTGCAGAACACACCCGTCGTCTACCCGTTCGACTACGCCGCCATGCGCGTGCCCTTCGACTACGAGGTCGCGTTCTTTCGCGGCGGGGAGGCGATCGATCGCGTCGACGTCAACGCCGAGTTCGACGTCGAGCCCGCGTCGAAGCGCGACCCGCGCCAGACGCGACTCTACCGCGCCACCGCGGTTGTCTTCGATCGCGATCGCACCGAAGTCGCGCGGCTCGCGCACACCATGCGGGTGGCGACGCCCGCGCCGGGCGCCCCCCCCAGCACGATGGTGCTGCAGCTCCCCTTCACGCTTGCCCCCGCGCTCTACGACGTCGCCATCTCGCTCGAAGACACGACGGTGGGACGCTTCTCGTCGTTCCACCGCGTCATCTCGCCCGACGACTTCGACCGGCGCCTCGCGATGAGCACGGTTTGCTTCGCGAGCGGCATCGAGCCCGTGAAGCGCGACTCGCCCTTCAATCGCGGCGCGCTGGAAGTGGTGCCGAAACCCTCGGGGCGCTACCCCGTCGCCGAGTCGGTGCCGGTGTACTTCGAGGTCTACAACCTCGTCGCCGACGACGCCGGCGCCTATCGCTACACGGTGTCGTACCGCATCGTCCCGCAGACCGCCGCGCCGAAGGGATTCTTGAAGAAACTCGTGGGAGGATCCGACGGCGCCACCGCGCTGACGTCGCGCTTTCAAGTCGCCGCCAACGGATCGAGCGACGTCGTCTACGTGTTCTTGAAGACCGACCACCTGTGGCCGGGCGAATTCGAATTCGACGTCACCGTCACCGACGACGTCGCCCACCAAGAGACGAAGCGAACGGGGAAGTTTCGACTCGTCGAATGACTCCGCGAGAGGGGCAAGGGTGTTCTCCGCTCAGGTCCTCGCGCGAGACATTTGGTATCGCGCTGCGGAAATCGCGTCGAACACCCTTGCCCACTCACACCCACCTACCGCGGTGACTGCGCCGATGACGTCGTATCGGCCGGCGTCGACGTGAGCGCGTCCTCATCACCGGTCGTGGTTGCCACCGACGACCCGCTCGCGAATTCCGACGCGAACTCCTTCGCCAGCGCGGCCAGGTCGACCGGCACGATCCCGGGCTGCTCGAGCACGCCGCGCACGCGCTCGCGGTTGGCGACCGACTTCGCGTCGACACCCGTGAGCGACGACGCGAACGTGTACGCCTCTTCGGCGGCGCGGAAGTGGCCGGTGCGCTCGAGCGCCATGCCGAGGTTGTTGAAGAACACCGGCACGTCTTTGCGCAGCTCGGTCGCGCGCGCGAGCGCGGGCAGCGCCTCGTCGTAGCGGCCTTCGTCGATCAGGATGAACGCGAGGTTGTTCATCGACCACGCGTCATCCGGGTCGATCTCGATGGCCTGGCGGTACGCGGAGATGGCGTCGTCTTTCTGCCCCAGTGTGTGGAGCGCGTTGCCCTTTAGTCGGAAGGCGACGCTCGTTTCGCCGCCCACCGCGATCGCGCGATCGACGGTAGCGATCGCTTCCGTCGGGCGGCTCGCCTCGATCAACACGCGCGCGAGATTCAGATAGCCCTTCACCAGGGTCGAATCCAGCGCGACCGCCTGCGAGAACGCGTGCTCGGCGGTGTCGAGCCGTCCCGACTTCCACGCCGACATGCCCAGCATGTAGTGCCCCCACGGATTCGACGGGCGTCGTTCCGCGTAGAGCGTGAAGAGCGTGACTGCTTCGTCGTAGCGACCTTCGAGGAACGCCGTCTCCGACTGCTCGTACGTGATGTCATTCACCGAGGGCGGGGTGAACGCGACCTGCGCGTCCGGCGACGCGGGCGTCGTCGCGTCGACGACCGGCGCGGGATTCGTATGCGTCTCCGTGTTCGCGGAGATCGCGTTATCACTGACGGTCTGTTTGTCCTTGCCGCAACCGGCGACAAGTAGCGCGAGCGCGAGAGCTGCGCTCGACGCGGAAACGATGTGCTTGCGGTTCAACATGGGTAGTCCTCCTGCTTTCGCACGCGCCACTACGGCGCGGCGCTGGACTTCTCTAACGCAAGCGCATTGCCGCGCGCGGCCAGGACTCTAACCGGCTGCCTCAGATCGTGTTAGGAATTGCCATCGGGACGGGCGTGTCCACGTGGACACGTCTCGAAAGGGGTGGCTGTGTCCACACGGACACGATTAAGTAGGTTTGATACCGAGGCGGCGCATGATCTTGAGCAGACTCGCGTGATCCGCGAGACCAAGATCCGAGGCGGTGCGTCCTATGTTGCCATCGTTGCGGGCGAGTGCGGCAACCACGATCTGCCGCTCGGCTTCGGTCTTGCGTTCAGTCCAGCTGCGGGCCGTGGTCCTCGGCAGTGGAGCGTGGCCAAAAAAATCCTTCGGGATCGCCTTGGCGTCAATGACATCCCCCTCGGCCGCGAGAACCATCACGGCGATCAAGGCTCGCAGCTCACGGACGTTTCCGGGCCAATCATAGGCCATGATTACGTCGATCACGTCCGGGGCGAACCTCTTGCGGGCAATGCCGCTCGAATAGCAACACGATGAAAGCAACTCGTTCGCGATTTCCGGGATGTCGGACGGCCGCTCTCTCAACGGCGGTACCCGCAGCACATGGACATTCAGCCGGTAATACAAGTCTTCGCGGAAGCGTTTGGCCTTCACCTCGGTAAGCGGGTCTTGATTGGTCGCTGCGATGATACGCACGTCTATCTTGGTTACTTTCTCGGACCCGATTCGCATGATCTCGCCCTGCTCGATAGCCCTGAGCAGTTTCGCCTGGTTTGCGAGTGTGAGCTCGACCACTTCGTCCATGAAGAGCGTTCCCCCGGACGCGGCCTCCAGGACACCGCGCCGCCTTTCGCTGGCGCCGGTGAACGCGCCGCGTTCGTGTCCAAACATCATCGACTCGATGAGTGCTTCCGGCAGGGCCGAGCAGTTAATGGCGAGAAACGGCTGCTCGGCTCTCGGCCCACGCTTGTGAACTGCATGAGCGACGCGCTCTTTGCCCACTCCGCTCTCGCCCAGGATCATGACGGGTTCCGAAGCTGACGCCACACGTGTGATCTGCGCGTCGAGCGCTCTTATTGATTCGCTGTTTCCGGTCAGCGCGCTCTCGAAAACAAAGGTCTTGAGCCGCGTCACCTCGGCCTGAAGCCCACGCCGCTCGATCGCATTTGCGACCTCCTGCGCGACGCGCTCCATCGATTCGGCTTTGTCGATGAAGCTGAAGGCGCCCAGCTTGATCGCCTGCACGCAGCGGTCGTAGTTGCCGGTACCGGTGTAGACGATCACGGGGACGTCGAAGCCGTCCTTCTTGATGCGTCGGAGCACTTCGAAGCCGTCCATGCCGGGCATCTCGAGGTCGAGGATCAGGCAGTCAACGGCGTCTATCATCAAAATGTCGAGCGCTTCCTTCCCCGACGTCGCGACCCGCGTCGCGTAACCGGCGAGGCGCTTCAGGTCGTAGGCGTACTGTCCGGCGAGCGTCTTGACGTCGTCGACCACGAGAACGAGCGGCATTACGATTCCACCTTTCGCGACGCCATCTCGGCGCCCGGAAACTCGACGACGAAGCGGCTGCCATGGCCGGGCTCGCTCTCGACGCGAATGGTGCCGTCCATGTCCATCACGAGTCGGCGCACGATGGAGAGACCGAGGCCGGTGCCGTCGGTTTTGGTCGTGTAGAAATCGTCGAAGATCTTCGCCTGCGTCGGCGCGTCCATTCCGGCTCCGGTGTCCGCGACGGTCAAGCGGAGTCGCGACTCGCCGCGCTCCTTGTGGAGCTGCTCGGTCGTGATCGTCACGGTGCCGGTTCCGTCGGGCAAGCTGTCGATGGCGTTGCTCGCCAGATTCTCGACGATGCGGCGCAGCGACACCTCGTCGCCCCACACGGTGGCTTGCCCCGCGAGCTTGGTCGTCACGACCGCGCGGGCGGGGTCGCTGCGATCGAGCGCGACGCTCCGCACGATCTCGTTCAGGTCGCAGCGACGGCGCTCGCCGCGGCGCGAGAGGCGCGCGTAGCTGGTCGCGAGGTTTTCGAGGTACGCGATGCTGGCGTCGAGCGTCGCGCTGCGCTCGTCGAAGGCGCCCGGCAAGCGCGCGGGGTCGTCCTTCGATTGCTGCGTGAGGTGGCGGAACACGTTGCGAATCGGCGTGAGCCCGTTCTTGATGTCGTGGTTCACCTGGCGCGCCAGGTCGCCGAAGGTCGCGCGGCGCTCGGCGTCCTTGAGCTGCACAGTGCTCTCGCGCAGGCGCGACGTCAATTGTCCCAACGTCCCCGCCAGCGCGCCGATTTCGTCCTTGCGATGGTTGGCGAAGTCGACGTCGAGCGCGTCCAAGTCGATGCGCGCCGTCTTCTCCGCCAAGTCGACGAGCGGCTTGCTCAAGCGCGACGCGATCCCCATCGCGGCCGCCATCGCGACCAGCGCCGCCGCCGCGATCGCGAGCGCGAACCAGCGGTCGATGCCGGCGCGAAGGTCGCGCAGCTCGGCGGTGTCGTGGGTGACGCGGAAGGTGGCGCTGGTGAGGACGTCGTGCTCCACGTCGGCGAACGGAATCGCCAACTCGCGCACGATGGCGCCGGGCGTGGCGGCTGCACGCGTCGCGAGCGAGTCGTCGGGCAGCGCGAGCGACACCCGGATGGCGTCGTCGCGCGCGAGCTCTTGCAGGAAGCGCGACTCCGCTTCGACGCCGCCCACGATCACGAAGCGGCGGTTCGCGATCGCGACTGTGTCGACGCACGCCAAGGCCAGGAACGATCCGCTCGGCGTGCGCGCGTACACGAGCGCGCTGAGCTTCGGCGCCGCTCCGAGCAGGCGCGGCGTCACCGCGTCGACGCGGTCGTAGTCGTTGCGGAAGTGTCCCGAGCTCAAGATGCGACCCGACTCGTCTTGAATCTGCAGCATCGACAAGCCCGCGATCGGCATCGCGGTGCTCGCATAGTCGAGCAAATAGCGACGCTCGTCGGGGGCCTCCGTCATCGCCGCGCGGCGAAAGCGATTGTCGGCGATCACGCCTTCGCCCACTTCCGCGAGCGCGTGCTGCACATAGCCCTGCGTGCGCGCGAGGTCCTCTTCGACCACGCCCACCAAGTCGTCGACGCGGCGCTCGTACTGCGCGGTCAAGCGCTGCGTCATCTCGCGCCGCACCAAGAGTCCCAGCGCGACCAACGGGACGATGGTCACCAAGAGAAACGCGACGAGCAAACGGGCGCGGAAGGTCATCGATCTCGACTCCCCACGCCGACGACGCGGAGGCTCCCCGAATCGTCGGCGCGCACGTCGAACCCGAATCCGTTCGCGCGACGCCTCGCGAACGCAATCGCGCGCGTCTTCACGAGCGGAAGCACCTTGACGCCTACTTGCTCGGTGCCGTTGAGCCACGGCGCCGAGTTCACGAGATTCCAGATGGCGTGACAGCGCTCCGAGGCGCCGTACGGGACCGCGACGATGTACGCGAAGTCTTTGCTGTCCGTCAGGCTGACGGCGAAGTCGCGCCGCGTGGCGCCGACCGAGACCGCGCGCACGTCGGCGCGTAATCCGGGAAGCGCGCCGGCTAGGGCGACGGCGTCCTTGCTCGCCGGGTCGTTCGCGATCGACGCAATGCGGTCGGCGAGGTCGCGCGCGGTCGCGTCGCCGGCGTCGTAGAGAATGTGCCGCGACGTCAGGACCGACGTGAGCGCCCCCAACCCACCCATCGAATCGCACTGCGCGAGGCTCTGCGACCACTCCGCCTCCGGAATGGCGTGAGCGTACGCGCTGCGCACGGCGTCGAGCGCGAGCGCGCTCCGGGTCGATTCGGGCAGCGTCGCGAGCACATACCCACGTTCGATGGAATACGCGCGCGTCGCGGCTGCGAGCACGTACGCGCGCGACGGCGCCAGCGGCACATCCTGAAAGCGCCCGAGACTCGCGGCGTAATCGATGGTCGCGCGATCGCGCAGTACGAGAAGGTCGACGCCCGACGACGCCTCCAAGAGATCGCGCGCGTCCGCGCCGCGACGGTCGACGAATCGGAGCACGGGACGGTCCGACGCGGCCGGGGTCAACACGATGACGCCGTCGTCGAGAGACTCGTCCGGCTCCATGCGATACGCGTCGTCGGAGAGTTGGTGGAAGAGGAGGCGCTCGGAGTCGTTCTCGGGAGCGGACACGTGACCAATGTCGACGGCGTCGAAGAGCGCGACGGTGATGGTGTCGACGGGTTCGCCAAGCGGCCACAGTACCGCGTCCGGCGGCGGCGCCGACTCGTCGACGCGAGCCTGCTTGGGCCCGCACGCCGACACCGCGGCGAGAACGACGACGCCGGTCGCGACGACTATGGAAGGAACGCGCATGGACGCAGAGGCACCCCAGTCCCGAGCAACTTCGCCTGAAATAACGATACCGAGGTGCGGGGTGTCAATGGCGACGAGGCCGGAGTCGCATTCTGCGCCCGCTATAATGAGGGGCGCGGGCGCGCGATTCCTCGTCGCGGTCGCGGGTGCCTCGACGCTCCCGCAAGCGAGGCACGAATGATGCACCTCCGGCCGCGTCTATGGAATCCACCGCCGCCAATTGGAAGAACCTCCGCAACGGCGTCATCGTTTCGGTGGTGATGCTGTACCTGATCGAGCCGTCGATGCGGCTCGCGGTCGACCTCGCCCCGTCCTACGGCGGGCGTTTCTACCGCTTCGTGTGGGACCGCGCGGCGACGCAGGCGTCGATCGGCGGCGACTACCTCGACTTCGCGATGTTCGCGATTCTCTTCTCCGCCATCGTGGGCGCGTTCATCGGGCGCTTCGGCGCGGGCGCGATGTTCCCGCACCTGTTCGGCCGCAAGGGTCGCAAGAGCAGCGACACCACCTTCGTGCGCTGGGAGAAGCGCTTCGTGGTGGTGTTGATGCTGCTGGTGGGTCCGATCGCGGCGACCACGCTGTTGGTCGACTTCGCGGCCCAGCAAATGAAGCTCTCCTTCGACCGCCGCATCACCGTGCTCGCGCCCGCCATCACGGAAGAGTCCGAAGAAACGCTGCGCGCGCGTTTTGCCGACCTCTCGGGCCGCTCGGCCTACCAGAGTCTGAACGACGAAATGGACCGCCTCGCGCAAGAGTCGGGCGTCCACCTTCCCGACCCCCTCTTGTAGCACGCGGCCGCGCGGTCGCGGTGTGCTACGATCGACACGCCCCGTCTGGACGTTTATCGATGCGATTCGTATTTGCATGGGTGGTCTTGCTGGCGCTCGCGCTCGCGTGCGACGACGACGAATTCGGGCGCTCGACGTTCCAACGCTGCGACCCCGGCGCCACGCCGACCCAGCTCGCCTCCAAGTTCGACGACGACGACGGCGACGGCAATCCGATCGACGAAGACTTCCCGCTCGTCAACGACGAGGACGACGAGATCTCCGACCACACCTGGACTCTGGACCGCGACGGCGTCTACCACCTCTTCTTCCACAGCGAGAACGTCTACCACCCGAATCAAATCGAGCACTACACAACCACCGACTTCCTCGACCTCGACTACCGCGGCGTCGCGCTCAAAGTAGACGCGGGCGCGTGGGACGCGGACGCGCTGTGGGCGCCGCACGTCATCGAATTCGACGGCGCCTACTACATGTTCTACACCGGCGTGGCGGGAAGCGGCGCCGACGCGGTGCAGCGCATCGGTCTCGCGACCTCGCGCGACCTCTACACGTGGACGCGCGTCGCCGTCAATCGCTGCCCGGGCACGAGCGGCGACGGGTGCATCTACGATTGCGACGAACCGTGGACGACGTGGGGCGACGTGGGCGGGTCGTTCGACCACCAGTGCCGCGACCCCTTCGTGATGTGGGATCGCGAGCACCAACGCTGGCTCCTGTTCGCGACCGCGAAGAGCACGAACGGCTTCGGCGTGGTGACGGTCGCGAGCGCGGACGAGCTCACCGACTGGGCGGGCGCGGGATTCATCGAAGCGACGCAGCGCCTCGCGGGCGGTGTCGGCGCGCAGACGACGGGGGGACAGTGCGAGAACGCGTTCGTGGTGACGAGCGACGCCCGCCACTATCTCCTGTTCACCGATTGGGAAGACCCGGAGGACAGCCTGACCGTCACCAACCCGCGCACCATCGTCCAGTTCGCAACCTCGCCGTCCATGGACATCGACTCGATCGGCAGCGCGAATTGGACCTATCGCGGCTACACGCCCGACCCCGGCGTCAACGCGATCGAAGTGATCCCGTTCCACCGCGACAACGCCGAGTGGCTGATGTCGCAGAGCATCTCGACGCGTCGCTCGGGCGTCCCCAAGGAACACCGCCGCGAGCTGCGACTGAAATGCGCGACCTTCGCGAACGGAAACATCGAGACGATGAATTGGGGGCTCGCGCCGGCGACGAGCCGCATCACGACGCCGCGCTAGCCGCGCTCGGTGGTGCGCTTGAGCTCGCGCGAGTGGCGATACAACTCTTCCAGGTTCATGCGCTTCAAGAACACGAAACCGCGCGTCGCGCGGATGAGCGGGCTCGCGTGTTCGTCGAAGAACTCGCGGCCCAGGCACGTCTTGACCGCTTGATACTGTTCGACCTGGATCTTTTGTGCGAGCTCGCAGAAGGGGCCGTCGTGCTCGTAGCTCGGGAACGACGCCTCGCGCTGCGACGCAAACGCGTTCATGAACGCGCTGTGCTGCAGTGCGAGCATGTTGAGCGACACCGGCACGAACAGGTCGGCTTCGCTGGGGTCGAAGCGGTACCACACGTTGCGATACCCGAGAATCGTGATCTCGGCCAAGCCGCTTTCTTGCTCGTAGATCTTGAGCGACTCGGTGAGCGCCTGCAGCACCTTGTAGTGGGTGTCGGGGCCGCTCGCCTCGGGGTCGAGTGCCAGCGTGATGACGCTCGGCTTCACTTCGCGCAGTAGATTCGTGATGGGCGGGATGTCGCGGTCGCGCGTCGGTTCGTCGGGGAAGATGTCGCCGGTGTAGAAGCCGAGGCGCAGGTGGCGCACCGATTCGCCCTTCCATCCGAAGTAACCCCACAGGCACTCCGCTTCCCACTCGCGACACATCCCCTTGAGGCGCTGGACGTGGTCGGGGTCCTTGCGGCCCGGGTACGCGGTCTCGAAGTAGTCGATCAGTTCCTCGACGTGGTCCGCCACGTCCTTCGCGCCCAGCACGGCGGCGATGTTGCGATAGAGCCGGCGCATCTCGCCTTCGTCGAGCATCGAGCGGCGTCCGGCCGCGACGCCGTCGAGGTAGTGCCACACGTCGGCGTCGTGCGCGCGCGCATTCGCGGGGTCGAAGTAGCCCTGCGGCGCGAGCGTCTTGAACATGGGTGACTCCATGAACTCGACCAGCTTGTCGCACTGGTCGAGCATGAAGTGGTTCGTCACCGCGGTGAAGCCGCTGGTGAGCGTCGCGAAGGTATGCTGCGTGCTGTGCTCGCGCATGTGGCGCACGATGAGCGGCAGGCACCCGAGCATGAGGTCGTCGTGGTGCGGCTCGGTGTGGAGGAACTTCGCGCCCTTGAACAATTGCGTGCCGGCGTCGATCTTGTCGCGCAAACGCTGCGCGGTTTGCTTGCACATCTCACGCGCGCTGCCGGCGTTTTTCTTGAGGAGTTCCGCAGTGTACGCATTCTTCTTGAAGTCCGTCTCGGTGAGCGACTCGATGGGCTTGCGCAGCGAGAGCGCCAAGTCGATGACGGCCTTCTCTACTTGGACGGGACTCACGCGTTCGGTCGCGGCTAGCGCCGCGACTGCCCTAGCATCGAGGCGCTTCGCCGCGCCCTGCGTGAGGTAGAAGCGCGCGTTGGGGAGCGCCTGCAGCGCGGTGGCGGGGTAGCGCACGTGGCGCTCGTTTTGGATCGCGTCGCGCACGATGCCGGCCTTGGCTTCGCCGGCGGCGATGACGATCGCGGTGCACTCGGGGTTGTGGGTGATAGTCGAGAGCCCGATCGTGATGACGAGGCGCTTGCGCGCGACTTCGATGCCGCCCAAGTCGGTCGCGGCCGCTGCTTGCGTCTCGTAGTTCACCGCGGTCAAGCGCGTGGTCGAAAACGGATCCGACCCGCGCACGTTGAAGCCGATGTGCCCGTCGGGTCCGATGCCGCCCAAGAAGAATCCGATGCCGCCCAGCGCGCGAATGCGCTCCTCATACTCGGTGCACCACTCGTCGACTTGCTGAATGACGTCGCGCTGGAGTTGTTCGTGCTTCGAACCCGCCATGCGGTAGCGCAGCGACAGGTCGACCTCTTCGTCGGGCCACACGTCCGCGAGCGTCTTGCCTGCGGGCAGCCCGATGCGGGTGCCGTCGATGAGGAGAGCGCGCGCCGCGTCGAGCCCGAAGCCTTCGAGATAGTACTGATTGACGTAATGGAAGAAGCTGTTGTGATGCGTCGGGTCGATTGGATAGAACTCGTCGATCTGGACGAAGCGCAGTCCCTTCAAGACGCACTTGCGCGCTGGGTCGATCCCGGCGGCTGACAACTCGCCTTGCACGGCTTTCTGCTTCCACCGCTCGAGGAAGCGCGTCACTTCTTTGATGAAGAATTCCGGCGTCTTGCCGGTCGGGAGCGCGACCACTCCCTCGGGGTTGGACTGCACCCACTCGACGAAGCGGAGCGCGGCCAAGGTTCCCAACGCGGGGAACGAATCGACCACGACGACGCCGAGCTTCTCTTCCGGCGCGTAACGGAGAGGCCGTCCGGCCCGCGCGATGTCTTCGACGCGCGACGTCATCCCGACGCGCTCAGTGCCCGAGTATGGTCACGGTGCATTCGTAGCGGTAGTCCCACGACGCGTCATTCTGCACCACGTCGCTTCCCACGTCGAGCCGGATTCTGGACGGGTCAATGGCCGAGAATGCTCAGCGTACACGCGTGCGCAATGGTCCACCAGCCCCCACTGTCCGTGACCTCGAGGTCGACTTGCACGCGCAGCCCGGTGACCGTGTAGCCCTCGAGGTCGGGGCCGTTGCGCGACAGTCCGGGTTCGTAGTCGAACAGCATCGACTCCAGCCCGGAGTTGTACGACGTACCCCCGCCGATCGTGTGCACGGACACCGACCCGCTGGTGTCGAGGCCGTCGGTCAGGCGCGACGCCATGACTCCCAAGCCCTGCGTGTCCCATGGCCGCGCGATGACGTCGGTATCGTCGCCGAACGTCTTGTTGCCGAGCACGAGCGGGTCGACCGTCTCGGCGTAGGGGTCGAGCACCTCGTCGTCGACCCCGATCTCGATGACGATGCCATACGGTTGCGGCGGCTGGGTCGGACCACTCGAACTCCCGCCGCTCGTAAACGTCGCGAGTACGATTTCCTCGACGGGCTCGCCGGCGGGGTTGGTGCTGTCGTCGCCGCAGCTCACGCTTAATGCCAGAGCCGCCAGTGTCGTGACAACGGGAATTCTCGAATCGATCCGCATGATTTCAACCTTTCTTCGTATCAGTGCCCAACGACGGTGATCCCGTACGTGAGTTCGGTCGTCCACAGGCCACCGCTCTCGGTGACCTTGATCCGTGTGTTGACCCGGATCCCGGTGACGTCGAGCCCGGAGAGGTCGGGACCGGGGCGCGACGGGTCGATATACGTGAAGATCAACGACTCGAAGTCGTATCGGGTGGCGGTTACTCCGCCGGTTCGAGCGCGGATATACACGTAGCGATCGACGTTGTCCGTCAGCCGCTCGGCGAGCTCCTGCAAGTGCTCGGTATTGAACGGCCGCGCCATGTACGACTCATCGTCCTCTAGTTCGAGGTCGCCGAATACGACCGCGTCGGGCGGGTCGTCGAAGGATGCAGGGTCCCGGTCGAAAACCCCGAACTCCACATGGGCGACGTAGGGCTGCGTCGGCTCGACGCCGCTCGTCGACGTCACCGTCGACGTGAAGACCGCCAGTTTGCTTTCTCGATCGAGCGTCGGCGCCGCCGGGCTGCCTTCGTCGTCGCTGCAGCCGGCCGCGAACGCGCACATGGTGCCGAGGGTGAGGAGGATTCGGGTTCCGTTTCGCATGACTACGCTCCTTTGAGACAACAGCAGGCATCCCTGCTTCCTGAAGTACCACGGAAAGGCACCCGTAGTTGGCGCGGCGGCGCATTCTGCCACCGCCGGCCTCCCCGCCGATGCGTCTGGCCTAAGTCGCTGGGTTGGGATAGACTGCACGGGGAGCTAGCAAACCTCGTATGTCCAACCAGGCCACCGGAGTCGTCGAAATCATCGAGCGCCGGGGTGCGTTCCTGCGCAACCCCGAGCGCAACTTGCAGGCGGACCGCGGCGATCCCTTCGTCCCGCCGCCGCTCATCAACCGCTTCGGCCTGTGCACGGGCGCGGTGGTGACGGGCTCCATCCAATCCGACAAGCAGGGGCCGAAGCTCTCCGACGTCGAGTCGATCTGCGGGCGCTCGCCGGAGGCGTTCAAGTCGCGCACCGCCTTCGCCCAGCTCGAAGCGGTCAATCCCAACCGGCGCTTCCGCCTGGGCGACGGCGGCAACACCTCGATGCGCATCGTCGACCTGTTCGCGCCCGTCGGGCGCGGCACGCGCGGCTTGATCGTCGCGCCGCCCAAGACCGGCAAGACGCGCCTGCTCGAAGAGCTCACCATCGCCATGCACGCCGACGCCCCCGACGCGCGCATCGTCGTTTTGTTGATCGACGAACGCCCCGAAGAAGTGACGCACTTCCGCCGCCAGGTTCCGGCCGAAGTCCTCGCGAGCAGCAGCGACCAGTCGACCGACGCGCACGTGCGCCTCGCCAACTTGTGCATGGCGCAGGTGCGGTGCGAGCTCGAGTGCGGCCACGAAGTGGTCGTGATGGTGGATAGCCTCACGCGCATGGGGCGCGCGTTCAATCAATACGGGTCGGGTTCGGGGCGCACCATGAGCGGCGGGCTGGATTCGCGCGCGCTCGAAATCCCGCGCAAGTTCTTCGGGATGGCGCGCAACATCGAGAACGGCGGGTCGGTGACGGTGATCGCAAGTGCGCTGATCGAAACCGGCTCGCGCATGGACGACCTCATCTTCGAAGAATTCAAGGGCACCGGCAACAGCGAGATCGTGCTCGACCGCCAGCTCGCCGACAGCCGCGTGTTCCCGGCCATCAACCTGCGCAGCACCGGCACGCGCCGCGACGACCTGCTCTACCCCGCCGCGGAGCTGAACGCGATCAACAAGCTGCGCCGACGCGCCATCGAGCTGCCGCCCGCGCAAGCGATCGAAGAGTTGCTGAAGCTGGTCGCGAAGTATCCCACCAACGAAGAACTGCTGAAGAGCATCCCGTAGCGTTCACCCGGCCGCGTCCAACGCCGCGCGCACCTTGGCCGCCAGGTCGTCGACGTGGGTGGTGACGCACGTACGGTGGTCGCCGGCGATCTCGTGCACGGTGAAGGAATCGCACACGCGCTCCCACCCCGCGGTGCGATTGCCGGGCGTCTTCTGCTCCAGGTGGGTCGAGCGGAACAACACCACGCGCCCGGCGTAGCGCGCGGGAACGTAGTCCTCGAGCGCGTTGTGGTAGTGCAGCCACACCTTCTGGCGCGCGTCGAGGGGCGCGCGCGACGTCGGCGGCGCCGCCTCCGGGGCGCGATTCATCACGAAGAACGGTTTCTTCACCACGAACAGCACCGCCTGGTGGATTCCGCGGCGCGACGCGCGCCTCAACCCGCGCAGGAACGTCCGCCCGCGCCGGAACAGCGCGCTCTTCTGCGACGGCGACAACCCCACCATGGGAGCGATGGTGTTGACGAACCGGCTCCACGCGCGGAAGCGTGCGTTGGCGGCGTGGGTGTCGATCAGCACCACCAAGTCGACGCGTTCGCCGCGCGCGCGCAATCGTCGCGCCATCTCGAACACCACCGCGCCGCCCGCGCAAAAGCCTCCGAGGAGGTACGGCCCGCGCGGTTGCACGGCGCCAAGCGCGGCCAGGCGATCGTCGGCCATCGCTTCGATGGTCGGGGGCAGCGGTCGCCCGTCGAGTCCGTGCGGCTGCAGCACGTAGAACGGCCGCTCCGCGCCCAGCGCGCGCGCCAATCCGCGGCAGTAGAAGCCGTCGCTCGCGATGGCGCCGTGCGCGAATACGAACGGTGTCTTCGACGCGCCCGCTTGCAGCACCGAAATGGGCGCGCGCGGCGCGGCGTCTTCGCGGCCGACCAATAGCGCGGCCAGCTTCTCGATGGTGAGCGCGTCGACCATGTCTTGCAGCGGCACGGACACGCCGCACTCGCGCTCCACCCGGACCGCCATTTCGACCGCGAGCAACGAGTCGCCGCCGAGATCGAAGAAATCATCACCGATGTGGATGTCGACCTTGCCGAGTAGGTCGGCCCAGATGTCGGCGAGCTGGGTCTCGAGAAGATCGCGCGGGAGCGACGAGTCGACGCGCGCGCGCTCGGGCTGCCAGGCGGGGAGCGCGCGCCGGTCGAGCTTGCCGCTCGAGGTGCGCGGCAGCGCGCCCACGAACACGACGCCCGACGGCACCATGAAGCGCGGGAGCTTCGACAAGAGCGCCGCGCGCACCGCGGCCGCGTCGGCGGAACTCGACGACGACACCACGTACGCGACCAAGCGCGCGACGCCGCGCTCGTCGTCGTGCGCGATCACGGCGGCTTCGCGCACGCCGTCGAGGCCGAGCAAGGCGGCTTCCACTTCCATCGGCTCGACGCGCTGGCCGCGAATCTTCACGCGGAAGTCGCGCCGTCCCAAGTATTCGAGGAGTCCGTCGGGACGCACGCGTCCGACGTCGCCGGTGCGGAACACGCGCACGCGCGGGTCGTCGGGGTCGGGCGCGAAGGCCTCCCGCGTCGCCTCCGGCTGGTTCCAGTAACCGCTCGCGAGGTAGCGGCTGCGCACGAGGATCTCGCCCACCTCGCCGCGCGCGACGGGGGCGCCGTCTTCGCCCACCAGCACCACGCCGACGTCGGAGACCGGGTGGCCGACCGGCACCAGGTCGCCGTCGAGCACGGTGTCGCGGTCGACGCGGCATTGGCAGATCGTCGTGGCCTCCGTCGACGAGAGCGCGTTGACGAGCACGCACTCGCGCGGGAAGCGCGCGCGGAAACGCTCTACGTCGCGCGCCGTCACCGCTTCGCTCCCCAGTTTCACGACGCGCAGCGACGACGCGCGCAGGTCCACCGCGCTCGAATCGGCGAAGTCGCGAAAGGTGGTGGCGCTCGAGTGATAGATGGTGACGCGGTCGTCGACGATCCAGCGCGCCAGCGCGGTGAGGCCGCGCTCGCGCAGGTCGAAGGGGTGGAGCGCGGCGCCGTTCAAGAGCGCCGTGAAGACGCCCGTCATCCATTGACCGGTCGCGCGCGCCGAGAGGAGCGTCAGCCGATCCGCGGGCGTGACGTGCAAGAAATGCGTGTGCACGAACGCGTTGTGGAGCACGGCGGCCTGATTCTGCAGCACGCCCTTGGGCCGCCCGGTGGACCCGGAGGTGTAGATCAGGTACGCGGGGACATCGGCGCGCGGCGGTGGAAGCGGCGCGTCGTGCGACGCGCGCGCTCCGACGCCCTCTAGTTCCAGCACGTCGGCGCGGCCGCTAGCCAGCGCGCGCGCGCGATCGCGGTGGCGAGTGTCGGTGACGACGAGCGGCGCGGTGGAATCTTCCAGGACGAGCGCGAGGCGCGCGTCGGGCTGGTTGGGGTTGGCCGGCACCGCGATCTTCCCCGCTTGCAAGCACGCGAGGAGCGCGGTGATCGACGCCACGTCGTCGCGCACGAAGACGAGCACCGTCTCCGGCGCCGTCCCCCGCCGCGCGACCAGCGCACGCGCCAAAGCGTCGACGCGGGCCGCGAGCTCGCGATACGAGACGCGCGCGTCCGCGCTCGAGAGCGCGACGCGACCGGCGAACGCGCGCGCGACGCGCTCGAAGCGCGTGGCGATCGGCTGCTCGATCTCCGCGCGCTCGAACGGCGCGACGTCGGTACGGTCTTCGTCTTCGGGTGGATCAGGAGCCATCGATGGTGCGGTCGGAGCGCACGAGCGCGGGGTCGAATGCCTCGAACAGTCCCGGCTTGCGCAGGTGGCTGGGCGACTTGTGCCACAGCGCGTACTCGCCGACGACGGGCGCGAGCTTGCCGACCGCGACCCCGCTTTCTTCGGCGACGAGGCGCGAGAGCGCGGCGAGCTCGTCCAGGCGCACTCCGCTCGCGTAGCCCCGCAGGTGCAGCGCCATCGCGACTTGTTCGAGCGGAGCGTTGCCCGCGCGATCGCCGAGCCCGTTGACGGTCACGTCGAGCCCGTTCGCGCCGGACGCGACCGCCGCCAGCGCGTTCGCCGTCGCCAGGCCGAGGTCGTTGTGGGCGTGGAAGAAGACGTCGACGTCACGGACGTGCGCGCGCAGCGAGCGCACGAGGGACGCCACCGCGAAGGGGTCGGCGCCGCCGTTGGTGTCGTACACGACGACGCGGCGCGCGCCGGCCGCCACCGCCGCCGCCGCGATCTCCAGCACGAACTCGGGCTCGCATTGCAGCGCGTGCGGAAAACCGGCGCCGGCGGGCGCGTTCACGCGGCGCGCGTGCGCGAGCGCGTCGCCAAGCATGCGCGTCTTCTCCGTGCGCGACTCCGGCGCGCGTTCGGACGACACCGGCATCAACAGGTCCACGTGGTCGAGCGATCGCGCGACGAGCTCGATCTCGCGCGCGCACTCCTTGCCGTAGGCGTAGATCAGCCCCGACGCGCGCAGGCCGACGCCGGCGTCGCGGAGCGCGCGCACCACCGCGAGGTCCTGCTCGACGCGGCTCGGCGCGACCACTTCGACCTCCGTCACCCCCGCGCGCTCGAGCGCTCGCGCGATGCGCACGCGCTGCTCGATCGAGAACGACACGTTGGGCGTGTCGAGGCCTTCGCGCAGGGTGGCGTCGCGCAGGGTAACGTGCGGGGTCGCGTCGCTCACGCCGGTTTTCCTCCCGGCGCGCGGCTTCGGATTTGCAGGTCGGGCGTCGCGCGCCCGTCGGGGCGGTTGGTGCCGCTCGTCACGCAGCAAAGCACGTGGCTCCCCTTGGCGATGGTGCCGTTTCGAATCTCGCGCAGCGTCGCGCACATCGCGATCAGACCCGTCTTGTCGATGGCGCCGTCGGGGACGTCGATGCCGTGGTCGCGCAGTCGCTCGATGGTGCGACGCCCGTCGACTTCGCCGCTCAAGAAGTCCGCGAACTCCTGGTGATTGACCGTGGTCAAGTCGCCGCGGTGGTCGGTGAGGAGCTTGCGCAGGTCGTCGTAGGTGCCGTAGGTGTGCGGCGCGCTGTCGTACATGACGCGCGACAAAAGCTTCGTGGTCGAGCTCACGGTCTGCGGCACCACGTACGCCGATCCGCTCTTCCACGCGCGGTACATGGGACAGTTCGCCTCCTGCTGCACGCCTAGCAAACGCGGCAGCGCCCCGACGTCCTTCTGGAAGCGCTCGAACACGCGGTAGATGCCGATGGGTCCGAACGCCGCGCTGATGGTTTGCACCAGCCAGTCGAAGTTGCGCTGCTTGAGCAAGTGCTCGAGGATGAAGAAGCCGCGGAACTGCGACGCTTCGTAGCGCCAGCCGGTCTGCGGAATGTGGGTGACGTCGCTCAAGCGCGCGAACAGCTTGGCGGCGCGCTTCACGCGCCCAGGCTTGTCGACCGTGATCAAGTGCGCGAGCGGGCTCTCGAATGTGCGGCTGTCGAGGATCTCCAGGTTGTCTTCGGGCACGAAGCAGTAGGTCTCGACGCCGGCGTGCGAGCCGTACACGGTGAGCGCGGTGCCGGTGTTGCCGCCGGTCTCGAACACGGTGCGCCGGTAGCCGTGGAGCTTGCACTTCGCCATCGTGAAGCACCCGTCGATCGACTTGAGCGAGCGCGAGTGCATGAGCGTGGTTTCGTCGAGCACGTGGATGGTGACGCCGCGATACTCGAAGAAGGGAAAGATGCGCGCGCCTTCGCGAATGCTGGTGTGCGCGAGGAACTCCTTGAAGCGCGCGTCCTCGTCGTCGGTGGCGCCGAAGCGGAACGCGTTCTTGTAACGCAGCACGACGCTGCGGTCGCCCGCGTGCCGCGCGTCCACGCAGGCGTCGAAGTCGGGGCTAGAAGGTTTCGACATGGATCATCGGCTCGAGCGGGCTCATCGGCTTCGTCCCCGGGGTTTCGCCCGGGCGTCCGACCGGCAAGAGCGTCACCGGGTCGACGCCCTCCGGGATGCGGAGAAGCTCGCGAATCTCGCGCGCGAGTCCGGCGTCGTCGGGGTTGTAGGCGGTCATGAACACGCTCCCCAGCCCGCGCGCGCGCGCCGCGAGCAGCATGACGGTGGTCGCCGCGACCGCGTTCTCGAGGCCGCGCTCGTGCGAGCGTTCGCGGTCGACGCACACCACCACGATCCACGCCGCGCCCAGCATGAAATCCGCGCGGTAGTTCTTCTTCGACGGCGGGCAGTAGCGGTTCTTGATGTCGACGAGACGCGCCTTGGTTTCCGGCGCGGAGACGAGGACGAAGTGCCACGGCTGTCCGTTCATCGACGACGGCGCGTGGCGCGCGAGGTCGACGAGGTCGATGATGTCCGCCTGGGAGACGGCGGCGCTTTCGAAGGCGCGAATCGAGCGCCGAGTCTTGACCACGCTGTCGAAGTCCATGCTCACCTCGTCGCAAAGGGTCGCGGCCAGTGTACCACCGCCGGCGAAAAGCCGTGAGCGAAGACTACGCGCGCCTCCGTCGCGACCACACGTAGAGCGCGACCGCGACCGCGGTGGCGGCGTTCAACGACTCTACCGCACCCGATATCGGAATGGAAAGCGCGTGCTTGCGAAAGCGCTCGGGAAGCCCCGGCCCTTCGACGCCGGGCAAGAGCCCGAAGCGCGGCGGGAATTCGAAGCCGGCCACGTCGGCGCCTTCCGCCGACAGCGCGACGATGGGGAGCGCTTCGTCGAGCGCGCGCAGCGACGGGCCCCGGCGAAGCGTCGCCAGGAATACCGCACCGCCCGACGCGCGCAGCGCCTTCGGGTGGTACGGGTGCGCCGCTTCTTCCAAGAGGACGACGTGGGTCGCTCCGAACGCGACCGCGGAGCGAATCACCGCGCCGACGTTCTCCGGGTCTTGGAACGGAACCAGCACGGTGCAGCCCGGCGCGAATCCGTCCTTCGGCAGCCACGTCGCGAGCGCGGGCGGCGTCACCCACAAGAGCGGCGCGCCGGTGCCGTTGACGTCGAGCTTCTTGAACAAGCGCGGAGCCAATTCGTACCACGCGGCGTGCGCGGGGAGATCGGCCGGCGGCGGCGCCATCTTGGGCGCGGCGATCCACGCCTGCGCGATGCGAGGCGACGCCCGCAGAATGTCGGCGATGATCTTGGAGCCGGCGACGAGCGCGGCGTCGTGCTTGCGGATGCCGCGGCCCGTCAGCGTCTGGGCGAGCTGTTTGAAGAGGCGATTGTCTTCGCTCTCGATGCGCCGGAAGGAACGCGTGCTCATAAAATGGTCGAAGCCCCGGCGGCCGAGTCTAGCTCAACTCGGCGACCGGGGCTTCGAAAAAGTCGCGCGCGACGAAAGGCGTTAGCGGTACAACGCCTTGACGCCGCCCCACGTCGACGCTTCGGTCGAAACCGGCGCCGCGATGATGAACTCGAGCGTGTACTCCTGCGTGATCGGGCTGGTTTGCTGGATCAGGAAGCAGTAGTCACCCGGGCCCAGGTCGGGCGTCGGCAACTGATTGGTGGTGACCGACAGGGTCGAGAAATTGATCATCAAGTTCGCCCCCACGTCGGCGGCGCTGATGTGAATCCCCGACAGGAAGAACCCGATGGTCGCACCACTTGGCACCACGCTGGTGGTCCCCGCGTTGAACGACGCGAACGCGATGTTGTCCGGCGCCAGCGCGTGCAAGGTCAGGCCCAGGAGGATCTGGCCGGGCGGGATGGTGAACGTGATGTAGTCGCGGTCGACCGTGCCCGACGGGTTGCCCGTCGTGCCGATGATCGTGTTGCCGCCGACCGCGAAGACGACCGGCGTCGGGGCCGCGGGGTTGGTCGCGAGATCGCCGTCGACGGCCTCGTTGTGGATGATGGCAGCGCTCGCGGGAACGGCGAAAGCGGCCAGAAACAGAATGGTAGCGCAAATCTTCATCGTACCTCTCCTTGGTTGTCGGTGGTGCCGCGAGCGACACCGAATGCTCGAAGGTACTGCTGCGGGATCAGGCCGCATGATTATACACGAACCGGCTTTCGAAATCCAGCCGCGCGCCTACTTGAGGAGCACCATCTTCCGCGCTTCGACGTGATTCCCCGCCTGCAATTGGTAGAAGTAAACGCCCGAGCTCTGCGCGACACCGCGGTCGTCGCGGCCATCCCACAATTCCGCGTGCGTGCCGGGGTCCTCGATGCGGTTCACCAACGTGCGAATGTGTCTCCCGCTCGCGTCGAAGATCGAGAGCGTCACCGACGCGCGCTCCGGGACCACGTACCAGATGGTGGTCGACGGGTTGAACGGGTTGGGCCGGTTCTGTTCGAGCGATAGCGCAAGCCTCGCGACCGACACCGTTTCGACGCCCGAGAAGAATTCGCCGTCCGCGTCCACGACGCCGATCTGGTAGCGATACGTCTGCCCGGGCAGCACGCTCTCGTCGACGTACTCGAATCCGCCGCCGAAGGAGCCGTCGACGCCTTCCAGCCGTCGCAGTTCCCCACTCGCGAGCGCGCGGTACACATTCACGCGCTCGACGCGCATATCGGAGCGAAATTCCGCGCGCAGCGTCACCACGCCGCCCTTCGCGGCGGCGTCGAACGACGCGATGGCGACCGCGGTGGGCGGACCCATCGCGACCTGCGCGTAGACGTCGTAGCTTCCGGTGCGCATGTCTTCCCACGCGACGATGCCGGCGCCCAACTCCGACGATGCAATCACAGGATCGTATTGACTGCCGGTGGCGCCGCATATCTTCAACCCATTCGTCTCCCACTGGGGGCTTCCGTTGACGTCCACGCGCTGTGCGTAAACATCGGTGTGGAAATTCGGGCGCTGGTCTTGCCACACGACGATGACGCCGTCGTCCAGATCGTACGCAGCGACGGGCTTCACTTGAGCCAAGGGCGCCGTGCACAGCGGCACGCCGTCGGTCGCCCATCCCACGAAGCCGCCAAACTCGAACAGTGCCGCGTAGATGTCGGAGTTGCCGGCGCGGGTGTCTTCCCACGCGATGATGGCATCGCTGCCCGAAAGGACGATTCCGCTGTACGCGATGGTGGGGTTGGTCTGGTCGCCCGTCGCCGTGCACACGGCGACGCCGTTGACCGTGGGAAGCGGGACTCCGAGGGCGTCGACCTGGTTGGCGTAGATATCCCACGCGCCGCTGCGCTTGTCCGCCCACGCGACCGTCGCCCCGCCCAGCTGGTCGATGACGATCGCCGGGGCGGCTTGGTCTTCGACGTCGGTGCACAGCGCGACGCCGTTGTTCGTCCACACGGCGTTGCCGTCCGGGTCGAGGCGCTGCACATAGATGTCGCCCAAACCCGCGCGGCGGTCGACCCACGTCGCGATCACACCGCCGTGGTCGTCGGACACCGCGACGGGGACCTGCTGCGCGCGCGACGCGCTACACACCGGAATTCCGCCCGCGGCCCACAACGTGTCGCCCATCTCGTTGAAGCGCTGGGCGTAGATGTCGGGCTGACCCACGCGGTGATCTTGCCACACGACGATGACGCCGCTCGCCTGGTCGGGGACGATGACGGGGTTGTGCTGGTTCAAGTCCAAGATACACGCCTCGACGCCGTTGGCGTTCCACAGCGGCACGCCGTTCGCGTCGACGCGTTGCACGTACACGTCGAAGTTGGTGGTGGTGCGCGCGTCCTCCCACACGATGA
>CAZLLI010000035.1:0-27951 GCA_964560355.1 uncultured bacterium | reverse complement strand
AGGGAGTCGGAGGTTCAAATCCTCTCGCCCCGACCATTTCTTTTGTGCCGCTACTTGAGCAGCACCATCTTGCGCGGCGCCACCCCCGCGAGTCCTTCCAAGCGATAGAAGTACACACCACTCACGACCCGCGCTCCGCGTGCGTCGCGGCCGTCCCACTGCGTCCGATACGACCCCGCTTCGCGCGTGCCTTCGTCGATGCGGCGCACGAGCGAACCCTCGGAGTTGTAGATCGCGATCACGACCGGGAGGCGCGTCGGCAGCGTGTATTCGATCGTGGTCGCGGGGTTGAACGGGTTGGGGAAGTTCTGCCCGAGCGTCGCACTCGGCGAGGGCTGCGGCACCGGCGTGGGCGCTTGCTCGACGGTCACGTCGCCCGTCATTCCGGCGATGCAATGGAACAGGCAGTAGTAATTGAACGTGCCCGTCGAGTTGAAGGTGAAGGAGAACTGCGCGTCGGGGTCCAACACGCCCGAGTTGAACATCCCGTTCGCTGTGCACGGATTGCCGCTCGTCACGGTGTGGAAGCCGATGTCGTTGTTGGTCCAGAAGACGGTGTCGCCGGTGTGGATCGTGATGCTCGAGGGCACGAAGGTCGTCCCCTGAATCTGCACGAAGTGGTTGGTGGCGAAGGCGGGAAGCGCGGAGACAAAGGTGAGGGCCGCCGCAAGACGGAGAGAAGCTCGCATGGTTGCTCCTTCAACGGTCGGCGGATCGGTGAAAGAGGGCGTCGCGCGAGAGTATATTCCAAATCCGTGCTTGTCTCATAGCCCGTTCTACAACGAATTCCCGAACAACGGGTTAGCAACTCCCGTCGGGTCACGGTGGTTGAAATTCGGCCACCATCAGTGATATAATGGCTACGCTTTCCTTCGCTGAATTCGTTTTGCAGCCGGACGACAAGGAGGGCCTATGCGCCTGCGCTCTTGCACCATGCTCACCATCTTGGCGATCGCCGTTTCGATGGCGACGCCCGTTCTCGCCGCCACTCACAACGTCGAAATCACGCTGACCACCTTCAACCCGTCTACGTTGACGGTCAACGTCGGCGACACCGTCGTGTGGCGCAACAACTCGTTTTTGCAGCACACCGTCACCAGCGGAAACTCGTGCACCGCCAGCGGGCTCTTCAACTCGGGCTTGATGGATCCGAATGCGCAGTTCTCCTACACGTTCACGTCGACGGGGTCGGTCTCGTATTTCTGCATTCTGCACTGCCTCGCCGCCATGCGTGGGACCATCACGGTCGACGCTCCCATCGTCGTGGAATCCAAGACGTGGGGCGCGATCAAAGCGTTGTACGCCACACCGCGCTAGCTCGACGGCTGCAATTCGACGCGTGAAGACGGCCTCCCGGCGCACGGGAGGCCGTTTTCGTCGCTGGCGCCCGTCCGGACTGTCGATTGACACCGCCGCGCCCGCCGGGTAGAGTCGCGCAATCCCACTCATCCCGGAGGTGTTCCGTATGTCCGATGGCTCGAAGCCGACCGGCGAAACACGACACCAGCCGTTCGTGCCCGAATCGATGTCGATGACGGAGTTCACGCTCCGCGCCGTCGTCCCGGGCCTCATCATGACCCTCATCCTCGGCGCCGCCAACGCGTACCTGGGCCTGCGCGCCGGACAGACCATCGCCGCCACCTACCCGGCGGCCGTCATCAGCATGGTGATCCTTCGCGTCTGGAAAGGATCCATCCTCGAAGAGAATCTCGCGCGCACCGCGGGCTCCATCGGCGAGTCGGTCGCGGCGGGCGCCATTTTCACGCTGCCCGCGTTCTTCATCGCCGGCGTGTGGCCGTCGTTCGCGCCGCAAGACGCGTACTTGAAATCGACCGCGCTCATGATCGTGGGCGGCGTGCTGGGCGTGCTGTTCTGCTCGCTCGTCCGGCGCGTGATGGTCGAAGACCGCACGCTCCCGTTCCCCGAATCGGTCGCGGCGGGCGAAATCCACAAGGCCGGCCGTCGCGGCGCCGACGCCGCCAAGCACCTGTTCACCAGCATGGGCTTCGGGGCGGCGACGTTCTTCGCGGGCGTGTGCAGCCTGTTCGCGTCCGACAAGGAGTTCGTGCTGCGGATGGGGAATCTCGGGAGCAGCAAGGTGCCGCTCGGTGCGCACGCGACCGACGCGGCGCTGCCCGCGGGCGGCATCACGCAGATTTCCGCCCCGACCGTGAGCCCAGCGTACATCGGCGTCGGCTACATCATCGGCCCCGAATTGGCCGCGCTCAATTTCTCGGGCGGCGTGCTCGCGTGGGGACTGATGGTGCCGCTGCTCATTTACCTCTTGGGCCCCGAACTCCACGGCCTCCTGCCGCAGGGCGCGGGCGAAGAAGCCTGGGGCGGACTGACCGCGCAGGTGTGGCGCTTCATCGTGCGACCGATCGCGGTCGGCGGCATGTTGGTCGGCACCGTGTACACGCTGTACCGGCGCCGCGAGAGCATCTTCGGCGGGTTGCGTCGCGCCATCAAAGAGATTTCGGTCAAGGCCGACGCGGCCGGCGTCGCGCGCACCGAGCGCTACATGGGGTCGAAGACCGTGTTCCTGCTCATCGGCATCATGTTCGCGCTCATGATCGCGCTGTACATCAAGATGACCGGCCTGGTGGTGGGCGGCGTGGTGGCGGCGGTCGTGATGCTGGTCGCGGGCTTCTTCTTCGCCACCGTGTCGGGATATCTCGTGGGGCTCATCGGATCGTCGAACAATCCCATCTCGGGGCTCACCCTCTCGACGCTGATCATCGCCGCGCTGTTGATGGTGGCGCTCGGCGTGGGCGGCGCGGGCGGCGTCGCTGCGGTGCTGGGTGTCGCCGCCGTGGTGTGCGTGTCGTCGGCCGTCGCGGGCGAGCTCCTGCAAGACTTCAAGGTGGGATACATCCTCGGCGGTACTCCGCGTACGATTCAGATCGTCGAACTGATCGCGGTGGTGCTCGCGAGCGTCGTGATGTACTTCCCGCTCATGGTGCTCCACGAAGGCAACATCAAGATGGGCGGGATCGGATTCGGCGACCCGCAATTGCCGGCGCCGCAGGCGGGCTTGATGGCCGCGCTGGCGCAGGGCATCGTGGGCGGGACCATGCCGTGGCCGCTCATCGGCGTCGGCGTGCTGCTCGGCATCGCGATGATTCTCGTGCGCGTGAAGAGCCCGATGCTGGTCGCGGTCGGCATGTACCTCCCGCTTTCGACCACGTCGGCCATCTTCGTCGGCGGGTGCATCCGCTGGATCACCGACCGCATGGCGGAGAAGCGCGGGTTCAACTCCGCGCAGCGCACGCGCATCGAGAACGTCGGGATTCTCGCCGCATCCGGGATGATCGCGGGCGAGGCACTGGTGGGCTTGATCACCGCCACCTTTGCGTGGAAGGAGATTCCACTCCCGCGCGTGTTCGGCTCGCCGTCGTACTTCGTGGGCCTCCTCGTGCTGGCGCTGATCGCGTTCGTGCTCATCCGCGTGCCGCTCGCCAACGCGGGCCGCGCCGACGAACCGGCGCCTCCGGCCGCGATGATGTAGGCTTCGCTCACTCGGTCGCCGCGCCGGGCTCACCGGCGCGGCGGCTTCCGCTCGCAACATCTTCGAGATCAAAAAATTGCGATGTGCTACACTGGGCGCGAGCGTCGCTGTGCGCGCAGTATCGCGCGGCACGGCACGGTTTCGACCCCGTAGCTCAGGTGGATAGAGCAGCAGCCTTCTAAGCTGCTGGTCCCAGGTTCGAATCCTGGCGGGGTCGCCACAATTTGAGGGCCGCGCAAATTGGGTTGGGTGGATGACCTTCAACACAACGAGGTAAATCGATGAAGACCCGGTTCGCTTTGGTGGCGCTCTCCGCATACGCGGCGATGGTGTTCGCGGGCGTCGCGGCCGCGCAGGATTCCGGCCAGGCGACTACACGAACGTCGATGCGCGGGCTGTTCGTGAATCTCTCCAACGTCTACAAGTACAGCCTCGACGCCAACGCGTACGCCGACCCCAAGAATCACCAGGAGATCCAGAGCATGCTGGACGCGCTGGTGCAGAACACGACGCAGCTCGAGGCGCACGGCGGCAGCCTCGACCCCAGCTTCGACTTCATGAAGAAGTCGCTCTCGCGCGACGCGCACGACGCGCTGGCCGCGTTCAAGTCCGCGAACTACCCGGGGTCGAGATTCGTGGTGGGGTCGATCACGGAAAACTGCGTGACGTGCCACACCAAGGTGCCCGCGACGAGGCCGTTCGAGGCGGGCAAAGAGTTCTTGCAGGCGATCAACGCCAAGGATTTCCCGCCGCCGTCGCGCGCCAAGCTCGAAGTGGCGAGCCGCCAGTTCGCCGACGCCATGAGCACCTATGAGGGCATGATGGCGTCGCCGTACGTGAGCGCGGACGACCTCACGCTCTATAACGTGTTCGAAAACTATTTGCGCATTTCGATCGGCGCGCTCAGCAACACCAAGCGCCCGGGACCGGTGCTGGAGAAGTTCGCGGCGCGCTCCGACATGCCGGAGGGAGTGCGCGCGGACGCCAAGACGTGGATCGCGTCACTGGCGTCGCTCAAGATCGACGTTCCCAAGGGCGGCGAGATGGCCGCGGCGCGCGCGCTGGTCGCGCAAGCGCGCGACAAGTCCACGCGGGGTTCGAGCCGCGCGGGACTGGTCGACTTCATCGGCGCCATCACGCTCGTGCACCGCTACTTGCAGTCGGGCGTCAAGGACGACGGCGCGACGGCGGAGGCCTACTACCTGCTCGGCGTGTCGGAGTCGTACGTGCCGCGCTCGAACTGGGTCTCCGAGACCGAGTACTTGCTCGAGAAGGCGATCCGGCTCGCGCCCAAGTCGACGGTGGCGATCCAGTCGCTCGCGTTCCTCGAGGGCTACCGGAACTCCGCGAATCGCGTCACGCCGTCGCGGCCGGTGCCCGCGGACATGCAGACCGACATCGAAGCGCTGCGCAAGATGGTCGAGCAATAGCTCACGACGCACGCGTGCGCAGAAAACCAAAACGCCCCGCGATTGCTCGCGGGGCGTTTTTTGTCGACGATGCTCGTGGTGACTAACGGCCGAACATGTAGACGGCGCCGACCATGAACGAGAGGTGGCTGGCGTCGCTCACGATCGTGTACCAGCCCTCGCCGATGAAGGCGAATTGGCTGCCGCGATCGATCTTCACGCCGCCGCCCAAGTCCATGCCGAGCTTGACCTCGGTGTCGCTCTCGGACGAAGCGGGCGCGACCAGGGTGTTGCCGAAGTAGATCGCGTCGACGTCGGCGTGGGCGTTCAGGACGTGAAATCCCAAGCCGGCGCCGAGATACGGCTGCACCGTCGGATTGGGCGACTCGAACATGTACTTCGTCTTCGCGCCGAACGAGAGGTCGCGCACGCCGACTTCCGCGCCGGTCACTTCTTCGGTCTGCGACCAGTAGCCCGCGTACGACTCGAACGCGAAGTGGGGCGCGAGGGTGCCGAGGTCCATGAAGAGACCGAGGCCGAAGGTGGCGTCGATGTCTTCGGGATCGACGACGCCGATCTTGAGACCGATGCCTTGGAGGGCAAGATTTGCCTGGGCCGAGGCCTTGGCCGCGCTCAACGTGCAAATCGCCGCCAGGGCCAACACAACGCTAAACCGTTTCATTTCAGAGCCTCCGATTGAAACGAGGGGACGTCACGACGGTCGAATGCGGGCGTTGCAAGACGCGAACCAAAACGGACCCGTTGAAGTGGCCCCGCGGCTCATGGTAAGCTCGTATAGCTCCGAAAGTTACCGCCCTCCAGGCTCGACGTAGAGTGGCGCAATTCCGCGGTTGTTCGCTCAACCGATACACCGGCTCCAAGATCCGATCAGAAGGGTTGGCATGGCGCAGTACTATCTGACCGAGAACGGTTACAAAAGTCTCCAAGCGGAGATCGAGAAGCTCGATCGCTACTTGAAGAACGACATCGCGAAGGAGATCGCCGCCGCCGCCGCGCACGGCGACTTGAAGGAGAACGGCGAGTATCACGCGGCCAAGGAGAAGCAAGCCCTCACCGCGGCCAAGCTGCGCATCCTCCAGGAGCGCTTCAGCGGCGCCAACGTCGTGCGCAAGGACGAGCTCCTTCCCGTCGAATCGGTCACCTTCGGCAAGAAGATCAAGATCCGCGACAAGAAGACCGGCAACGAGCGCGTGTGCACGATCCTCGGCGAAGGGGAGACCGATCCCGAAAACGGGATCATCGCGTACAACTCGCCGCTCGCGAGCGCGCTCATCGGCCACAAGAAGGGCGAGACCGTCGACGTGCAGCTGCCGGTCGGCATGAAGACGTTCGAGATTCTAGAAGTCGAATTCGCCGAGGGGTATCAGGACTAGTTCCGCCGCGCGCGCGTCGTCGCGCATTCACCCAGGAGTTCACACAGCGATGCGATATCTCGTCACCGGCGGGTCCGGCTTTCTCGGCATCAACCTAATCCGCTACGTGCTCGAGCGGGGACACTCGGTGGTCTCGCTCGACGTCCTTCCCTTCGATTACGACGATTGTCGCGACCGCGTCGAGGCGGTGGTGGGGGACATCCGCGACCGCGCCGCCGTCGACCGCGCCATGAAGGGCGTCGACATCGTCGTGCACTGCGCGGCCGCGCTCCCGCTGTACTCGACCGCCGACATTCTCTCCACCGACATCGACGGCACGCGCAACGTGCTGCAATCCGCGTTCGAGGCCAAGGTGCAGCGGGTGATCCACGTCTCGTCGACCGCGGTGTACGGTGTGCCCGACCATCACCCGCTGTACGAGACCGACCCCATGGTGGGCGTGGGTCCGTACGGCGAAGCGAAGATCAAGGCCGAAGAAGTGTGCGTCGAGTATCGCCAGAAGGGGATGTGCGTCCCCATCCTGCGCCCGAAGTCGTTCGTCGGCCCCGAGCGCCTGGGCGTGTTCGCGCTCCTGTTCGATTGGGCGCGCGAGGGGCACAACTTCCCGCTCCCGGGGCGCGGCGACAATCTCTACCAGCTGATGGACGTCGCCGACCTGTGCGACGCCATCTATTTGTGCGCGACGCTCGACCGCGACACGGTGAACGACGTGTTCAACGTGGGCGCGAAGGAATTCGACACCGTGCGCAACGACTTCCAAGCCGTGCTCGACCGCGCCGGCCACGGCAAGAAGATCGTGCCGCTGCCGGAACTTCCCATGAAGGTGGCACTCGCGACCTTGCGCACGCTGCGGCTCTCGCCCATCTACAAGTGGGCCTACGGCACGGTGTCGAAGGAATCCTTCGTGTCGATCGAGAAGGCCGAGCGCGTGCTCGGATTCAAGCCGCGCTATTCGAACAAACAGGCGCTCTTGCGCAACTACGAGTGGTACCTCGCCAACCTACACCGCTTCCACGGTGCGTCGGGCGTCACCCACCGCGTGCCGTGGAGCCAGGGCGTGTTGGCTCTCGCCAAACGCTTCTTCTAGGTCGCCATGTCGACGCCGGCCGCAGCGGGGAAGTTCAGCATTAGCCAGCTCGCGCGCTTCGGCGCGCGCTGCAAATCCACCGCGGCTACGGCTACACGGTGGAATATCATCGCGCCGCTGATGGGATTGTAGGAGGTGCCATGCGAGACGTGACCTATTTCGTCGCCTGCAGCCTGGATGGTTTCATCGCGCGGCTCGACGATTCCTTCGACTGGCTCTTCGCCGACGACGACTACGGCTACGCGGAGTTCTATCGTTCGGTCGACTGCGTCGTGATGGGGCGCAAGACCTTCGACGCGTCGCTGCGCTTCGTCGAGTATCCGTACCCGGGAAAGCGCGCGTACGTGTTCTCGCGCCGCGCGGGCGAGTCGCCCATCGCGGAAGCCGAGTTCGTGGGCGAAGACCCGGCGCGCTTCGTGAAGAAGCTCAAGGCGCAGCCGGGCGGGCGCATCTGGGTGGTGGGCGGGGGCGCGATCGCGTCCGCGCTCCTGCAAGCGGGACTCGTCGACGAGATGGTGCTGACCATTCACCCCATCACGCTGGGGCAGGGCGTTCCACTCTTCGAGCGCCACGGCGTCGAGACGCGTTGGTCGGTCCACTCCACCCGCGCGTACCAGAACGGCCTGGTGCAGGTGACATACCGCAAGCGCGTGGGCGAAGTCGCGTCGCCGTGACGCTCGAAGAGCGACGGATCTAGTTGAACGTCGCGCTGAAGCGCAGCGCCACTTCCCAGCCGTTGACGTCCTCGATCGAGAAGTAGCCGAATGCTCCGGCCACTCCGAGTCCCCAGCTGTTGCCGACCCACCACTCCTTGCCGAGGGAGAAGTCCATGGCGAAGCCGGCGTCGCTGGTCTCGTCGATCAGATCGGTGTCGATGCTGAGATAGCCCACGCCGATGCTCCCGCTCAAGTACACGTTGCTCGGCATGAAGTAGTACGTCGCGCCGCCGCCGTAGCCGCTCATGCTGTAGGTGCCGTCGAGCTCGCCGGAACCCAGGCCCGTGATCTCGACGTCCGGATTGGATTGCGACCAGCCGAAGAGCGTGCCGTGCAGGGCGAAGTTCTCGCTGACGCAGGCGCCGACCGCGGCGGTGAAATCGCCGACCAGCCCGGTCACGTCGGCTGCGTCATCGCTGCTCGACGCGTACCCGCCGCCGGCGGTCAGGCGCAGGAAGAATCTCGTGTGATCCTTGGGACCGCCGCCCGCGTGTGACAGTTGGGGGATGACGAGGGCTGCGATCATCGCCACGGCCAGCGTCACGAATAATGACTTGCGCATGAGAGCCTCCTTGGGGCCATTGATCTCTTGACTCGACCCGCCGCGACGATAGCGCGAGGCCCCGTGACCGCGTCAACCTCGAAGTGAGCGCCCGGCCGGTTGACACTCGTGCGCGCGGGCCTTACCATGGCGGCGCGACGGTGGATGTAGCTCAGCTGGTTAGAGCCCCGGATTGTGGATCCGGTTGTCGCGGGTTCGAGTCCCGTCATCCACCCCATCCCTTTTGTTCCCGTTGCAACGCGCTCCTTCGGCCTCCGGCAGCGGCCTTGACCGCGGCACCTGGTTCGGCTATAAATGAGCAGTCCCGGGCGGGGCTGGTCCCGCCCGGCGTCGTTTTGAGCCCGAAAGTGGGAGGTTTGTGATGAGTGGGGTGAACAAGGTTATCTTGATCGGCAACCTGGGCGGCGATCCGACCGTGCGCTACACGCCGCAGGGCACCGCCGTGGCCAATTTCAACATCGCGACCACCGAGCGCTTCACCAACAAGTCCGGTGAGAAGGAAGAGCGCACCGAGTGGCACCGCATCGTCGCGTGGGGGAAGCTCGCGGAGATCTGCCAGCAGTACCTGAAGAAGGGCAAGCAGGTCTACGTCGAGGGGCGCTTGCAGACGCGCCAGTGGGAGGACCAGCAGGGACAGAAGCGACAGTCGACCGAGATCGTCGCGAACAACATGCAGATGCTCGGCCGCGCGGGTGACGCGCCGGCGGGCGACTTCGGCGGCTCGCAGGACTACGGTACGTCCGAACCCGCTCCGCAGACCGCGAACGCCAACGCGACCGCGGACGACGACGATCTGCCGTTCTAGTTCCTCATGCGTCGCGCGACGCACGCGCGCGACGGACAGACTTGCGCTGCTAGCTCAATGGTAGAGCATCTGACTCTTAATCAGGTGGTTCTAGGTTCGAGTCCTAGGCGGCGCACCAACTGAACGCCCCGCGTCGAGAGACGTGGGGCGTTTCTTGTTACAATCGCTCCCAAGAAGGAGGCGGTACACATGAAGCATAGAAAACTCGGCCGCAGCGGCCCCGAGGTCTCCGCGCTCGGGCTCGGCTGCATGAGCATCGGCATTGCGGACACGTACACGAGCAGCACCAAGAGCGACGAAGACGCGGTGAAGCTCGTCCACCGGTCGCTCGAGCTGGGCATCACGTTCCTCGACACCGCCGACGTGTACGGCGACTCGGAGGAAAAAGTGGGGAAGGCGATTCGCGGGAAGCGCGACCGCGTCTTTCTGGCCACGAAGTTCGGGTTCGTGCGCGGGGGCGGGGCGCAGGGCCGGGCGATCAACGGAAGTCCGGAGTACATTCGCACCGCCATCGACTCGTCGCTGAAACGGCTGGGCGTCGACTACGTCGACCTCTACCAGATGCACCGCGTCGACGACACGGTTCCGATCGAGGAATCGGTGGGTGCGATGGCGGAATTGGTGCGCGCGGGGAAGGTCAAGTACATCGGTCTCTCGGAGCCGTCGGTCGCGTCGGTGCGGCGCGCGCACAAGGTGCACCCGCTGACGTCGATTCAAAACGAATACTCGCTGTTCACGCGCGACCCGGAGGGCGAGATGCTGTCGACCTTGCGCGAGCTGGGAATCGGGCTCATCGCGTACAGCCCGCTCGGCCGCGGATTTCTGGCGGGGCGCTTCGCGAAAATGGAAGAGCTGGCCGAAGGTGACTGGCGCCGCGGGCACCCGCGCTTCCAGGGCGAAAACTTCGAGAAGAACATGAAGCTCGCCGAGCGTTTGAAGGAAGTCGCGGCGCAGAAGGGGTGCACACCCGCGCAGCTCGCGCTCGCATGGATCCTGAACCGCCACGACGACGTGGTCCCGATCCCGGGCACGAGCAGTGTGAAGCGCCTGGAAGAAAACGCCGCGGCAGTCGACATCCAGTTGAGTGACGCCGATCTTGCGCGCATCGAAGAAGCGTCGCCGAAGGGCGCGAGCGTGGGCGATCGCTACAACGCGCAGATGATCCGGCTCATCAACCGATAGCCGCGGCGATGGTCGCGGCGAATGGATTCGTTACGGGGATCGTCCTCTACCTTCCGATCGCGGTGGGCGGCTACGTGTACTACGTGCGCGAAGGGTACGCGTCGGTCACGACGGCGATCGTGGCGTGCTTGGTGGGGGCGTCGTCCACGCTGTGGGTCGGGAAGGCGCTGCACCGGCTGCGCGGCCGGCGCTCGCGGTAGGCTCCAACTAGAACACGTAGCCGGCCGAGAACACGAACAGGTCGTCCTGGCTGCGGTCGGGATTGAACCAATAGGCTCCCAGCGACCACGCGTCGCGCGACACTTCGGCCATCAAGCCCCGCTGCATCTCGAGTCCCGTCTGGTAGGTCTCGGTCTTCTGCGCGACGATTCCCGCCCGCAACCACGCGGCAGCTGCGTACGTCGTCTCGATCCACGAGTAGAGAAAGCTGTCGTCGCTCGCGTCGACGTCGAACACGTACTCCGACTCGACGTAGAGAGCGAACTCCCTCCACGTGACTTCGGCTTCGAAGCCGGGCGCGACGCCGTCGGTTTCGCCGATCAAGACTCCGACGATCGGCGTGAGCGCGAGGGCGACGTCGCCGCCCGCCGAGAGATTCCACCCCACGAATGCCGACACCGTCTCGAGGTCTTCGTAGTTGTAGCGTGCTTCCACGTGGAGTCGCGCGCGGTCCGCGTATGCGATGGGCGAGAAGTAGCCGCTGTCCTCGGGCGGGTCGAATACGAATCCGGAGATTCCGAACGACCACGACTGCGCGTGCGCGCACGGGGTGATGACGAGGAGAAGGGCGGCGGCGATCGCGGGTCGCATCGGCGCATTGTAGCCCGAACGAAAGCGAAAGCGGGTCACGTCGTCCTGAAAATGACGTGACCCGCTTCCGTCGTTCCACGATCGTGCGCTGGCTCGGGGATACTCGCGCAGGCGACCGCTCTAGTAGTGAGAACAGGTTCGGCGCGGGGAATCACACGCCGTCCCCAAAATTTTTCCTGCTTTAGTCGAGGCTCCCCACCACGACCCCGAGCGCGCGCCTAACCCGTTTCCACGCAGCGGGTTTACGGAACAGGGCCTGGTTGATCTCGAGCTCGATGCCGGCGTAGCGGGTGGCTGGAAAGCGGCCACGCAGCGTCGTGGTGAGGCCGTCGGAGGAGCCGCGGTAGGGGTAGTTGCGGCGCACGCGCAGCCCCTCGGCGCGAAGGCGTCGGACGAGCGCGTCGGCGACGAAGCCTTCGAAGCGGCGCGCGGGGTCGTAGAGGACGCCGATGTCCGCGCGACGGCGCTTGCCGTCCAGCACGGGTGTGAAGGTGTGCACGCCGACGTGCACGACCCACTGGTCGCGGCGCAGCACGCGCCGCACGGCGACTTCCACCGCGCGCCGGTGCGGGTGGTAGACGGTCGCGAGCAGGCGCAGGTGGTCGGCGGTGTCGAGGTCGCGCGTGAACTCGGAGAAGAGCTGCGCGTGGCCGAGCGAGCGATTGCATTCGATCAAGAGGCGCGTCGTCGGGTTGGCGACGAGCGGCGCGTCGCACGCGAACGCGATCGCGCGCGCGAGGTCGAGCGCGCCGGGGTCCCACCCGCGGTGCGACTTCAGCACGGCGGTGCGCCCCTTAAAGAGCGCGCGGTACTTCGCGGGCACGCGGTTGCCCGCGTGCTCGCACGAGATCACGATTCCCACTCTACGACGCGGCATGGAAGCTCCGGTTCTCTTTGAGGCAATCGCACAGTTCGGCGTACACGTCGTGCAAGCGCTCGCGCGGGAGCGCTAGTCGCGCGGCGACGCCGGGCTCGTCGCCCGCTACCGCGCGCACGATGCGGCGCGCAAGGGTTCCTTCGCCGAGGATGGTCCCGATCGCCGACGCCCACCCGTTGGTAAACTCGGCGTCGCCGGCGACGCAGGTCTCCACGAGATGCTGCCACACGTCGCCGGCGCGCGCGTGCTTGGCGCGCACGCCGAAGGCATCCAAGAAGGCGCGGTCGTCGATGACGGTCGCCTCCGCGTCGCGCGTAGTGGCGAGCAGGATCGCGTTCAGCGCCTCGGTGTCGAAGCGCTCCTGGCGCTCGAGCGGCTGCCAGCGTTCGCGCACGAGCGCGCGCAGGACGCACCAGAGCGCGTGCGACACCGCGAGGTCGGCGGTGGGGCACTCCTGGATGTCGACGATGCGGATTTCGATGGCGTCGCGGTCGAAGCGCGCGATGGCGCCGCGCGCGTTGAGCCACTCTTCGCGCAGGATCTCGTCGGGGTCGTGGGGCGCGATGTCGGCGTACATGGGCGCGAGGATGCGCTCCTGGTAGTCGCGCTTCGAGTACACGGGCTCTGGGATGACGTTGCCGCCGATCGACGGGATGCGCTTCTGATTCTCGCGGTAGTAGTGCATGCGGCTGTCCATCGAGCCGGTGAGGCGCGCGTCCAGGATGGGCGAGCTGGCGGCGAGCGCGGGGATGAGCGGGAGCACGAGGCGAATGGCGGCGTGCAGGCGCGCGAATTCGTCGTCGCCGTGGAAGGGAAGGTTGAGGTGCACGCACTGCAGGTTCGACCACCCGTGCCCTTTGCACCCGAAGATGCGGTCGAAGGCGCGGTACACGTCGCCCATCTCGTGCGGCCACAGCACGGTGTCGCGCGCGGGGTCCATCCACGGGTGCGCGGCGGTCGGCATCAAGCGCCCGCCCATCTGGGCGAGGAGCCCGTTCACCTCCGCGACGTGCGCGGCGAATACTTCGTCCAAGCGAAACAGCGCGGGCGCGGGCCCGTTGGTCTTGAGCTCGACGACATGGTTGACCAATTCGTTCGACCACGCGAGCGGGCCGCGCTCGATTTCGGCTTCGTAGTCGCCCGCGACCTGGTAGAGCAATTGGTCGACGGCGGGCAGGACGTCGAGCGAATCCGCGCGCACGAGCATGTACTCGAGCTCGAGCCCGACGCCTTCGAACAAACGAAGAGCCACTACTCCCCCTTGATGCGTTCCACGCGCTGCACGATCGACTTCATGATGCGATAGTAGAGCTTATCGCCGATGATCTTGTCTTCGTAGCCGGCTTCGACGCTGGGGTTGTCGTTGACTTCGATCAAGTAGATGTCGGAGCCGCGCTGCTTCAAGTCGACGCCGTAGAAGCCGTCGCCGACGGCGCTCGCGGCGGCGGTGGCGAGTCGCACCACTTCGCGCGGCGCGCGCGCGACCGCCAGCGTTTCCACCTTGCCGCTCGTCAAGTAACCGCGCTTGGTGCGCTTCAGGATCTGCCAGTGGCGGCGAGCCATGAAGTAGCGGCACACGTACAGCGCCTTTCCTTCCAGCACGCCCACCCGCCAGTCGAAGTCGGTGGGCATGAACTCCTGCGCGATCAACAAGTCCGAGCTCTCGAGGCGCCGCTCGACTTCTTCGCGCAGCTCCATGATCGTGTTGAGCTTCACGACGCCCTGCGAGAACGACGAATCGGGCTGCTTCAGGATGCACGGCAGATTGAGGGTGTCGGCGACCTGGCTCGCGTTGTCGCGGTGCACGATCATCGTCTTCGGCGTCGGCAGCTTGTAGCGGTCGAACATCTCCGCGAGATACACCTTGTTGGTGCAGCGAATGATCGACTCGGGGTCGTCGATGACCGCGAGCCCTTCCGCGGCGGCGCGGCGCGCGAAGCGATACGTGTGGTGGTTGACCGCGGTCGTCTCTCTAATGAAGAGCGCGTCGAATTCGGCCACGCGCCGGTAGTCGTCGCGCACGATGAACTCGGGATCCATGCCCACCTGCTCGGCGGCCTTGCAGAACTTGCGCAGCGCGCGCGGGTCCGACGGCGGGTCGGTTTCGTCGGGGTTGTAGAGGATCGCGAGGTCGTAGCGGAAACTCTTCCGGCGTCGCGGTCGGCGCTCGAGCTTCAAGAAATATTCGCCCGCCGCGTTGACCACGAAGGGCCGCTGCCAGTCGGGGATGTCGTTCACCGCGATGGGGTAGACCTGGTCGAGCTCCCACTTCTTCTTTTCGTAGTGGAAGTGCGCGCGCAACAGCGGCGCTTCGAAGAAGGAGAACAACTGCTGGGCGAGGCGCTCGTAGCGCTTCACCGTGGTCTTGCCGAAGTAGATGTTGAGCTGGTAGCGGTCGGCTTTGAGGTGCGCGAGCGAGCGCTGGATCAGCTCGTCCAAGTCTTCCGAGCGAATGCGAAAGATGGCCTCGGTGCGCATGTCTTGCAGCGTGAGGATGCTGGGGATGGCGCGGTGGCCGCGCGCTTCGGCCAAGAGCGACACGTAATAGCCCGAACTCATGTAGCGGTACGACCGGCACAGGTTAAACACCTTGGCGTTGTCGATGTCGTTGTACTCGGCGTCGGTCAAGTACGCGCGCGCGGACACCACTTCGACGCCGGGAATGTGGAGCGGCCAGTTCTTGGGATTGTTGACGACGAAGAGGCGCGACATACGCTACCTGCGCTCGCGCTTGGGTGACACCACGAGCAGATTGGCGTCGTACGTGAGCACGCCGAGCAGAATCGAGCAGATCAGACGGTTCACGCCCACCTCGTAGAAGCGCTCCTTGGCCGGGTTGGGTTGGTAGGGGTCCGCCACCAAGATGTCGCGGTTCGACGAATCGTACCCGCACAGCACCACGAAGTGCCCGCCGGGGACGCCGCGCACGTCGTCGTAGTCGCCGCGCGGTCCGTACTCGCGCGCGGTTTGGTAGAGATAGGTCGAGCTCAAGCCGGCCAGCATCGGCACCGAGCTGTTCAGGTGCCGGCGCATCAGTTTGGGCGACAATTCCGCGAAGCGAATCTCGCCCCCCATGCGCATGAACTCGATGTACGCGCGGGAGGCGATCTTGAGTTTGCGCTGGTGCTTCACCGCGCTCTGCTTCTCGAGGCGGTCGATCAATTCGTCGCGCCCGAGTGTGCGCCAGGTGGGGTCGAAGACCTGCAGGTTGTACGAATACAGACTGACGCGGTAGCCGCGCTTCAAGGCGTGGCAGCCCAGGAACACACCGAGCGTGCCGCCTTCTTCGAGCTGCTCGACGTCGCGCACGACGTCGTCCAGCTCGATCGTGTCGCCGTGGTAGCGATAGATCGCCTGCAGACAGGTCGCGCCGCAGCTCACGTCGTCGGGCTGGCGCATGATGTCGACCTGGATGCGCTTCTTCATCGCGGGCATTCTAGCCCGCGCTTCGGCTACTTGCAAAGCTCCATATAGTAGAGGTCGCGGCCGGCGCGGGTGTACTTGGCCTCGAAGTGGGTTTGCACGCCGGGGTCGAGGATGCGCTCGTTGCGGGTCTCGCGCACGCGCGACCACAGCGTGTCGCCGGCTTCGACCAACGCCGCTTTGAACGCGATCAGGTAGTCGAAGTTGTCGGTCGCAAGCTCGAGCAGCCCACCCGGCGCGAGCGACGCGTGCAGGAGCTTGAAGAAGTCCGGCGTCAGCAGGCGACGCTTGTGGTGCTTCTTCTTGTGCCAGGGGTCGGGGAAGTAGATGTGGAAGACCTCGACGCTCGCGGGCGGCACCAGGTGCGGAACGATCTCCTCCGCTTCCGTCTTCATGAAGATCAAGTTGGTGAGCCCGCGCTGCTCGGCGCGCAGCACGCCCTCCTTCAAGAAGCGCCAGCGGTAATCGACGCCGAAGAAGTTGCGGTCGCGGTGCGTTTCGGCGCGCGCGAGCAGAAAGCGTCCCTTGCCCGACCCGATCTCGATTTCGAGGGGCTGCTGGGTGGGAAACAGGTCCGCCACCGTGCCGCCGTGGGTGCGGTCGATGCGGCGCTGTTCGATGCGCACGCGCCGGGCCGTGAACGTGCGACCCATGGCGTGTTAGGCGCGCTCCACCAAGCGGTCGATCAAGAAGGACGACTGCTCGAGTGCCTGCTCGGTGAAGGAGCCGAAGTAATCGTGCACGTGGTCGAACACGCGCGCGAAGGCGGCGTGGTCGCGCGACGCGACGTTGGCGCGCAACTCTTCCGCCGCGCGCACGAAGGTCTCGGTGACGCGCGCCGTCTCCGGGTTCGACATCTGGATCGACGCGTACAAGTCGGGCGACTGCGCGAAGTGGCGCGCGGTCATGAGGAGCTCCATCAGGTACACCGGCGACGTGAACGGCAGCGTCGCGTTGAGGGGGACGCCGAGCTTGGCCATCGTGGTGCCGGCAACTTCGGTCGAGAAGTGCGTGAGCACTTGCACCACCGCCATCGCCCGGTCGTGCTGCTCGGGCGTGGTTTCGACCACGACGAGACCGCGCGCTTCCAGCATCGTGGCGAGCCACGCGCGCCACGCGTCGCCGCGGCCCGGCGTGAGAGCGACGCGCTGGCCTTGCAGCGAGTGCACCGACGGGCCGAAAAGCGGGTGCGTGCCCACCACCGCGGACTGCGTCGACGCCAGCATCGCTTCCACCGGCGCGCGCTTGACCGAGGTGACGTCCATGAAGAGCGCGTCGTTCCGCACGCGCGGGCCGACGCGACGGATCACGTCGACGGTGACGTCGATCGGCACGCTCATCACCACTACGTCCGCTTCGGCGGCGGCGACCTCGGGTGTCAAGTCCGTGTCGAGGTCGGCGATCATGACCGCGTGCCCCAGGTCGGCGAAGAGTCGCGCCATGCACGAACCCATCGCGCCCTTGCCGCCGATCACCGCGACCGTCTTCGCTTCGACGTCGAGCGGAACTTGCGCGCGCAGCGACGCCTGGCGGTCGCGGCTCGCCCACAACAAGAGCCGGTACATGCCCTCGATCACGTCGGGCGCGAGCCCGAGCGGCGTCGAGCGCTCGCGACGATCCGCGATGATCTCGCGCTCGCGCTTGAAGTCGCGGATCGCGACCCCGTGCGCGCGCTTGTAGGCCGCGATCTCGGCCACCAGGCCGTTGCGTCGCGAGAGCAGTTGCAATACTTCGTGATCCACCGCGTCGATGAGCGCGCGGAGGACGGGGAGTGAACGGGCGTCGTCGCCCGCGGGGTGTTGCGAGGTAGTCATAGTCGTTCTCTTTGGTATGGGAAATGCGCGAAGGCGGCGGTCGTCCCGCCATCGCGTCTGTGAATTCTAGCACAGTGCGGGCGGGGTATGCGTTGACGAGACCAATGACCGGGCGTACGCTTCCGATACCCGAACCGAACGACCCAGGAGGTCTGGTTATGCGGAAATTCGCACTGATGACAGTCGCCATCGCCGTAGTGACGGCGGGCCTGTCGACGAACGCGAACGCCGGATTCAATATCGGCGGCGGTTTGCACTACTTGTACGCGATGGGTGATATCGATACCGACAACCTCGACTTGAGCAAGAACTCGTTCGGCGTCATCGGGTCGGTGCAGCGCGCGGGCGCGATGTTCACGTTGGAAGGGAATGTCGAGTACATCTTCGACTACGCCGGCACCGGCGACGGCATGTGGGAGCCGTCGGCGTACGCGCTCTTGGGCAGCATGATCTACGGCGGCGCCGGCATCGGCATCGACCAGATCGACAGCGAGTGGACGGATCCATGGTACGCGCTCCGCGGCGGTGTGAACCTCCCGCTGGGCGGGATGGGTCTCGACCTGTACGGAACGTATCGCTTCTGGTCGGACGACGATCTCAAGAACCTGACCGGCGACGACGCCGATTCGATCACATTCTCCGCCGTGCTCCGCTTCGGAATGTAACGGCGAGCTTCGCCCGAGGGGGATCGACATGAAAGCAGTCTTCTGGCGCCGGTGCGGCGCAGCCGCATCGTTGATCGTCGTCTTCGGCGCGTTGTCGTCGTGCAACAAGGGCAACAAGGCCGACGAACGACTCGAACTCAACACCTTGAAGATCGAGCTGGAACAATTGAAGACCGACCAGGCGGTGGTCGAACAACACCTGGCCGTGTTCGACACCCTCGACTTCGACGTGTTCAGCCACCAGAAGTGGGATCGCCTCGGCGAGAGCCACGCCGACAACATCGTCGTGCACTGGCCCGACGGCCGCACCACCAAGGGACTCGCGGCGCACGTCGAAGACTTGAAGGCGATGTTCGTCTACGCGCCCGACACCAAGATCACCACCCACCCCATTCGCTTCGGGTCCGGCCACTGGACCTGCGCGACCGGCGTCATGACCGGGACCTTTTCAGAGCCCATGCCGATCGGTAACGGCCAGACCATCCCGCCCACCGGGAAGTCGTTCAACGTGACCATGTGCACCATCGGGCGCTGGGAAAACGGCAAGATGGTCGAAGAGAGCCTGTTCTGGGACAACCAGACCTTCATGAAGCAGATCGGCCTTTCGAAATAGCGCGGGCGGGCCGGCGCCTTGCCCCGCCGGCCCGCTTCCTGCTATCTTCGTAGCATCTCTGCGTTCATTCCACGATGGGGGCGAATAGGTCTCGACGGGGAAGTGGGACGCAAAGGTTGCGTGTCGAGCAACGTCACAATGCTCGTTAATCCTCGTGGCAACCAATCAAGTGCTGACAACAATGTCGCACTGGCTGCCTAACTAGCTAAGCTAGTTTAGTCACCCGTCCCCACCGTGCTGGGTCTCCAGGGCCGGTGAGTGGGCGTCATACTCTGGGGGCTGGCGCCGAAGCTATGTCTGGGGCCGACGCGCGAGACTCTACCGGGCTGGTCTCCGTTACACTTTCGTCCGCGGTGGGTACGGAGACGAGAAATCACCACGGACTACACACGTAGTAACCGTTGCGGCTGCTTTTTCGGACGCGGGTTCGATTCCCGCCGCCTCCATAACTAATTGTTATTACACAAGTTACATGCTGGCCTTGGTATTGGCTGAGCTGTCCCTGCGAAAGTTGACCCCACGTCCCAAGAGGCATATCCTCATTGTGCCCCCGGGGAGGAGCGCGGTGAGCCGTCGTTATGACATCGGCCCGATTATCGCGTGCATGCTTGTGCTCGCCGGCGATTTCGCGTGCTCCGCGCAACCAACGCCAACGCTCTCATCGCCGTTCACAGTAGTCTCCGTTCGCGAACGGCGATCGGGAGAAGTGCCTTTCGAGGAGGCCAGCGGGTATCTCCGGAGATCACCAGACCGGAACTATATGCCCGGGCCCGATTCTCTCGCCGCGCAGGTTACGATCGTGGAGCGTCGCGGCTATATCGAGATACTTGATCTTCGAACTGGTAAGTCGAGACGACTTCTCATGGGGTTTCTCCCGCAGTGGTCACCAGATGGAAAGTATCTTAGCTGTCTTGTCTGGAAGTCCACAATCAAGCACGGCGAACTCGCTGTCCTCGACGTCGCGACGGGGAAAGTGATCATTGAACCCGACGTAGGCGCAGGCGGCAGAACCGAACAGAAGTGGTCTCCTGATTCCCGCATGATCGCGGTCACCGGTGGAATACATGCAAGCCCTCGAAGACTCCTGTACATAATCTCTGTTCCCGAAGGTCGCGCAACGGTTCTCGACACGACGGACGTTCTTGCCGGTCAGAACTTCTCGTGGAGTCCCGATAGCCGATGGCTCGTGTTCACGAGGCCAACAGAACTCGATGACATGAATGAGGACCCGGTTGCAGCCGACGTTTGGATTGCCGATGTGGCAACTGGAAAGACGTGGATCTTGCTCGAAACGCCAGAATGGCTGGAGTCAGACCCATTATGGATCTCGAACACAACAATCCAACTGACGCAAGCTGCTCGCAGGGGAGGTGAAATCGGGGTTCGCCAGACCGTTGTTGTGGAACTAAGCAGTTCAACCGGTAAGGTTCCTACCCGCTCAGACTAGGTCTTCCGCGCAAGGAGGAGTCATCATGACTTCACGGTGCCGTTTCTCCATGAACGCTCCGCGCGTTCGCCTCCTGCTTCTCGTCGCCCCGTTCGTGCTAGCGCTAGCACTGCATGCGATCCCGGTCCTCGGTCAGGTCGATGTTTGGGTCGACCCGGGCCATTGTTGCTTGAGATCAGGGTCGGAAGGAGTTAACGGTCCTGATCCGCCGAACGAAGCCGACATCACCTTCGACGTCGCGGACTGGCTCCAACAGAAGCTCTTGAGTCTCTTCTTCTTCACGTATAAAACGGTAAATCACCCGACGTCGTTCTTTGAGCCTTCGGAGCGCGGGTTCATAGCAAACGGCACGACAGCGAACGATGACAACGATCAAGGGCTGTCGCGGTTGCTAATTAGCGTGCACATGAATTCCGTCGAGAACAACCCCGACGTAAGAGGGACGGAAACGCTCCACTCACCGAACAAGTATTTTGCTCACGACACGAAGACGAAGCTCAATGATCTACTTGCCGCAAGCTACATCCATCCCGCGATGATGTCGGGAGTTAACGCGAAGTTCTTGGGCTGTAGCCGGGATCGGCACATCAAGAACAGAACGGACCTCGCGATTCTCAACGTCGCCAAACCTCCTGCTGTCCTTCTTGAAGTTTGCTTTATCTCAAATGGCTGCCAGTGGAACTACATTCTCCAGTCGGGCACGCAAGCGTTCGTTGCTCAGGAGATTGCGGCGGGGGCATCACAGTACCTAAACGCGACCGACGGGCATGTGGACATAGAGTCCCTGGCGAGAATGCGGGCGCCGGAAAGCGAGTTGTGGAACCGCCAAAGGCCCCCGTCGCAGGTCGAGTCGTATTCGTCCCTTGTTCTATTTTCTGAGGGATTTGAAGGCGCCACATTCCCGCCGACCGGTTGGACAACGCAAACGGCTGGTCTCCCCGCTCCGCACGCTTGGCATCGCACGACGGACCCGGACGACGTTGGAAGCGGCACCGGGTCGGCTTACGTCGGCAGCGCGTCGCCGAGTGCAATTGACGAATGGCTGATTTCGCCGGCCGTCTCGATTGCAGCGCCTGATGATGCGATCAAGTTCTCATGGTCCGGCAGTAAGCAATGGTCGAACGTTTTGAACGCGTCGTTGAGCATCCGGCAGTCGGGCACGACCACTTGGACCCAACTCTGGTCGCTCGTTGGCAATGAACCGGCCGCAGACCCGTTCATTTATCGCGATCGCGTCGTGGATGTCTCCGGTTGGAGCGGCATGAATGTGGAGTTTGGCTTCCGCGTAGTGGGCACAAACGGCGCTAGTGTCGCACTCGATGACATCGCCGTGGGCGACTTCGTGCCCACGGGGGCCGCGCCCAACGATGTCTGTGCAAGTGCCACGCCTTTGAGCGGCGTGTTCTCGGTTCAAGGACTGACATGTTACGCCGCGAACGACTTGAACCCCTACGTTCCTCCTCCCGGCGAATCGTGCGTCGGCGACGAACTCAATGGGCCGGATGTATTCTTTGAAATATCCGCTGCATGGGGCGACACGCTTCACGCAAGCGTCGTTTCGGATTGGGCGCCGGCTGTATATCTCGTGGATGACTGCTTAACACCGGTATGTGTCACAGGTGGCTATCCTGAAGATGGGAGCACCGCAGCGGAGATCCATCACCGTTTCGCGCCGGGCGGCACCTACTACCTAGTTATCGATGGCCTGCAGGGAAGCTGCGGCCCGTACGAACTCACGGGCGAGCTCGTCCCCTCGCCTACGGATGTTGGTGACGGGGCGGTTCCCGCGCTGCGGTTGCTGGCTCGCCCGAATCCGGCCGGCGGTCCAGTCACCTTCGTTGGCACGTTCCCGCCGGCGCGAAGCGCCAGTGCAAGCCTTGAGGTCTACAACGTGGAAGGCAAGCGTCTGCGGTATGTGACGGGTCGCGCAGACAGCGGTGAGTTTTCGTTCACCTGGGACCACCGAGATGCGGGCGGAACACCGGTTGCGTCAGGCCTCTATTTCGCGCGCATGCGCGTAGGCAACGCGAGTGTGGTAGAGAAGTTCGTGATCCTTCGGTAGCCCGAACGGGGGACGCCCGTGACTTCACGGGCGTCCCCAATGATCAATGGTTCTGGTTCGTCTCCAAAATGTCTCCATGACTCGGGTCGATTCCGGTAGACTCGCGTGGACTGGAGTGGAGAGGCGACGGTTCATCTAACCCGCTGGAGTGTAACGCACAACGTCCGAAATCGCGCGTCATCAGCAAGTTAGCGTTTGTTCGCGTTTCGGGTTCGATTCCCGCCGCCTCCACCACTTTCCTTCCAGTCGAAATCCAAGAAATCCCGGCGAAGCTTCCCCTCATGGGAAGCTGCTATACTTCTCTACCTGCAGACATGCTCGGCATGCGGCCGCAAGAAAGAGGGGACCGGACCAATGAAAGACAAGCTCAAGGCGAAGTTCAGCGGGAGGTAATAGTGTTGTTGAATTGGCTATGGAGAGGTCGTGCCATACTACGTCTGTTTGCCTTCTACTTATTCGTTGCTCTCTACTGCTTATTGCCTCGCCCAGCGAGTGCCCAGTGGCAAGCTGACGGCGTCTTGCTTTCTACACTTCCAAGTGTTGAACAACTGCCGGCGATTGTTGGGGACGGTCAGGGCGGTGCCATAATCGCTTGGCAAGATTTTCGCGGAGGACCACCGGGGGATATATACGCGCAGCGGCTGGATCATTTGGGTCATGCGACGTGGACAGCGAACGGGGTTCTCGTTTGGGATTCACACTCCCAGTGGGAGCACATCCTGTACATTGTCCCGGATGACGCAGGCGGGGCAATCATCTTGTGGACGAGTTTCCCTGGGGTTATCAAGGCCCAGCGGATTAGTGATCAGGGTTCTCCGCTCTGGGAAACAGACGGGATAACATTGGGTCCGGGCAACTATGTTCGTGCCGCTGTCGCGGACGGTTCGGGCGGAGCAATCGTTGCCTATGGGCCAATTAGACTCGCCCGAATGAATGCGCAAGGCGTTATCCAATGGCAGTTCGATCCCGCACCACCGTTTGGGGGTCCAGGAAGCAATGGGATCGCTGCAGTGATCGCTGACGGACTCGGAGGTGCTCTTGTGATGGGCGCTGCATCGTCTCCCGGACTCCGTGCATTTCGGGTTAGCGCCGCCGGGGACTGGTCCGTAGATGGGGTTGCTGTGTGTGATTCATGCGACGACTTTTCTGCTATATCTGACGGCGCCGGAGGCGCAGTTATCGCTTATCGGCGCAGAGCCTCCAGTGACGAGGAGGACACGAACATCTTTGCACAGCGATTGAGTGCTGACGGTCTAACACAGTGGCAGCCCGGGGGCATTGCGCTCTGTGCTGATCCCAATCATCAGGGCCGTCCGGAAATCGCGGGGAGCACCGGCGATGCCATTGTCGTGTGGATAGACGACAGGGACGGCCCAGGCGCTTCCATATATGGGCAGCGCATTACACTTGATGGAGTCCTCGAGTGGCAATCAGACGGTCTAATACTGAGCACGACGCTGGGTGGTTCAGAGATGATGCGAGTCGTGCGCGACGGAACCGGCGGCGCAATCCTATCGTGGATGGTTGGAACCCAAACGGAGAGAGACATCTACGCACAGCACGTTGACGCCGCTGGTCTTCCTCTTGGACCAGTCGACGGCATTTCAGTATGCACCTCCCCAGGGGACCAGACCTATCCAGAAATTGCCGCCGACGGAAAAGGCGGGGCCATCGTCACATGGAACGACGCAAGAAACGGCGTGAGCGTGTATGCACAGCGCGTCGGTGATTCTATGACTAGCATCGATGAGATGCCTGGGATCGGCAGGTTCCAGCTAGGCCCCAATTACCCCAATCCTTTTTCCGGGCAGACGCAGCTTGAAGTTCTGCTCCCCGATGTGTCCGACGTAAGGGTCGAAGTGTTTGATGTCGCGGGCCACAAAGTGCGGGAGAAGCTCCTAACGGGTTTGAATGCGGGTACGCATCCCCTCGCGTTTGACGGACGCGACGGGAGGGGTTATCAACTTCCCAGTGGCGTCTATTTCTTCAGAGTTCACGCAAACGGATCGACGATCACGCGCAAGATTGTGATCGCGCGTTAGAAGTTCTCTTGAACTAATCGAAAAGGGGTCAGCATCATGAAAGACAAGCTGCTGTTCGGAACGATCGGACTTCTTGTCGGAGTTGTTGTGATGCAGTGGACGATGCCAAATGGCTACGCGAGCTACGTGTCGCCAAACACTGGAATCATTGCCGCGCAAGGCGGGATGGACATATCTGCGTTCGTCGAAGTTCTTGACCAGGACGGAAAGATCTGGCGTTGCGATCCTCAAGATGGCCAAGCGTGCTGGGCTCAGGAAGTGAACCAGACAATACCTGTAACACCTTCTGCCCTGAAGTTTTGGTCGAAGAGATGGGCCGTCACGATCGACAACCATGTCTGGATATATGACGTCTACGCGAACCCGGTGGGTTGGCACGACTGCGGTGCGTGGCCGGGCGGGCCAGTCGCAGCGAATCAGACCACGTTCGGAAAAGTGAAGGCTATGTTCCAACCGAAGAGCGGCAAGCCATGAGCACGGGGCGCGTCACCTTGAAACTAGTAGAGAGAGAATGCGTGGTTGGGGGCAACTATGGGGGCAACAGTTATCGACTGCCGCAACAATAGTGAAACGAATAGGTAAGTTGTAGCGTCTTGTCGACTCCCGCCGCCTCCACCATCTTCCTTTCGCGATTATTGGCCGCGTCAAAACGTGAACATTGATTTGAGACTCGTGCGAACGATCGTCATGCTGTCCATCGTGATAGCGCCGGGGCGTGCGCTTGCTCCGCCGCCGATCATGATTACCGATGCTCCGGGCAAGGAGCTCGCCCGCAACGAATCCTCCTGGCTGGCTCCGTACACGCTGTACACGATGTTGGAAGTCGGCTCACTTCGCGAGTCACGCGTTCAGTGGTTCACACCCGATGGTAAGTTAGAACGTGAGATCCCCAACGTCGATGTGAGTGGCAATCCGGGTTTCGTTTCTCGACGGGATGCGAGCGGCACCACGTTCACATCGGTCGCGAATCCGCGCTGGGAAGTCCATCTGCCTTTCGCCAAGGATTCGGAAGAGGGACCGAGTGGATTTATGGGGTGGTCGGCGGACGGCAGGGTGTTCGTGCTTTCGAGCCGCACGATTGAGCCGTACGACGAATGGCCGCGCATCCCGACGACGATCGAGATGTTCGTGGAAGGGAAGCGGAAGGTGATCGGGCCCTACGCCGGGGCACCGCGCGCGCTTCAAGTCGATGCGAGCGGAGCACTGGCCGTGCATTTCGGGGATGGCCGGCTGATCGTTTTCGATCGGAACGGGCGCGAGAGGTTCCAGACAACGGTCCCGACGTCTCTGAGCAGGTGGCTATTGGCCTGCAACGATGATGGCGTGTTGATAAGGGACATGAATGATGCGCTCCCGATCGAGTACTACGGAGTCGACGGCGTTCGTTCTTCTTTCAACAACCCCGGCGGCTACCCTCGCCTTTGGGTTGGGCACCATCGTGTGCTTTTCGACACCAACGCCGATAGCATGGTCCTGGTGGACTGCGCGCAAGGCCGGATCGTCTGGCGGAGCGGAGATGCGGAAGAGAGAGCCATCACGGGATCGCGCACGTACGTGGTTGCGGGTCGTTATCTGGTAACCGCGGCGATCGAAATGCGGTCGTCGCAATCCAACTGGCCGGTGCTACGCCTTCGTGCGTTCGAGCTGGAATCCGGTCAATTAGTTGCAATCTGGAGCGGCGATCGAACTCGCGGCACACCGGCTCGTTTCTTCGAGCGCGACGGGAAGGTTCTGTTGCTGGATGGTTCGAGGCTTTCCGAGATTGACCCGGGCGACATTCGAAAGAGCCGGCAAGGATGGATATCAAGCCAGCCGCCGGAACCGGCTCCGTCCCAATTCGAGGAGGGTCCTTCGGCGAGCCCGCTATCGTGGAAGCCGGTTGAATCGCGAACGGCGACGTTCGCACCGATGCAACGCATCGCGAAAGCCGATCGCCGTCCCATTTCCGTTGACCTCGTGCGCTTGCGTGATGCCCGGCCCTACGGCGAAAAAGGGCAGCGCGACGTCTGGCTTGCGCGCTACGATTCGGTAAGCGTGCAGATCGATAGCACTCGCACTTTGGTAGTAAGAAATTTGTTGGCTGCGTTTGACGCAACGACCGGTAATCTCGTGTGCGCCTTTACGGATCCAGCCCCGCGCTGGATCCGTTCCAAGCTAAAGCCCGTCGACTTCGAGGCGCGTGTCCGAAAATCACGCCATAGCGAACTCGCGCCCGCTGCGTATGCCAACCTGCAGTCCACTCCGGGGGAAATCTTGGGTGTGCTACTGGGCGTGTGGAACATCGACCTCGACACCGTGGGACAGGTTGTGCTGCGGCCGCGTTTCGTTACCGCGCAACTGCCGGCGCGACGGTTTGAAGGTGAGCTTACGCCCATCATTCCGCCGTCCAACACGTGGATCGTCGAGGTGTTGGGATTCAAGGCCGATTTGGAATTCGGATGCGCGAGCATGGTCGCGGAGTGTCGCGACGACACTCGGGAGATGATCATGACGCAACCAATGCCTTGAGTCGATCGGACGCGGGTTTGATTCCCCCCGCCTCCACCAAGTCTCCCCACAGCCTCGCCGCTGATATCAGCGGATACGTACCACGCGTCTGGTTACGACGTCGGCACCACTTCGCAGTCGGAAGAAGTACACGCCCGAGGGCGCGGGATTTCCGTCGTCCATGCGGCCGTCCCAGGTGAACGCGTGCTGGCCGGCGGTCTGCGCGCCGGAAGCGAGGCTGCGGACACGGTGGCCCGCGACGTCGTACACGATGGCGTCGACGTGCGACGCTTCCGCCAGAGTGAAGTCCACGCGGCTCTCGCCGCCGGCGGGGTTGGGAATGGCGTCGCCGGCCGTGAAACGCGGGGTCGCGGACGCCACCGCAGTCGCCGTGGCCTGGTTCTTGAGCTCGAGGATGTCGGCGTCCGAGAGCGCGCGGTTGTAGATGCACACGTCGTCGATCTTGCCGTTGAAGATTTCGAGGACACCGGGGACATCGCCGCCGATGGCGAGCGGGCGATTGTCCACGGCGATGGTCGTCACCATGGGCTGCGATCCGATGAACACCCCGTCATAGTACATGCGCAAGGTCGAGCCGTTGAACACGGTTGCCACGTGGTGCCACTGGTTGAGCGGTGTGACCTGCGCGGAACCCTGAGAGTTATTCCAATCATTGAATGCGGCGGCGATGTAGTCGGGGTTGGCGACCATCCGGTACATGAAGCCGTTTTCGCCGGTGAGGCTCTTCATGATGAGCGGATTGAACCCGGATCCCACGAGGCTCACGCCGTACAGGTACACCCACGCGGCCTGGGTGCACGCGGTGGTGGGGGAATTGAGACTCGCGGACGCCGGCACGCTGACATAGGAATTCGTTCCGTTGAACGAGTAGGCGCGGTTGGGCAAACCGAAGCGGTCGGTGGTCCCGGCGACTCCCCCGACCAGCGCCCCGTTATTACCGTTGCCGCTCACGTCGTTGGCATTGCCATCGAACGTATAGCGGGCAACGAGGCCGGTGGTGATGTCGGCGTGCGCCACCGGAACGGCG
>CAZLLI010000034.1:0-28615 GCA_964560355.1 uncultured bacterium | reverse complement strand
TCACCATCAAGGCCCATCCCATCCGCATGGTGTACCGGGCCAAGAACGGACAGGACTACCTCTTCAACTTGATCGACACGCCCGGTCACGTCGACTTCACCTACGAGGTGTCGCGCAGCCTGGCGGCGTGCGAGGGTGCGATTCTCGTAGTCGACGCGGTGCAGGGCATCCAGGCCCAGACGGTGTCGAACATGTACCTCGCGGTCGGCAACGGCCTCGAGATCCTGCCCGTCATCAACAAGATCGACATGCCCGCCGCGCGCGTGCCCGAAGTCGAGCAAGAGATCGACGACCTCATGGGCGCGAAGGCGGACGACATCGTCAAGGTGAGCGCGCGCGAGGGCATCAACATCGAGGCGCTCCTGGAAGCGATCGTCGCGCGCGTGCCGCCGCCGTCGGGAAATCGCGACGGCGAGCTCAAGGGCCTCATCTTCGACTCGTTCTACGACACCTACAAGGGTTCGGTCGTGTACGTGCGCGCCAAGCAGGGCCGCGTCAAGAAGGGCGACCTCGTGCGCATGTGGTCGAAGGGGAAGACCTTCGAGGCGATGGAGGTCGGCTACTTCCGCATCGAGATGATTCCGTCCGACGTGCTGGAAGCGGGCGAGGTCGGCTACGTCGTCACCGGCATCAAGGACATCCACGATATCACAGTCGGCGACACCATCACGCTCGACGCCAACCCGTGCGACGCGCCGCTGCCCGGTTACGTCGACGTCAAGCCCATGGTGTTCAGCGGGCTCTACCCCGTCGAAGCCGAGGACTACGAAGAGCTGCGCGAAGCGCTCGACAAGCTGCGCCTGAACGACTCGTCGTTCATGTACGAGCCCGAGACGTCGGTGGCGCTGGGCTTCGGATTCCGCTGCGGATTCCTGGGGCTCCTGCACATGGAAGTGATCCAGGAGCGCTTGGAGCGCGAATACAACCTCGACCTCATCACCACCATGCCCAACGTGGAGTACGTCGTGCGCTTGAAGAACGGCGAGGAGATGGTGGTCGACAACCCGGCCTTGTTCCCGCCCGAGGGGAAGATCGAGCACGTGCGCGAGCCCTTCGTGCGGGTCGAGATCGTGACCCCGGCCGAGTACGTGGGCGGGATCATGACCCTGAACCAAGAGCGGCGCGGGGTGTATATCGAGATGAGTTACGTGACCCGAGACCGGGCGGTCCTGCGCTACGACATGCCGCTAGCCGAAATCCTGATCGACTACTATGATAGGCTGAAGTCGTTGAGCCGGGGCTACGCGAGCCTGGACTACGACTACATCGGTCACCGCGAGAGCAACGTCGTGCGCCTCGACATCGCGATCAACGGCGACCCCGTCGACGCGCTCTCGATGATCGTGCACCACGAGAACGCGTACATCATGGGCCGCGAGATGGCGTCGAAGTTGAAAGAAGTCATTCCGCGGCAGCAGTACGAGGTGGCCATCCAGGCCGTGATCGGCTCCAAGGTGATCTCGCGCACCAACGTCAAGGCGCTGCGCAAGAACGTCACCGCGAAGTGCTACGGGGGCGACATCACCCGCAAGCGCAAGCTCCTCGAGAAACAGAAAGAGGGCAAGCGCCGTATGAAGATGGTCGGCAAGGTCGAAATCCCGCAGGAAGCCTTCCTGGCGGTGCTGAAAGTCGAGAGGACGAGCTAACGTGGCTAAACGCAAAAAGTCCGCATTTCGCGAGTACACCGAAATCATCGTGCTCGCCGTCGCGTTGGCGCTCTTCGTGCGCACCTTCTTCGTGCAAGCCTTCCGCATCCCGTCGGAGTCGATGGAGGACACGCTTTTGGTGGGCGATTTTCTCTTCGCCAACAAGCTCCTGTACGGCCCCAAGCTGCCCTTCGTCGACGTGCGGCTGCCGGCCATTCGCCAGCCCAAGCCGGGCGACATCATCATCTTCAAGTATCCGCACGACCCCAAGGTCGACTACATCAAGCGCTGCGTGGCGGTGGAAGGGCAGACGGTCGAACTGGTCGACAACAAGCTCTACGTCGACGGCGTCATGCAAGACGAGGAGTTCACCAAGTACGTGTTCGGCTCGCGCCCCGACCGCCACTTCGGTCCCTTCAAGGTCCCCGAGGGCCACATCTTCATGATGGGCGACAACCGCGACAACAGCGCCGACAGCCGCGCGTGGGGACCGCTCGACAAGAAGCTGATCGCGGGCAAGGCGATGTTCATCTACTTCTCGTGGAACCCGAGCTCGCACTCGGTTCGTTTTTCGCGCATCGGTGATGTGATTCGGTAGGTTGCAGTTCGTCGAGCACCGAGGGCTTCCCTCCGCTCTCAGGTCCTCGCGCGCGACATTGGGTATCGCGCTGCGGAAGTTCGCGTCGGGAACCCTCGGTGCTCGACGCTCTCCACGTTCGGGATCCCACGACTCATGAAAGACTTATCCTTATACATCCACGTTCCGTTTTGCACGCGGCGGTGTTCGTACTGCTCGTTCTACCACGTGCCGAAGGAGCGCGCGCGCGAGCGCGTCTTCGTCGACGCGCTGGTCGACGAGATCACGGTCGCGCTGGGCGAGATGGGGCCGGTGTCGTTGCGGACGGTGTTCGTGGGCGGCGGCACCCCGACGGTGCTGGAGCCGCACGAGTGGGAGCGCGTGATGGCGGCGATCGCGCCCTACGTCCCCGCGGGCGGGGTCGAGGAATTCACGGTCGAGATGAATCCGGAGGACGTCGACGCGGGGCTCGCGCGCTTCTTGCGCGGGCTCGGCGTCAACCGCGCGAGCCTCGGCATCCAGTCGATGCACCCGGTGGGACAAAAGGTGCTCAAGCGCTGCGCCCCCGAGGTCAACGAGCGCGCCATCGACGTGGTCTGCGCGCACTTCGACAACGTGAGCTTCGACGTGCTGCTGGGCGTGCCCAAGACCGACGCCGCCGACCTCGCCGGCACGCTGCGCGCGCTCCTCGCCAAGGAGCCCGCGCACCTGTCGATCTACGGCCTCGAGCCCGGCGGCGACCTCGGGGAAGAGGTCGAGCGCTTCTTCCGGGCGGTTGACCCGGACCGCGTGGCTGATGAATACTTGTTGGCGTGCGACCTCGCGGGTGGGGCCGGGTTCGGCCACTACGAGGTGTCGAACTTCGCGCGGCCGGGGCGCGAAAGCCGCCACAACCGCGTCTATTGGGACGGCGGCGACTACCTCGGCGTGGGCCCCGCGGCCCACTCGTCGATCGGGGGGAAGCGCTTTGCGAATGCGCCCGCGATCGACGCCTACTCCGCGCGACGCGGCCGCGAACACCTCGCGGCGCGCGTGCACGACGAAGGCGGCGACGCGCGCCTGGAGTCGACGATGCTCGCGCTCCGCACCGACCGGGGACTCGCACGCGAAGCGTGCGAAACGAGAGCGGTTGAAGGCTTGGTCGACGAAGGTCTCGCGATAGTCGAGACAGGTAGAGTGCGGCTCACCGACCGCGGCTATTTGGTACTGAACGACGTGGTTCTGCGATTGATCGAACAAACGCCATGCTGAACGAAAAGGACATGACCATCCTGCGCGCGATCATCGACCTCTACGTCGGTGACGCGGTGCCGGTGAGCTCGCAGCGCGTGCGCGACGCGGGCCGCTTCCGCATGAGCACGGCGACCATTCGCAACCGCATGGTGGCGCTCGAGCGCGAGGGTTACCTCGCCAAGGCGCACGTCTCGTCGGGGCGCATCCCGACCGACGAGGGCTACCGCGCCCACGTCGACGAACTGCAAGCCGGCGCGGTGCGACCGCGCGGCGACGGGCTCTCGCTGGTGCGCGACGCCCTCGGCGGCGACGTCGACGTCAACGACGTCATGCTGCGCGCGTCGCAAGTGTTGGGCGCGCTCTCGCAGCACGTCGCGGTAGTGTACGGCGCCATCGTGCGCGAGAGCCGCGTGCGCAGCGTGCGTCTATTGCGGCTGGACGGCGCGCGCGTGGTGGTGGTCGTGAACCTGGTGCCCGAGTACGAGCGCACGGTCACGCTGCGCCTGCCGCGCGAAGCCTCCGTCGAAGGCGTGGCGGCGGCGGAGCGCCTGTTGAACCGCGTGCTCGCGGGCGTCACCGTGGAGGACGCGCGCCGCATCCTGGGCGAAACCGTGCGCGACAACGTCACCGACGAAGGCATCGTGGCCGGCGAAGTGGCACTCCGGCGCGACGACGTGTTCTCCGAGCCGGCCGCGGTCGAGCTGTGCTTCGAGGAATCCGAGCAGATGCTGGCGCAGCCGGAGCTCTCAGACCCCCGGACGCTCCAACTTTTGCTCCGAATCTTGCACGACCGCGGCTATTTGACCTCGATCCTGGCCGAACGGCGGCCCAACAACATCGAGGTCACGATCGGACGCGAGCACCGCGACGACACCCTGCGACCCTTCAGCATGGTGACCGCGGGCTACCGCATGGGGGCGGCGCGCGGCGTGTTGGGGATTATCGGACCCACGCGCATGCGCTATGATCTCGCCCTCGCGTTGGTCGAATCGATGTCGCGCGAGTTGTGCGCGATCGGCGACGAACGCTTCTAACCCCTTGCACCCGGGAGACCGTCGAGCGTGAAAGAGAAAGACACAGAGCAGCCGACCGGCGTCGACGCCGAGCGCGACGTGACCGAAGCGCCCGACGCGAACGCCGGCCGCGTCTACGACATCGACTCCGACTCCGCCGAGCCCGTCCCGGGCGACCCCGACGGTGATTTGGTCGACGCCCCCGCGTCCGACGCGGGCGAGCACTCCGACGAGAAGAAGCACGGGCGCCACGGGCTCAAGTTTTCGCGCCGAGACGTGATCGATCGTTTCGCGGAAAAAAATTCCGCCATCACCAAACTCACCAAAGAAAAGGTCGCGCTCGAGAAGCAGCTCGCGCATCTCGAGTCGGAAAAATCTGCCCTCGAAGCCCAGGCCAAGGACCACAAAGACCGCTGGCTGCGTGCTGCCGCCGAGTTTGAAAACTTCCGCAAGCGTTCCGCGAAGGAATGGGAATTGCTTAAGCAGCAATCCAAGACCGAAGTCATTCTCGAAGTGCTGAGTTCGTTGGATGATTTCGAGCGGGCCTTTGCGACTTTGGACGCGGCCACAGACAGCGAGTTTGTTCGGGGCATTCGCCTGATTTACAACAACTTGCTCAACGCGCTCCAAAAGCTCGGCGTCAGCGAAATCGACGCCAACGGGGCCCCCTTCGACCCGAGCCGTCACATGGCGATCGGGCAAATCGAAACCGGCGAAGTTGCTTCCGGCCACATCGCCGAAGTCGCCGAGAAGGGGTACACCTTGAACGGCCTCGTCATCCGGCCCGCCCGCGTCGTCGTCGCCAAGTAGCGGCGGCGATCGTCCGAAGACACGAAGCTTTTGCACGGCGCGTCGTGTGCCGCGTCCTGCGCGAGCAGGAACGCCGCACCGGCGCGAACCGTGCGGGGTTGCCACGGATCTGCAAGGAGCTGGAGATGTCGAAGGTCATCGGGATCGATCTCGGAACCACCAACTCGTGCATCGCGTTCATCCAGAACAGCGAGCCGACCGTCGTCACGACGCCCGAAGGCGCGCGCACGACGCCGTCGGTGGTCGCGTTCGCGAAGAACGGCGAGCGTTTGGTCGGTCACATCGCCAAGCGCCAAACCATCACCAACCCCACCCAGACCATCTACTCGGTGAAGCGCTTCATGGGTTCGCGCTTCGACGAAGTGAAGAACGAGGCCGGCATGGTGTCGTACACCGTCGAAGCCGGCCGCAGCGGCGAGATCCAGATCAAGGTCAAGGACCAGTCGTTCCGCCCCGAAGAAATCTCGGCCATGATCTTGCAGACGCTCAAGAAGACCGCCGAAGACTTCCTCGGCGAAGCGGTGGAGAAGGCCGTCATCACGGTGCCCGCGTACTTCAACGACGCGCAGCGCCAGGCCACCAAGGACGCGGGCCGCATCGCGGGCCTCGACGTGCTCCGCATCATCAACGAGCCCACCGCGGCGGCACTCGCGTACGGGCTCGACAAGAGCAAGACCGGCGTCGTCGCCGTGTACGACTTGGGCGGCGGCACTTTCGATATTTCGATTCTCGAATTGGCCGACGGCGTCTACCAGGTCAAGTCGACTTCGGGCGACACCCACTTGGGCGGCGACGACTTCGACCGCATCATCATGAATTGGATCCTGGACGAGTTCAAGAAACAGTGCGGCATCGACATTTCGGGCGACAAGATGGCGATGCAGCGCGTGCGCGACTCGGCCGAAAAAGCGAAGTGCGAGCTCTCGACCACGCTCGAGACCACCATCAACCTGCCGTTTCTCGCCGCCGACGACGCAGGCCCGAAGCACCTCGAGCTGCAGCTCACGCGTGCAACGCTGGAAACGCTGGTCGAGCCGCTCATCAAGAAGACCATCGAGCCGTGCCGCACCGCTCTGCACGACGCCGGCATCGCGACCACCCAGATCGACAAGGTGATCCTGGTCGGCGGTTCGACGCGCATGCCGGCGGTGCGCGAAGCGGTGAAGAAGTTCTTCAACCAGGAGCCGCAGAAGGGCGTCGACCCGGACGAAGTGGTGGCCAAGGGCGCCGCGATCCAGGGCGGCGTTCTGACCGGCACCGTCGAAGAAGTCATCCTGCTCGACGTGACCCCGCTCTCGCTCGGCATCGAGACCTTGGGCGGCGTCATGACCAAACTGATTCCGCGCAACACCACCGTGCCGACGCGTAAGACCCAGATTTTCTCGACCGCGTCCGACAACCAGCCCGCCGTGAGCGTGCACGTGCTGCAGGGCGAGCGCGAACTGTCGAAGGACAACCGCACGCTGGGCCGCTTCGACTTGGTGGGCATTCCGCCCGCGCCGCGCGGCGTGCCGCAGATCGAGCTCACCTTCGACATCGACGCCAACGGCATCGTGAACGTGTCGGCGAAGGACCTCGGCACCGGCCGCCAGCAGCAAATCGCGATCAAGGTCGCGAGCGGCATCTCCGAGGCGGAGATTCGCCGCATGGTGGAAGAAGCCGAGAAGTACGCCGAAGAAGACAAGAAGAAGCGCGAGTTCCAGGAAGCGGTCAACCAGGCTGAAATCCTCATCTACTCGACCGAGCAGACGCTCAAGGATTTCGCCGAGCGCTTCCAGGCCCGCGACCTCGAAGAGATCAAGATGTCGATCGCCGACGTGCGCAGCGCGCGCGGCAACGAGAAGCGCGACCTGATGGCGCTCAAGCAGGCGACCGGACACTTGCAGTCGATCATGCACCGCTTCGCGGAGCTCATGTACAGCGCGCCCGATTCGGGCGACTTCCGCTAGACCGACCAACCGCGGCGCGTCGCAGCGCCGCTCGCTCGACCCGACGCGCCCGGAGCACATCCGGGCGTGTTCGTTTTTTTGGGGGTCGTTTTGGCCCTTCCGGTTAGCGCGCCCGTCGTCTTATATTGTCGCGGGCCATACCTTGGCTTCCAACCATGACCAAACGCGACTACTACGAAGTCCTGGCTGTCGAGCGCGGCGCCGCCAAAGAAGACATCAAGAAGGCGTACCGCAAGCTCGCGTTCCAGTACCACCCCGACAAGAATCCCGGCAACAAGGACGCCGAAGAGAAGTTCAAGGAGGCGACCGAGGCCTACGAGGTCTTGAGCGACCCCGAGAAGCGCCGCGTGTACGACCAGTACGGACACGCCGGCTTCGGGCGCGGCGCCGGCGGCGACCCCTTCGCGGGCGCGCGCGGCTTCGGCGGCGGGGGCTTCGAGGGCTTCGACATCTCGGACGCGCTGCGCGCGTTCATGCGCGAGTTCGGCGGCGGCGGCTTCGGGGGCTTCGGCGACTTCGAGGGCGGTCGCGGCGCGCCGCGCGCGCGCAAGGGGCGCGACCTGCAGATACGCGTGTCGCTCACACTCGCGGAAATCGCGAGCGGCGTCGAGAAACAATTGCGCGTCACCAAGCAGGTCCCGTGCAAGGCGTGCCACGGGAGCGGTACCAAGGACGGTTCGCGCCCGGCGCCGTGCGAGACCTGCCAGGGCACGGGCCAGATCAAGCAGGTGCAGCGCACCATCCTCGGCCAGTTCATCAATGTCGTCGAGTGTCACGTGTGCGACGGCGCCGGCACGGTGGTGAAGGATCCCTGCCGCGAGTGCGGCGGCGACGGCACCGTGCGCGGCACCGACTCCGTCACGGTGAAGATTCCCGCCGGCGTCGCGAGCGGGAACTACATCACGGTGCGCGGCGGCGGCGACGCCGCGGGCCGCGGCGGTTCGAACGGCGACCTCTACGTCGTCATCGAGGAGGAAGCCGACGACCGCTTCACGCGCCACGGCAACGACGTGCTGATCGACATTCCGCTCACGTATCCGCAGCTCGCGCTCGGCACCAAGCTCGTAGTGCCGACCCTCGAGGGCAAGGTGCTGCTCAAGATTCCGGCCGGGACGCCGTCGCACAAGGTCTTCCGCATCAAGGGCAAGGGCATCCCGCGCTTGAACGGCTACGGGCGCGGCGACCAGCTCGTGCGCGCGGTGGCGTGGGTGCCGGAGAAGGTCTCCAAGAAGGAAGAAGAGCTCCTGAAGGAGCTCGAGAAATCGCTTTCGCCGCGCGCGCCCAAGGTCGACTAGCACGCCGCCGCCGATGTCGGCCCATCGCTTCACCTTTTACCTTCCGTCGCTCGCGAACGACGCGACCGACTTCGAGATTGGCGGCGACGAACACCACCACCTCGCGCGCGTCCTGCGCCTTTCCGCCGGCGAAGTGGTGTCGGCCACCAACGGGCGCGGGCTCTTGCTGGAAGCGCGGCTCGCCGCGGTCGACAAGACGCGAAGCCTCGCGCACGTCGTGCGCGTGCTCCACGACGGCGCGCCGCCGCGGCGCGTGGTCTTGGCACTCGCGCTCCTGCCGCGCGCGCACTACGAAGTCGCGGTGTCGCAGTGCGTCGAAGTCGGCGTCACCGACGTGGTGCCGATCGTGGCGGAGAAGTGCCACGTGAAGTCGTGGTCGAAGGCGGCCGCGGTGCGCGCCGAGCGCGTCGCGGTGGCGGCCATGAAGCAGTCGGGGCGCGCGTGGCTGCCGCGGGTCGCGGACGCACGCACGCTCGCGACGCTCGAAGGCGAGATCGCGTCGGGCCGCTTTGCGCGCGCGGTGGTGGGCGACGCGGGGGCGCCCGCGCTCGCGGCCGTCGCGCACTCCGGCGACGCGCTCGCGGTGGTCGGACCCGAGGGCGGCTTCACCGACGGCGAGCTCGTGCGACTGGTCGACGCCGGCGCCGAGCGCGTGTCGGTGTCGTCGCATCGCCTGCGCGCCGAGACCGCGGCGGTGGTGCTCGTCGCCGCGCTGGCGCGCGTTTGACACATTCCGGGACACGCCATACACTCCCGCGGGGAGGGTGCAAACAACATGATTTGGGAAAAACTCAACGACGATATGAAGACGGCGCTCAAGGGCGGCGACAAGGTCCGCTTGAGCGTCGTGCGCATGCTGATTTCCGAGCTCAAGAACGAGCGCATCGCGCAGGGCGCCGACTTGGACGACGTCGCGCAGCGCAAGGTGCTGGCGAGCTACGCCAAGCGCCGCAAGGAAGCGATCGAAGCGGCGCGCGCGGGCGGGCGCGAGGACGTCGCCAGCAAGGAGCAGGCGGAGTACGACATCACGATGTCGTACCTGCCCAAGCAGCTTTCCGACGACGACCTGCGCGTCGTGGTCAAGAAGCACATCGACGCCGCGGGCGCGTCGGGCGCGGGCGCCTTCGGCACCGTGATGAAATCGGTGATGGCGGAAGTGGGCGGCCAGGCCGACGGCAAGATGGTGTCGGCGCTGGTGCGCGAGCTCCTCGGCTAGCGCGACGTCGTCCCGCTTCGTCTCCACCCCGGCACCATGGACGACTCCACCATTGTCAACATCGTGCTCGCCGGCATCATCGCGATCGGTCTCATCGCCGGCGCGATCAAGGGATTCGCGCGTCAGGTGATCGAGCTCGTCGGCCTGGTGGTGTCGTTCTTCGTCGCCGCCGTGCTCGCGAGCTGGCTCGCGCGCCTGCTCGCCGACCACGCCTCGGTCCCGCACGCGCCCGCGCTCGTGATGGCGTTCCTCGCCGTGTTCGTGGGCGGGCTGGTCGCGTTCCACTTCGTCGCCATTTCGGCGCAGCGCCTCATTCACACCACGCTGTTCGGCTGGGTCGACCGCGCGTGCGGCGCCATGGTGGGGCTGGTCGCGGCGGCGCTGGTCGCGAGTGTCTTGACTTCGGTCGTGCTCGAGCTCCCGGTGTCGGACCGCCTGCGCGACGGCGTCGCGGACTCGTCGGTGGGCGCGTTCGTGCAGCCCATCGCGGGCTGGGTGTTTCGCGCGGTGTTCCCGCACGAACGCGGCCACCTCGCCTCCGACGCGATGGCGTACCTCCCGGGGCCCGACGCCTAGCGGGCCCATGACGCCGCCTTCCCGCATTCCTCCCTTCGAGCACGCGGCGCGCGTGCTGTCGCTCGGCGCCGTGCTGGAACTGGTCGCGGCGCACTGCGTCAACGCGAGCGCGCGCGCGGCGGTGACGGCGACCGCGCCGACCGCCGACGAAGGCGCGATTCGCGCGTCGCTGGAAGAGATCGCCGAGTACGCGGCGCTGCGCGAGTCGACGGGCGGGCTCGCGGTCCCCGACACTTCCTATCGCGCCGACGTGGCGGCCATCGCCGGCGGTGCGCGCGGCTCCGGTGACGCGCTCCGTCGCATCGCCGACGGCGAGCGCGCGATCGCCGCACTAAGGCGAAGCGTCGCCGGCGACGCGGCCACCTACCCGCGCTTGGCCGCCATCGCCGAGGCGGCCTCCCCGCACCACGAGTTCGTCGCGGAAGCGGACGCCGCGCTCGAAGCCGACGGCGCGATCAAGGACGACGCCACGCCCGCGCTCAAGAAGATCCGGCGCGCGATCCAGAGCCTGCGCGCGACGCTGCGCGAGCGCGCCGACAAGCTGGTGGGCGAGCTCGGCGCCGACGCGCACGCGACCGTGAGCGGGAGCCGCCACGTGCTGGTGGTCCCGCGCGCGAAGGTCAAACGCGGGAGCGGATTCGTGCACGGCGCGTCGCACAGCGGGGGTTCGCTGTACGTCGAACCGCTCGCCATCCTCGAGCTCAACAACGACCTCGAGACCCACCTCGCCGACGAGGCGGAAGAGGTCGCGCGCATCTTGGACGCGCTCTCGAAGCGCGTGCGCGACGCCGCACCCGCCATCCTCGCCAACGCCGACGTGGTCGACCGCATCGACGCGGTGCGCGCGAAGGACGCCTTCGGCGAGCGCTTCGGGTGCGTGGCGCCCGAAATCTCGTCGCGCGCTCGCGTGCGCCTGGTGCGCGCGCGCCACCCGCTGCTCTCGCTCGCGCTCGAGCGCGTGGGGCGCTTCGACCAGCAGGTGCCGCTCGACCTCACGCTCGATACCAGCGCGCGCCTCATGATCATCACCGGCCCCAACGCGGGCGGGAAGACGGTCGCGCTCAAGACCCTCGGGCTCCTCTCGCTCATGCTGCAGTGCGGGCTGCGCGTCCCGTGCGCGCACGGGAGCGAGCTGCCGGTGTTCGCGCAGGTGTTCGCCGACATCGGCGACGAGCAGTCGCTGGAGTCGTCGCTGTCGACCTTCACGTCACACCTGAAGCACCTCGACGAGATGACGCGCCACGCCGACGCGCGCACGCTGTGCCTGGTCGACGAGATCGGCGACGGCACCGACCCCGACGAGGGCGCCGCCATCGCCATCGCGGCGCTCGAGCGGCTGCTGGCGTCGGGCGCCGCGGTGGTCGCGACCACGCACTTCGGCCGCATCAAGACCTTCGCGCTCGAGACCAAGGGTGTTGCCAACGCGTCGATGGCCTTCGCCGACGAAACCTCGCGGCCGCTCTACCAGCTGCTGCAAGGCATCGCGGGGCGCAGCCGCGGCATCGACACCGCGCGCCGCACCGGCTTCGACGCCGCGGTGGTCGCGCGCGCGGAAGCGATCCTGGGCGGCGACGCGTTTCGGCTGGAATCGGCGCTCGCGCGCCTGGAGGCGAGCCACCGCGCGCTGGAGGCGGAGCGCGAAGCGAACGAGCGCGCGCGCCGCGAGCTCGAAGCGACTACCAAGAGCGCGGAGGAGAAGGAGCGCGCCTACGCGCTCACCAAGAAGGAAGCGAACAAGCGCGCGCTGCGCGAAGCGGAAGAGATGCTGCTCGACGCGCGGCGCGAAATCGAGACCGCGGTGCGCGAGATTCGCACCCGCGGCGCCGACAAGGACGTGATTCGCGAGAGCCGCAAGCGCGTCGACGACCGCCTCGCCGACGTGCGCGAAAGGGCGCGCGCGCTCGACCCGGCGTCGGCGCCGCTCGCGCGCGTGGAGGTCGGCGAGCGCGTGTCGCTCTCCCCGACCGGGCGCCCCTTCGGCGTCGTGGTCGACGTCGACCGCAAGGACGTCACCGTCGAGTTGGGCGGGAAAAAGATCCGCGCGCGCATCGGGAAGTTGTATCCTGCCGCCGTCGACGAAACCAGCGCGGCGCCGCCCGGCGTCGGCGTGCAGTTCGAGCCGGTGGGTGCTACCGAAGTGAGCGTGCGCGGAATGGACCGCGAGAGCGCGCTCGAAGAAGTGAGTCGCTTCATCGACCGCGCCGTACTGACCGGGCTCTCCGAAGTGAAGATCATCCATGGGCTCGGCACCGGAGTGCTCGCCAAGGCGGTGCGCGACGCGCTCGCGCGCGACCCGCGCGTGACGTCGCACCGTTCCGGCGATCCCATGGAAGGCGGCACCGGCGTCACCTTCGCGCGCCTCAAGTAAGCATGCCCATTCCGAAGCACGTCATCGAACAAGTTCGCGATCGCTCCGATGTGGTCGAGATCGTCGGCGCGTACGTCGACCTGAAGCGGGCCGGCACCAATTACAAAGGACTGTGCCCGTTCCACAAGGAGCGCACGCCGAGCTTCGTCGTGAGTCCCGACCGGCAGACGTTCCATTGTTTCGGGTGCGGGAAGGGCGGCAACGTCTTTCAATTTCTGATGGAGATGGACGGGGTGAGCTTCCCCGAAGCGGTGCGCGAACTGGGACGTCGTGCCGGCATCGAAGTGGAAAGCCGCCCCGACGACGACGCGCGCTCCGAGAACGAAGCCCTCTTCCACGCCAACGCGTTCGCCGGGCGCTTCTACCACGACGCACTCACGAAGACGGCGGCGGGGGAGCGCGCGCGCAAGTACCTCGAAGGCCGCGGGATCCCGCGTGAGGTGTGGCGGCGCTTCGGGCTCGGGTACGCGCCGGCGACCGGGCAGGCGCTGGCGGAAGCGGCCCTCGCGCACAACGTACCGCGCGACGTCGTCGTGAAGCTCAAGCTCGTCATGCCGCGCGACGGCGGGCGCGGATTCTTCGACTATTTTCGCGACCGCGTCATGTTCCCGATCATCCAGCCCGAGAGCCGGGTGGTGGGGTTCGGGGGTCGCATCCTCGGCGACGGCGAACCCAAGTACCTCAATTCGGCGGAAAGCCCGCTGTTCCAGAAGCGGCGCATGTTCTACGGGCTCGACCGCGCGCGCAATCCCATCCGGACCGCGCGCTTCGCGTACCTGGTCGAAGGCTACACCGACCTCATTCGCCTCCATCTGTGCGGGGTCGAGAACTCGCTCGCGACCTGCGGGACCGCACTGACCCGCGACCACGCAGCCCGCGTTCGTCGACTGACCCGCAGGGTCGTGTTGGTCCCGGACGGGGACCCGGCGGGGGAGAACGCCGCCCTCATTTCGGGGGCATTGTTGATGGCCGAAGGCGTAGAAGTTGGGGTGGTTTCGCTACCGAAGGGCCAGGACCCCGATTCGGCGGGTAAATCGATGGCCGCGAACGACTTCAAAGAACTTCTGGGCCGTCACGTGGAATATTTCGCATACCTTGACTATACTATCCAGCATCGAAACCCGACCGCGCGCGAACGTGAAGAGATGATTCGGCGCATCGTCGGTGCGATTTCGTCGGCGGACGACCCCCTTCGGGCGGACGTCCTCGTCGGCGAGCTCGGCCGAGTGGTCGGGGTCGAGCCCGCGGGGCTTCGGAGACTCCTTCGTCCGGCGGGTGCGACAGCCGATGGGGATCGGCGTGCGGGGTCTGATGCGGGAACAAGCCGGTCCGGAGCGAAACGAGCAGCACTCGAGCGCCTCGTCCTCCGGCTGGTGATGGAGGGCACCCCGTCGGCGCTCGACGCTCTCGATTCCCTCGATGTCGAAGATTTCTCGGACGAGCCTAACCGCAAGCTATACAAACTGCTTGACTCGATGCGGGAGGCTCATATTGATTTGAGGGGTCGCGACTTTCAACGTCGGGCAGAGGAGACAGGGCTGGCGGCTTTCGCCAACGAAATATCCCTCGTCTCCGTCCCACCGGGGAACATCGATACCCTTCTCAAGGACCACTTGCGGAAGTTGAAACGGAGTCGGATCGAGGACGAGCTCGACCAACTCAAAGAGCGGCAGCGCAATCTGCCGGACGGCAGCGAAGAATCCATCGCAATCGGCCTGCACTACCAGAGCCTGAAAAAGGCATTAGAGGAGTTGTGAGGAGCGTGGGTGTGAAGAGCAAGAAGACCAGTACCGGGTCGGCGTCCGTGTCGGCGGCGACCGCGCCGGTGAACGATCGCATCGAGGTGGCCCTCGAGGCGATTCGTCGCATCGACGAAGAAAAAGGTTTCGTCCTCAACCACGAGATCGACGGCGTGGTGGGCGAGGACTTCAGCCCCGAAGAGATCGTCGTCCTCTACGACCGCTTGAGCGAAGAGAAGATCGACTTCTTCGATTCGCCCGAGAAGGCCAAGCTCAAGATCGAGGCGCGCAAGCGCCGCGAAGAGAAAGAGGAAGAGAAGAAGGTCGAAGAGGACGTCAAGGCGGTCATTCGCTACGACGACCCCGTGCGCATGTACTTGCGCGAGATGGGCAAGGTCCCGCTCCTCGACCGCGAAGGTGAAGTCGAAATCGCGAAGCGCATCGAGGCCGGGCAGATCATGATCGCGAAGGCGGTCTTCTCGCTCGACTCGCCCATCCGCGAATTGCAGCGCTTGGCGCGCGCGGTCGAAAAGGGCGACATGCGCCTCGACGAAGTGGTGCAGGTGGAGACGGGCGGGTTGGCGCCGTCGTACACGGGCAAGAAGGAGCGCCAGGCGCGCTTCCGTCCCGTGAAGAAGATCGCCACGCTCCGCAAGGAGATCGTCGAGCTGCAGAAGAAGCTCAAGCTCAAGAAGAGCGCGGCCAAGCGCCCGGCGCTCGAACGCTCGCTCGAGATGCGCCAGGCCAAGCTGTTCGAAGAGTACGTGCGCCTGCAGCTCAATCCCAAGCAGCTCGAGAAGATCGTCGAGAAGATTCGCGCGCAGCGCGACCGCCTCAAGGACTACGAGTCGAAGCTCTCCGAGTACGAAGACTTCGTAGGTTTGGGCTACGACGATATCGTCGCGCAGTGCAAGAAGCTCAAGAGCGGCGGGCGCCGCAAGAGCGTCAAGGTCGAAGGCAAGGGAACCTGGTCGCTCGACATGCTCGAAGATTTCGAGCGCAAGATGCGCTCGCTGCGCGCCGAGGTTCGCGCCATCGAGAAGGAAGAAAACATCTCGATCGCCGATCTCGACAAGATCGTGGAGAGCATCCGTCGCGGGGAAGTGCAGGTGCAGCGCGCCAAGAAGGAGATGATCGAGGCCAACGTGCGCCTCGTCATCGCCATCGCCAAGCGCTACACCAACCGCGGGCTCGAGTTCTTGGATCTGATCCAGGAAGGGAACAGCGGCCTCATGCGCGCGGTCGACAAGTTCGACTATCGCAAGGGCTACAAGTTCTCGACCTACGCGACGTGGTGGATTCGCCAGGCCATCACGCGCGCGATCGCGGACCAGGCGCGCACCATTCGCGTCCCCGTCCACATGATCGAAGCCATCAACAAGGTGTCGCGCGCGCAGCGCAAGCTCGTGCAGGAGCAGGGCCGCGACCCGACCCCGGAAGAGGTGGCGAAGAAGCTCAACTACCCGCTCGACAAGGTGAAGAGTGTCATGAAGGCGAGCATGGAGCCCATTTCGCTCGATCGTCCGATCGGCGAAGACGAGGACTCCAACCTGTCCGACTTCATCGAGGACACGTCGGCGGCGTCGCCCGCGCAGTCCGCGTCGCACGCGATGCTGCGCGACCAGCTCAACCGCGTCTTGAGCACGCTGACGCGCCGCGAAGAGAAAGTGATTCGACTCCGCTTCGGGTTGGGCGACGGCACGCCGCGCACGCTCGAAGAAGTCGGCACCATTTTCAACGTGACGCGCGAGCGCGTGCGCCAGATCGAGGCGAAAGCCCTGAAGAAGCTCCAGCACCCGAGCCGGGCGCGAAAGCTCAAGGGCTACACCGAGATCATCTAGCGTCGGGGGACGGTTTCTCGACGGGCGTCGATTCCCTTGCGAATCGGCGCCCGTTTCGTTTTTCGTGGACGTTGTTTGACCCCGGCTCGCGCCGCGTTCTATTCTGGGGCCGCGGGCCCGTAGCTCAGGGGTTAGAGCGGCCGGCTCATAACCGGTTGCGCCTAGGTTCGAATCCTAGCGGGCCCACCAATTCACGCGTCGAGACAGAGAAGTACGCCGGTGGACCAACACTCGCATTACCACGACCATCACCACGCGGAGGCGCGCCCCATCGCCTTCACGCTCGCCTTGGTGGCGGCGTACATGGTCCTGGAAGTGGTGGGCGGGCTGTTGACCGGCTCGCTCTCGCTCTTGGCCGACGCCGGCCACATGCTGTCCGACGCGCTCGCGCTCGCGCTGACGCTATTCGCGATGAAGCTCGCGCGGCGCGCGCCGACCCCGGAGCGCACCTACGGCTACTACCGCGCCGAAATCCTGGCCGCGCTCGTGAACGGCGCCGCGCTCGTCGCCATCGCGGTGTGGATTTTCATCGAGGCGTACCACCGCTTTCGCAACCCTCCCGCCGTCGAAGGACCGCTCATGCTCGGCGTCGCGTGCGGTGGCTTGGTCGTCAACGGGCTCGGACTCGCGCTCTTGCACTCGCGCCGCCATTCCAACCTCAATATCCGCGGCGCGTGGATACACGTTCTCACCGACGCGCTCGGCAGCGTGCAGGTGATCGCGGCGGCCGCGCTGATCTGGGCTTTCGGTTGGAATTGGGTCGACCCCCTGGCGTCGGTGTTGATCGCGCTGCTCGTGATCTACTCGGCGTGGGCGCTCATCAAGCAGTGCGTCGACGTGTTGATGGAGGGGACACCCGCGCACATCGACATCGTCGAGGTGCGCGACGCGCTCACCGCGCTCCCGCACGTGTCCGACGTCCACGATCTGCACATCTGGACCATCACGAGCGGCTACCACGCGCTGTCGGCGCACGTGACCTACGACAGCGCCGCCCGCCACGACGAGGTGCTGCGCGCGGCCCAAGACGTCCTCGACCGCCGCTTCCGCATCCGGCACACCACCATCCAGCTCGACTTGGGCTGCGCGTGCGAGAACGCCACCCATTCGCGCCACTGACACGGGCCCGGCTGCCCGGTTGACGCACCCGCCGCGGCGGGTTACTCTGCCAGTTCCGCCATGACCGACCTCCGCCACGATATCCACCTCTTCGTTTCGGTCGCGCGCATCGAGGCGTCGCTGTACGCGAGCAAGGTCGCGCTGCAGAAGATCCCGACCGAGATCGCCGCGGTCGACAAGGCCCTGGCCGACCTCGACGCCAAGGACAAGGCCGCGCAGGCGTTCCTCGAGGACCTGACCAAGAAGCGCCGCGACACCGAGAAGGCGCTGCGCGAGCACGAAGACCATTTGAAGAAATCGAAGGGCCAGCAGTCGTTGGTCAAGACCAACGAGGAATACACCGCCATGCTGAAGGAGATCGCGAATCTCGAGAAGCAGATCGGCGAAGAGGAAGAGCAGCTGCTCATCTTGATGGACCGCATCGAGAGCGCGCAGAAGGAAGCCGCGCGCGCGTCCGAAGTGGTCAAGGGCGAGCGCGCCAAGCGCAGCGGCGAGCGCGCGGCGCTCGAGTCGCGAGAGGCCAATCTCAAGACCGAAGCCGAACGGCTCGCGCGCGAAAAGCCCAAGCTCCTCTCCGAAGTGAGCCCGCCGCTCCTCAAGCGCTACGAGCGCCTCTCGGAGAAGCACCGCGACGTCGCGGTGACGCGCGTCGACGCCGACCACTGCGGCGCGTGCCGGCAGCAGCTCCCGCCGCAGCTCGCGGTGGAAGTGCGCAAGAACGACCAGTTCATCACCTGCCCCGCGTGCGGGCGCATTCTCATCCACTATGCGGATTGACGCCGCGCTCGCGGCCAAGCTCGCCTACGTCTTGAAGAAAGTCGCGCACGGGAAGCCGCTCGCGGTGGCGGCGGTCGAATCCGGCCTCGGCGCCGCCGAGCTCGACCGCGTCATGAAGGAGCTCGAACGCGAATTGTGGGCGCGCGCGCGACAGGCCGAAGCCCCCGTCGACCCGCACACCAAGGCGACGGCGCTGGAGAAAAAGGCCGCCAAGAAGAAGCCCAAGAAGAAGTCCGGCTTGGCACTCGTCGCCTACGCCGACGGCGGCTCGCGCGGCAATCCCGGCAAGGCCGCGTGCGCGGCGCTCATCGTCGACGAGAAGGGCGACGAGCTCCTGCGGCGCGCTCGGCTACTCGGCAAGACCACCAACAACGTCGCCGAATACGAAGGCGTCTTGCTCGCGCTCGCGTTGTGCAAAGAACTCGGCGCGCGCGCCGTGACGCTGCGCCTGGACAGCGAACTCGTCGTGCGCCAAATCGAGGGCCGCTACAAGGTGAAGAACGCCGACCTCGCCAAGCTCCACGGAAAAGTGCGCGCGCACATCCAGGAGTTCGACTCCGTCGACCTCGAGCACGTCAAGCGCGACGACAACAAGACCGCCGACGCGCTGGTCAACGCCGCCCTCGACGGGAAGGAACTCGACTAACCCCTTCGGGATTCATATAATCCCTTCGGTCCGAGCGGGCGAGACGATCGCGGGCGGCTTCGGCCGTGCCGAGGAAAGTCCGAGCACCGCGGAGCGGGATGCTGGATAACGTCCAGCGGAAGCAATTCCAGGGAAAGTGCCACAGAAAACACACCGCCTACGTCCGGGCAACCGGGCCGGCAAGGGTGAAAAGGTGAGGTAAGAGCTCACCGGGCCTTCGGTGACGCGGGCCGCATGGTAAACCCCATCCGGTGCAAGACCAAATAGGAGAGCAGAGGTGCTCCGCCTCGCTACGACTCTCGGGTTGGTTGCTCGAGGTGCCCGGTAACGGGCATCCCAGATAAATGATCGTCCCCCTTCGGGGGAACAGAACTCGGCTTACGTCCCGCTCGGACTCTTCTTACAATGGACGCATGAACAAGTACCGCTGGGTGGTGAAAGAGGGGGCCGACGACGACGGCACGCTCGCGCGTTCGCTTGGCCTCCCGCCCGCCGCCGCGCGCTTGTTCGCGGCGCGCGCGTTCACCGACCCCGAGCGCGTGCGCGCCTTTCTCGACCCCTCGCGCGACCACGCCCACGACCCGTTTCTCTTCGAGCGCATGCGCGAAGCGGTGGCGCTGGTCGGCGCCGCGCTGGCGTCGCAGCAGCCCATCCTCGTTCACGGCGACTACGACGTCGACGGCATCTCGGGTGCCGCACTTCTCTATCGCTACTTGAATCGCGGCGACTCGGTGATCCACCGCTTCGTGCCGGATCGTCGCAAGGACGGCTACGGCGTCGCCGAGCGCGCGATCGAGTGGGCGCTCGCGGAAAAGGTGGGGCTGTTCATCGCGGTCGACTGCGGCACCTCCGACGCCGCGCGCTTGCGGCGTCTCGAGAGCGCGGGCATCCCCGTCATCGTGTGCGACCACCACCTGCTCCCCGTCGACCACGACGTCGCGGGCGTCTTGCTCAATCCGGTGCGCCCCGGCGAGCGCTATCCGTTCGCGTCGTTGTGCGGCACCGGGGTCGCGTTCAAGCTGGTGCAGGCGCTGGAGGCGAGCGGCGTGCGCGGCGCCGAAGCAGCGGATTCGCTGGTCGACCTGGTGGCGCTCGCCACCGTCGCCGACGTCGCGCCCCTGGTGGGCGAGAATCGCTTCTTCACGCGCCTCGGTCTCGAGCGCATGAACCGCGCTCCGCGCGCGGGCGTCGAAGCGCTGCGCAACTTCTCGCGCCTCTCGGGCGGAGAGATCAACGCGCGCCATCTTTCGTTCGCGTTCGCGCCGCGCTTGAACGCGCCCGGGCGCGTGTCGCGACCCAAGCCCGCGCTCGAGCTCCTGTGCGTCGACGCCAAGGATCGAGCGTTTCAGTTGGCCGGCGTCTTGGAAGCAGAAAATGAGCGCCGTCGCGAGCTCACCCAGCAAGTCCAAGACGAAGCCACCGCGATCGTCACCGGACTCCCCGACCGCGACGAGCGCGGCGCCTTCGTGCTCGCGAGCGACGGTTGGGACGAAGGCGTGCTCGGCATCGCGGCCGCGCGCCTGGCGGAACAATTCGGGCGCCCGACCATCCTCATGGGCGCGAGCGGCGGCGTGCTGAAAGGATCGGGCCGCAGCATTCCCGGCGTCGACTTGAAGGCGCAGCTCGATTACTTCCGCGACGACTTCATTCGTTACGGCGGGCACGCGCAAGCGGTCGGGCTCACGATGGAGCCGGCGCGGCTTTCGCACTTCGCGGGCGGCTTCGCGGAGCGCCTGCGCGAGCTCATCGGACCCGAGAAGGGACTCCCGCTCCGCGTCGACGCCACCCTCGAGATCGCCGAGTGCGACCTCGACCTGGTGGGATTTCTCGCGCGCTGCGAGCCCTTCGGCGCCGGCAACGAAGAACCGGTGTGGATGATTCGCGACGTGCAAGTCGCGCGCGAGACTTCGCTGGTTGGCGACGGCCACCTGAAGCTGTTCGTCCACGACGCGCGCGGGGCGCGCGCCAGCGCGATCGCGTTCGGGTGGGACCGGCCGCAGTCGCCCGAGGATTTGCACGGCCGCGCGGTCGACCTCGCGGTGCGCGTGCGCAAGAACACGTACATGGGAACCGTGTACCCCGAGCTGCGCGTGGTCGACGTCGCCTGGGCCGGCACCGTGCACGCGCGCGCGCCGCGCGACCGCGTCGGCGAGCGGGTGGAGTAGCGGTGCGCGCGGTGGTGCAGCGCGTCGCGCAAGCGAGTGTGTCCGTCGACGGGCGCGAGGTGGCGCGCATCGGGCGCGGATTCGTGGTGCTGGCGGGGTTCGGGCGCGCCGACAACGCGGACACGGTGGCGTGGACCGCGCGCAAGGTGGCGTCGCTGCGCGTATTCGAAGACGAGTCGGGGCGCATGGCGCTGGCGCTCGACGCGGTCGACGGGGAGGTGCTGGTGGTGTCGCAGTTCACGCTCTACGGCGACGTCCAAAAGGGCGCGCGCCCGAGCTTCGACGACGCCGCGCCGCCGGAGATCGCGCGCGAGTTGTACGCGCAATTCGTGGACGCGCTGCGCGCGCTCGTCCCGGACCGCGTGCGCACGGGGGAATTCCAGGCGTCGATGCGCGTGTCCCTGGTGAACGAAGGACCGGTGACCATTTGGGTGGAGAAGCCGTGAACCCGTTTTTGCCCGCCGAGCGGCAGCGCGACCTCGTGCTGGCGTCGCGCTCGCCGCGCCGCGTCGAGATCCTGCGCGGCTTGGGCTTCGAGTTCGACGTCGACCCCGCGCCCGATCACTTGGAAGAAGACTTTTCGCACGACGACGTCTTCGCGGTCCCGCAGATGCTGGCGTCGCGCAAGTGCGCGTACGTGAGCGAGCGGAGGCCGCAGTCGCTCGTCATCGCCGCCGACACCGTCGTCATCGTCGACGACCGCATCTTGAACAAGCCCGCGCACGACGAAGAAGCGCGCGCGTTCCTGCGCACGCTGGCCGGGCGCACCCACGTGGTGGTGACCGGGCTCGCGGTGCGTTCGCTCGCGCGCGGCATCCGCATGGAAAAGAGCGCGCGCACGTTCGTGAATTTCCGCGAGCTGTCCGAAGACGAAATCGTACGCTACGTCGCCACCGGAGAAGGACGCGACAAGGCGGGGTCGTACGCGGCGCAGGGGCTCGGCGCGGGGCTGATCCGGTCCGTCGACGGGTGCTTTTTCAACGTGGTCGGTCTCCCGGTCGCGCTCTTGCTCGACATGCTGCGCGAGGTGTGAGCGCATGAACCGCGCCGACGCACTCCCCACGGTCCGCTTCGCCGACGGCCGCCTTCGCATCATCGATCAAACGCTGCTCCCCGCGCGCTACGAGATCGTGTCGCTCGCAACCGTCGACGCCGTGTGCGAGGCGATCCGCGCGCTGCGCGTGCGCGGCGCCCCCGCCATCGGCATCGCGGGCGCGTACGGAATCCTGGTCGCGCTGTCGGAAACACGCACCACGAACGTCGACGAGCTGCGAGAGCACCTCGCTCGCGCGAGCGAACGCATCGGCGCCACGCGGCCGACAGCGGTCAACCTGGCGTGGGCGCTGGAACGCATGCGGAGGGTATGGAGCGCGTCCGACGACGCGCTGGCCGCCGCCCTCGCGCGCGAAGCCGACGCCATCCTGGACGAAGACCTCGCCATGAGCGAGGCGATGGGCGCGCACGGCGCGGCACTCCTCTCCGACGGCGACGCCGTGCTCACGCACTGCAACACCGGCGGTCTTGCCACCGGCGGCGGCGGGACCGCGCTCGGGGTCGTGTTCGCGGCCGCGGCGCAAGGGCGCGCGCTCACCGTCTTCGCCGACGAGACGCGTCCCTTGCTGCAAGGCGCGCGCTTGACGGCGTGGGAGTGCGCGCAGCGCGGCATTCCCGTCACCGTGCTGGTCGACGGCGCGGCGGCGTCTTTGCTCTCGTCGGGGCGCGTCGCTTGCGTGATGGTGGGCGCCGACCGCATCGCGGCGAACGGCGACGTCGCCAACAAGGTCGGCACGCTGGGGCTGGCCGTGGTCGCGAGGCGCGCGCGCGTCCCGTTCTACGTGGTGGCGCCGTCGAGCTCGGTCGACCCGTCGCTCGCGTCCGGCGTCGACATTCCCATCGAACACCGCGCGCACGACGAAGTGATTTCCTTCGCGGGTGCGGCGACGTCGCCGGAAGGCGTCGCCGCCTACAACCCCGCCTTCGACGTGACGCCGGCCGAGCTGGTCGACGCCATCGTCACCGAGCACGGCGTGCACCGGGCGCCGTACGCATTCGCGCGCCGGCCATGATCGAACTCGTCGTCATCTCGGTGGTCGCGCTGGCGGCGTCGGCGCTCACCGTGTTCTCCGGCTTCGGTCTCGGCACCATCCTCCTGCCGGTGTTCGCGCTCTTCTTCCCGACCCCCATCGCGGTGGCGATGACCGCCGTCGTCCACTTCGGCAACAACCTGGTGAAACTCGCCGTGTTCGGGAAGCTCGCCGACCGCACCGTGGTGCGCCGCTTCGGGCTGCCCGCGCTGCTCGCGAGCTTTCTCGGCGCGCGCCTCTTGGTGCAGCTCTCGAGCGACGCGCCGCTCGCGCGTTACGTGCTCTTCGACCGCGTTTTCGACGTCACCCCGCTCGGAGTGGTGGTGGGGCTCGTCATCGCGGTGTTCGCGGCGTGGGAAGCGATTCCGCGCGTGGCGCGCGTCGGCTTCGACCCCAAGTACCTGGCCGTGGGCGGCGCGCTGAGCGGGTTCTTCGGCGGGCTGTCCGGCAACCAAGGCGCGCTACGCAGCGCGTTCCTGGTGCGCGCGGGACTCACCAAGGAAGCGTTCATCGGCACCGGTGTCGTGATCGCGTGCCTGGTCGACGCGGCCCGCCTCGTTCTGTATGGTCGCGAGATGAATCTCGCCGTGGTGCGCGAGCGCTGGGTGCTCGTCGCCGCCGCCATCGTGTGCGCGGCGGCGGGCGTCGCACTCTCGCGGCGCGTGCTGCCGCGCGTCTCCATGACGGCCATCCGGCGCCTGGTGACGGTGATGCTGTTCGTGATCGCCGCGCTGCTAATCGCGGGGCTGGTGTAGATGGCGCACAAGTCGTTCACCGTCGACGACGCCAACGCGCTGGTGCCCGCGCTCACGCAGACGTTTCGGCAAATCGACGCGCACAAGTACCAGATTCGCGAAGCGGGGAAGAAGATCGAAGTGCTCGAGCTGTTGTGGGGCCAGGCCCTGCGCGACGAGTCGAACCCCGACCACGCGGAGTTCATGGCGCTGCGCGAGACCGTCGACCGCGCGCTCCGCGGCATCCAGCGCGGGATCCAAGACGGCGTCGTCGCGCTGGGGCTGCGACTCCCGATGGGCGGCATCGAAGACGGACTCGTCGACTTTCCCACCACCTACCAAGGCCGCTGGGTCTATCTGTGCTGGCACGTGGGGGAGCGCGAGATCACGCATTGGCACGAGACCGACACCGGCTTCCAGGGCCGGCAGCTGCTGACACCGGAGAGTCGAGCCGCCATGGGCCGCGACGATGCCTCCACCATCGACGACTCCGAGCTCGACTTCTAGCCGGCCCCGGGACCCTTCGGCACAAAACCCGCAATCGCCACTCACCGACGACCACGGCCGGCGCGGGCCTGCCCTCGCCGGCCGCCAGCGCCGACCCATCAGCGACGCCTTTCATCGAAAAATCAACGGGTTGGATGCGTCGCTTCGAGTGAACTCGAAAGCCAGTGAGGTGGCCAAATGTTGGACAAGCTCGTTCGCAAAGTGCTCGGCGCCGTGGCCGGCGTCATCGTCTGTATCGCGATCTGGACCATCCAGGACCGCCTGACCGGAGGCGGCGACAACACCGCCAAGTCCATCCCCGCGGAAGTGTGGGGCGGTGGCGGGGGTGTTGTGACCATCAAGGCGGAAGCCAGCGAGCCCGCCATCATCTCGGCGTCGTTCGAGAATCATTTGGCCATCGACGATCCCAAGCACGAGTACTTCGAGTCGTGGCAAGAGATCCCGGCCGGCGAGCACACCTTCACCATTAACGTTCCCAACAACGTGGGCGGCTCGGTGGAGATGCGCATGGTGAAGCCGAGTGTGGGCGCCAAGATGAAGATCACCATCCTGGTCGACGACCGCGTCGTGAGCGAGAGCTTCGAGCGCCTCGAAGAACCGCTCGAGCCCGGCTACGGATTCTTCACCGGGATCGACTTGGAAGACTACGCGCGCGGCAAGCTGGCGGAAGAAGGCTTCTTCGACTAAACGCGCGCGGTAGCGCTCTCCCGCAACTTGCGCTACCATGCGCTCGTGAACGTCGACCTCTCCGGACAGCGGGCGTTGGTGACGGGCGCGAGCCGCGGCATCGGCCGCGAGATCGCGCGCGCTCTCATCGACGCGGGTGCGCGCGTGGTCGCGCACTACCACCGCGAGCGCGCCGCGGCCGAAGAGGTGGTGCGCGGCACCGGGTCGCTCGCGATGGCGGCCGACCTCGCCGACGCGCGCGCGGCCGGCGACCTGTTCGCGCGCGCCCTCGACCTCATGGGCGGCGTCGACCTCCTCGTCAACAACGCGGGCATCGCCATCGAATCGCCCCTCGACTCCCCCACCGACGACTGGATTCGCGACTGGCAGGCGCAAATGGCGGTGAATCTCACCGCCGCGGGCGTGTTGTCGCGCGACGCCGTGCGCCACTTCGTCTCGGGCGCCGGCGGTCGCATCGTCTTCATCGGATCGCGCGCGGCGTTTCGCGGCGACACCAGCGAGTACATCGCGTACGCCGCTTCCAAGGCGGGGATGCACGCGCTCTCCGCGTCGATCGCGCGCGGCTTCGGGAAGCAGGGTGTCAAGTCCTTCGTGATTGCACCCGGGTTCACGCGCACCGAGATGGCGGAGGACTTCATCGCGAAGTACGGCGAGGCGTACGCGATGCAGGGCATCGCGCTCGATCGTATGACGGAGCCGCGCGACATCGCGCCGCTGGTGGTGTTTCTCGCCAGCGGGCTCGCGGACCACTGCACGGGGACGTCGATCGACGTCAACGCCGCGAGCTACGTGCGCTAGCGGAGCAGCCGTGGACGCGCACGAGTGCACCATCCACGTCTCGGACTCCGTGGGCGACGTCTCCGCGCTGGTCGCGAACCCGCGCGACGCGTGGGCCGGCTACGTGATGGCGCACGGCGCGGGCGCCGGCATGCGCCACGCGTTCCTGGAAGGGATTTCCAAATTGCTGTTCGACGCCGGTGTCGCCACGTTGCGCTACCAGTTTCCCTACATGGAGGGCCGCAAGGGACGCCCCGACCCGCCCGCCATCGCGGAGCGCACGGTGGCGGCGGCCGCGACCGCCGCGGCGGACGAGCTCGACGGGCTCGCGCTCTTTGCGGGCGGCAAGTCGTTCGGCGGGCGCATGACCTCGCAGGCGGCGGCGCACGCCCTGCTGACCGGCGTGCGCGGGCTCGTGTTTCTCGGGTTTCCGCTGCACGCACCCAAGCGCCCCAGCGTCGCGCGCGCGGCGCACCTGTCGCAGGTGACCGTGCCCATGCTGTTCGTGCAGGGCACGCGCGACGACTTGGCGGATCTTTCCCTCGTGCGCGACGTGGTGGCACCGCTCGGCGCGCGCGCGACGCTGCACGTGGTCGAAGACGGCGACCATTCGTTCAAGATCTTGAAACGCTCCGGCCGCACCCAGTCCGACGTGATGAACGAGATACGCGACGGGATCACCCAATGGATGCGCCGCGTCTTGGAGGAAGGCCAATGAAGCATTCGAAAGGATTCTTGCAAATCGTCCGCGACGCCAAGTCGCGCGTGAAGGAAACCGACGTGCAGGCGGTTCGTGCCCGCCAGAAGAAGGGCGACGTCTTCTTTCTGGTCGACGTGCGCGAAGACAACGAGTGGGACAAGGGGCACCTGCCGGGCGCGATCCACCTCGGCAAGGGCGTCATCGAGCGCGACATCGAGAACGTCATCCCCGACTTGAACGCCGACATCGTGCTGTACTGCGGCGGCGGCTACCGTTCGGCGCTGGCGGCGGAGAACCTCGCTCGCATGGGTTACACCCGCGTGGTGTCGATGGACGGCGGCTTCCGCGGCTGGACGGAAGCGGGATTCCCGATCGAACACGATGAGTGACGAGCGCACGCGCCGCTATCGCGTGCCCGCGCGCACCGTGCGTGTCGAGGATCGCGTCGAGAAGAGCCGCTTCATCGCGAGCGCGGCGCGCGCGCGGTCGGCGGAAGAAGCGCGCGTGTTCGTCGATTCGCTGCGCGCGGAATTCCCCGACGCCACCCACCATTGCTTCGCCTTCGTCGCGGGTCCCCCCGGCGGCAGCAACGCCGTCGGTGCGAACGACGACGGCGAGCCCGCCGGCACCGCCGGCCGCCCCATGCTCAACGTGCTCATGAATTCCGGCGTCGGCGAAATCGTCGCGGTGGTGACGCGCTACTTCGGCGGCGTCAAGCTCGGCAAGGGAGGGCTGGTGCGCGCGTACACGGGCGCGGTGCAGCACGCGCTGCGCGAACTGGAGACGACGGAGCGCGTCACCACACTCGCGGTGTACGTCACGGTGGCCTACGCGCTCGGCGACGCGGCGCGGCGCGCGATCAAGGGCGCGGGGGCTTCGATCGTCGCCGAAGCCTTCGCGACCGAGGTCGCCTTCATGGTCCACGTGCCCGACGACCGCCGCGACGAATTCGAGCGCGCGCTGCGTGACGCGACCGCGGGCAACGTCGGCATCGAATGGGGAGGTGCCAAGTAGCGCGTGCCTCTGCTACCATGGCAGCCATGACCAACCGCTTGCAGAACCAGCACGTGCTCGTCACCGGCGCGAGCGCCGGATTCGGCGCCGCCATCGCGCGCGCGTTCGCGGCCCACGGCGCCCACCTCGAATTGTGGGCCCGCCGGCGCGAACGCCTCGACGAACTGAAAACGGAGCTGGAGGCGCGCCACGGTGTGACGGTCGGCGTGCAGACCGTCGACGTGCGCGACCGCGACCAAGTGCACGCCGCCGCGCACGCGCTCGCCGCGCGCGACTGGCGCGTCGACGTGCTGGTCAACAACGCGGGGCTCGCGTCCGGCCTCGACCCCGTGCACGAAGGCAAGCTCGCCGACTGGGACGCGATGATCGACACCAACCTCAAGGGGCTGCTGTACGTCACGCGCGAGATTCTGCCGGCGATGGTGGCGCGCGACCACGGCCACGTGATCAACATCGGGAGCGTGGCGGGCTACTGGATCTATCCCAAGGGGAACGTCTACAACGCGACCAAGTTCGCGGTGCGCGCGCTCACCGAGGCGATGAGCGTCGACCTGTTCGGCACCCAGGTGCGCGTGTCGAGTGTGGACCCGGGTGCCGCCGACACCGAGTTCTCGCAGGTTCGCTTCCACGGTGACACCGAGCGCGCGAAGAAGTTGTACGAAGGCTACCAGCCGCTCTCGGCCGCCGACGTCGCCGACGCGGTGGTGTACGTCGCCAACACGCCGCCGCACGTGATGGTGACCAAGCTCGTGCTGACGCCCACCGCGCAGCGCAGCCCGACCATGATCGATCGCAGGGGAAGCTGACCATGTCGCGCCCACTCCCGCCCGACGACGAGATTCGCAAGGCCGCCGAAGCGGTCGGCATCGGAAAGGTGCGCCGCCACATCTTTCTGTGCGCCGACCAGACCGAGCCCAAGTGTTCGCAGAAGGAAGACTCGCTCACATCGTGGAACTATCTCAAGCGCCGCTTGAAGGAATTGGGGCTGTCGGAGAACGGCGTCGCGCGCACCAAGGCGAACTGCCTGCGCGTGTGCCGCGGCGGCCCCATCGCGGTGGTGTACCCGGAAGGCACCTGGTACCACGGCTGCACGCCCGCGGTGCTCGAGCGCATCATCCAGGAGCACCTGATCGGCGGACGCC
>CAZLLI010000033.1:0-28729 GCA_964560355.1 uncultured bacterium | reverse complement strand
AGGCCATGGGCGACTCGCTGCGCTTCGCGACCCTGATGGCGAGCATCCACGGCCAAGTCGGCGCCATCCTCGAGGTGCGCGAGGAAAAGGTGGTGCAGGAGGACGGCTGGACGTACCGGGCGCGCTGCGTGTTCGAGAAGGTGCCGGTGCCCCTCATGCTCGTGTTGGCGTTCAACGAAAACGGTCTCGTCTCCGGGCTGCAGGTGCAGCCGGAGAAGCAGGCCTTCGCCAGCACCAAGCTCGACTATCAAACCAAGACCGAGCTCCTCCTCCCCTTCCGCGGCGACTGGTACGTGTTCTGGGGCGGGCGCACCATCGACCAGAATTACCACGCGGTCTCGAAGAGCCAACGCTTCGCGAACGACATCGTCATGCGCAAGGACGGGCTCACCCACGTTCCCGGAGGCGGGACCAAGCTCACCGACTACTATTGTTACGGTGCCGAAGTCCTGGCACCCGCGGCGGGGACGGTGGTGTGGTCGTGCGACTCCCTCCCCGACCAGGAACCCGGAAAGATGGACCCGTCCAACCCGGTCGGCAACGGCGTCGTGATCGACCACGGCAACGGCGAGTTTTCGCTGCTCGCGCACATGCAGCCCAAATCGCTGCGCGTGAAGACCGGCGACAAGGTGAAGCAAAGCGACGTGCTCGGCCTGTGCGGCAACTCCGGCAACACCAGCGAGCCGCACGTGCACTACCACCTCCAGGACGGCCCCGACATCAAGACCGCCGAAGGACTGCCGGCGCCGTTCTCGAACATCCTCGTGAACGGGAAGCCGGTCGCGAAGGCCGAGCTGCAAAAGGGCCAGACGGTGAGTCGAGGGAAATAGGGCTCCGAATGAAGGTACTCGTCGCCACACTTGCGTTTCTGGCTATCACAACGAGTTCCGTCATCTGCAGTGCGGATACGACGACCATCGACCTCCATCTAGATGTCGTCAGCGGAATACTCGCCGGCGTCAACGCGGCCATGTTGCTAACACATCATGAATCGGCAGCGGCCGGGATGCTGGGAGTAATGGGCGGGACGGCTACCGTTCTCTGGGCCGTCGATGAGGATGGTGAGGACGTCGGCTTGGCGATGGGCATTTTCTCAATCGTGGTCGGTCTGATGGCCGTCATCGTGGATGTCAGAAACGATGGCGAAACGTCCAAGGTGTCGTTCGGGCCAACCGTGGACACTGCCGGCCTCGCCGTGGCACTGCGATTCTAGTGGCTGGCCCACATATTGCCCACCCGTCGTTCGTCGTTCCCATATAATGTGGCTCGCGAACTTGCCTTGACACACCCGAAAGGCCTACGGGAAGCTATATATTGATGCGGTCGCGAGCCCACCCGCGGCCCAACCAAGGAGTCGATCATGGCAGCCCTTCGATCCATCTGGAAAGGTCACCTCCGCTTTTCGCTCGTCACCATTCCCATCCGCGTCTACAACGCGGTGGATACGGCGGAGTCGATCTCGTTCAATCAGATTCACCGCGACGACAACGGACGCATCGGCTACGACAAGCGGTGCAAGAAGTGCAACAACCTGGTGGAGAACGACGAGATCGTGAAGGGCTACCAGTACGAGCCCGACATGTACGTCATCTTCGAGAAAGACGACCTCGACAAGTTGAAGCTCAAGAGCACGAAGGTGATCGACATCGAGGGATTCGTCGACGCGTCGGAGATCGATTCGACGCTGTACGACTCGCCGTACTACGCGGGCCCCGACGGCGACGTGGCCGCGAAGACGTACGGGCTCTTGTCCGCGGCGCTCCGCGACAGCGGCAAGCTCGGCGTCGGCAAGGTAGTGCTGCGCGATCGCGAGGACGTCGTGCTGGTGGCTCCCAAGGGCGACGGCATCGTGCTGTACAAGATGCGCTACCCGAAAGAAATTCGTAAGCTCGAAGACGTCCCGTTGGTCGAGAAGCACAAGGCCAACAAGGACGAGCTCAAGCTGGCGAAGAGCTTGATCGATTCCATGTCCACCAACTTTGCGTCGATGAAGCTCGAGAACAAGTGGAACGACGCCGTGCGCGAGATGGTGCAGGCGAAGATCGCGGGCAAGGAAATCGTCGCTATCGAAGAGGTGGAGCCGGAAGTGGTCGACATCATGACCGCCTTGAAGCAGAGCATCGAGCAGGCCAAGGGCAAGAAGAAGCCGATGGAGAAGGTGACCGCGGAGAAGGCGGTCGCCAAGGAGAAGAAGTCGGCGAAGTCCAAGAGCGCCGTCGCAGCGAAGGCAAAGACCAAGACCAAGGCGCGCAAGTCCGCCTAACCCGAGTGGCGAAAAAAACCGAAAAACCCCAGGTCCTTCCGGAGCCGAAGAGCAACGTGATTCGCTTCCCCGTGGAAGCGGTGTCGCGCTTCGGCTTCAAGCGCGCGGACGCACGCAGCGGCGGGCGCGTGGGGCGCATGGAAGAAGAGGGGCAGATGAACCTCTTCGACCCCAAGGCGCGCGGCGCGGGCGCTCGCATGGGCGACGTGGTCCCGCTCCCCATGCAGATGGGCGCCTTCGAAGCCGCCCTGCTCCTCGACGACGCCAACGACCCGCGCGCGGAAGCGATGTACAAGCGCGCGATCGAAGAGGGCGATTACACCGCCGACGCGTGGTGCAACCTCGGCGTGCTGAAGTCGGTGCGCCGCGAGCTCGACGACGCCTTCACGTGCTTCGCGCAGTCGCTCTCGCTCGACCCCCGGCACGCGGAGTCGCACTACAACATCGGGAACCTCTACTTCGAGTACGACGACTTGAAGCTCTCGCGCATGCACTACGAGAAGGCCATCGAGTGCGACCCCATGCTGGCCAGCGCGTACTTCAACTTGGGGCTGGTGACGGCGCTCACCGAGGACTACCAAGTGGCCTACGATTCACTCCTCCATTATAAGGGCCTCGCGCCCAACGAAGACTCGTCGGTGGCCGACGAGCTCATGCGCTACCTCCAGACCGCGATTCGCCTCTCGTAGTTTTCAATTCCGCAAGGTGCGCGGCACGGTCGCGCGCGAAGGAATCCCGCGCCGCAACGAGAACTCGCCCGCCGCGCGCGGAAGCCCGCGGTACGCGCGCATGCACTGTGGCACGGCGCTTGCGTTACCCGGTGCGGAAGTAAATCAGTCCGCGCGTGCGCACGACGCGACGCGCGAGGAAGCGAGGGGGAGCACTATGAAAAGCAGAGGATTCACACTCATCGAATTGATGATCGTCGTCGTGATCATCGGCGTGCTGGCCGCGATCGCGACTCCGAACTTCATCCGCATGAAGGCGAACGCGCAAGACGCCGGCGTCAAATCGAATAGCCACGCGGTGCAGATCGCGGCCGAAGACTTCGCGGTGCAAAACGGCGGCATCTACGCCAACGACCTGACCGACGTCACCCCGTCGGGCACCACCATCATCGACGTTCTCCCCCAGAATCAGCGCTTGCAGAATCCGTTCACCCGCGCACGCACCGAACCGGTCGACGGCGCCGCCGGTAATCTCGGCGAAACCGGATACGAGCCCGTGGTCGACGCCCTCGGCATCAACGTCGGCTACATCGTCACGGGCCAGGGCAGCGGCGGCCAGCAGATCGTCCGCTTCACGAACGGCCTATAGAACACGCATTCAACTCGACACCAAAATGAGACGGGGTCGGGCCCACAGATCGGGTCCGGCCCCCATTCTTTTGTGGCCCGCCCAGCGCGCGTTTCGTATCCTTGCGACGTGTACAATCCGCGCTCGTATCGCCGCGACAGCATCTCCGAGCTCCACGATTTCGTTCGCCGCTACAACTTCGCGACGCTGTTCACGCACAAAGACGGCGAATCGTTTTCGACCCTGCTGCCCTTCATGATCGACCCCGCGCGCGGGTCGCTGGGGACGCTGGTCGCGCACATGGCGCGCGCCAACCCGCACTGGCGCGCTTTCGCGGGCGCGTCGCCGTCGCTGGTGGTGTTCACGGGGCCGCACGCGTACATTTCGCCCGCGTGGTACCACGAGCAGGTCACGGTGCCGACGTGGAATTACACGGTCGTGCACGCGACCGGAAGCGTGCACATCGTCGACGACACTGCGCGCCTGCGCGAGATGGTGCTGCGCCTGGTCGCGCAGCACGAAGCGCCGCTCGGCAACCCGTGGGACGTGCGCAAGGCGGAGGGCGCGATGGAGGTCGAGCTCCAGGCCATCGTCGGTTTCGAGATCCCCATCGACCGGCTCGAAGGCAAGTTCAAGTTGAACCAGAATCGTTCGGTCGAGGACCGCGAGGGCGTCGTGCGTGCTCTCGAACGGTCGGCCCACCCCGACGAGCGCGAGATCGCCCGCCTGATGCGCGAGGACTTGGACCGCAACACGCCGCGCTGACCGCTCGTAGTAGTCCCATCGCTTGCGAAAGGTGCCTCGACTCCCCTAGACTGTCGGACCATGACGCTGGTCGGAAGCAAGATTCTGCACTACCGCATCCTGTCGGAGATCGGCGCCGGCGGCATGGGCATCGTCTACCTGGCCGAAGACGAGAAGCTCCACCGGCGCGTGGCGCTCAAGTTCCTCGCCAAGTCGATCCAAGACGACCCCGACGCGCGTGAGCGCCTGATCCGCGAAGCGCGCGCCGCGTCCGCGCTCAACCACCCCAACATCGTCGCCATCCACGCCATCGAGACGACGCCCGAACGCGTGTTCATCGTGATGGAATACGTCGAAGGCGAATCGCTCCATGCGCTCGTGAAGGCCGGCAAGATCACGTGGCAGCGCGCGCTCGAATTGGCGCCGCAGATTCTCTCCGCGCTCGCAACCGCGCACGAAGCCGGCGTCGTCCACCGCGACATCAAGTCCGACAACATTCTGCTCACGCCCAAGGGGCAGGTGAAGGTGCTCGACTTCGGGTTGGCGCGCGGCCGCGACCCTTCCGTGTTCACGACGCGGGTGGGTTCGTCGGCGGGAACGCCCGCCTACATGTCGCCCGAGCAAGTGCAAGGCGACGAGATGACGGAGCGGTCGGACCTGTTTTCGTTCGGCGTGGTGTTGTACGAGATGCTGACGGGCCGCATGCCGTTCAAGGGCGAGCACGAAGCGGCGCTCACCTACTCGATCGTCAACGAGACGCCGACCGCGATCCACGTCCACAACAAGGCGGTGCCGCGCGGCTTCGAAAACATCGTATCGAAGCTGCTCGAAAAGAGTCCGAAGGATCGCTACCAGAACGCGCAGGAAGTCGTCGACGATTTGCGCCGCCTGGAGACGGGCGCCAAGGTCAAGGCGCACCCGCGGCGGCGACGGCGCATCGTCCTCGCTTTGCTGGCGGGCGTGCTGATCCCCGCGCTCGCCGTGTTGCTCACGCGCGAGCGCGCGCCGCGCACCGACACCGCCGCGTCCGGCGACGCGTCGCGCAAGATGGTCGCGGTGCTCCCGTTCGAAAACCTCGGGCCCACCGACCAGGAATACTTCGCCGACGGCATCACGGAGGAGATCACCACCCACCTCGCGAAGATGTCGGGGTTGGGCGTCATCTCGCGCACCAGCGCGATGCAGTACAAGGGTTCGAACAAATCGCTCAAGGAAATTGGCAAGGAGCTCGGCGTCGACTACGCGCTGGAGGGCTCCGTGCGCTGGGACAAGTCGGCGCAAAACAACGTGCGCATCAGCGTGCAGCTCATTCGCATCAACGACGACACCCACCTGTGGGCGGACAACTTCGACCGCGTCTACGACCAGATCTTCTCGCTCCAGAGCGAGATCGCGCAGAAAGTCGCCGACGAGCTCAACGTGACCCTGCTGGCGCCGGAGCGCGAGGCGCTCGCGGCCAAGCCGACGCAGAACCTCGACGCCTACGACTTCTACTTGCGCGGGCGCGAGAAGCTCGACGCGGCGACGTCGCTCCCCGAAATCGACGCCGCGCTGGAGCTGATCGAGCGCGCGACGGTGCTGGACTCGACCTTCGCGCGCGCCCAAGCGTTCCTCGCGCGCTACTACGCCAACCAGTTCTTCAACGGCCTCAATCCCGACAAGCCGCGCTTGAAGCAAGCGCGCGCCGCGGCGCTGGCCGCCATGCGCCACTCCGCCAACCAGCCCAGCGGCCACATCGCAATGGGTTACTACTACTACTACGCGAGCCGCGACTACACGCGCGCGCTCGACGAGTTCGCCATCGCCGAGAAGATGCAGCCTAACAACGCCGAGGTGCTGGAGGCGATGGGTTACGTGCAGCGCCGCCAGGGCAAGTGGGACGAAGCGGTGAAGAACATCGAGCACGCGGTCGAGCTCGACCCCAAGACCACCGACCGCGTCAACAATCTGGTGCAAGCGCTGGTGTACATGCGGCGCTACGACGAAGCCGATCGCTACATTACGCGCGGTCTCGAGACCGACCCCAATTCGCTCACGCTCAACTCCCTGCGAGCCTTCGTCCTCATTACGCGCGACGGCGACGGTAAGAAGGCGCGCGATCTGTTGGCCGGGCTCACGCCGAAGGTCGGACAAGTGTGGGACCTGATCGCCCAGTGCGACATTTTCACGCGGGATTACGCCGCGGTCGCCCGAGACCTGCCCTCCGTGCGCGCGTATCCGGGCACCGACTCGGTCCAGTTCTACAGCACGCGCGCGTCCGCCTACTACTTCGAGGGCAAGCACGACCTCATGCGCGCGTACGCCGACTCTGCGGTGGCCGTGCTCGACGCGCGCCACGCGAAGACGTCCAACAACGCCCAGATGCTGGCGGCGTACGGCTCGACCATCGTCATCTTGGGGCGGCACGAAGAGGCGCTGCGCTACGTCAACCGCGCGGTCGAGATGATGCCGGTCGAGAAAGACGCACTGTCGGGGGTCGACCTGCGCAACCTGCGCATGATCCTGTACCTCGGGATCGGCGACTACGAAGCCGCGCTGCGCGAGATCGAGTACTTGCTCTCGGTCCCGTCGAGCCTGTCGCCGGCGATCTTGCGCACGCACCCCGGCTTCGACCCCATTCGCGAAGACCCCCGCTTCAAGAAGCTCGCCGAGGAGAAGGTCAGCTCGTGAGCGACGAGCCCGAAGTCCCCGCGCTCGACGCACCCGACGCCGACGCCCCCGTCGCCGATGGCGTCTTCCACCACCTCGACCCGCGCCACCTCCAGCACGGCCGCCTGGTGGGCGGCATCGTCGTGCTCGGCATCGCGAGCGGTTTGCTGATCGCGTTCATCATCGTGTTCATCGCGATCGACAACATGCCGAGCGTGCTCCGGCTTCTGATTCCATTCTCGATCCTGGCGGTCATCGTCGGCCTGGTCGTCCTGGCGTGGCGCTGGCCCGAGCTCGAGCACCGCTACACCGCCTACCGCGTCGACGACGACGGCCTCGAGATCCAGAAGGGCGTGCTATGGCGCAACGTCATCAATGTTCCGCGCTCGCGCATCCAGCACACCGACGTGTCGCAGGGGCCGGTCGAGCGCAACTTCGAGCTGTCGACTCTGCACGTGTTCACCGCCGGCACCGAGCACTCGGAGGTCACGCTGGCGGGGCTCGCGCGCGAGCGCGCGCTGCGCATCCGCGACCACTTGCTCACGGGTGGCGAGCATGACGGGGTCTAGCCGGCGCCTGCACCCGCTTTCGCCCATCTTCCTGGTGTTGGGAGCGCTGCGCGGGCTCCTGCTCCCGGCCGGATTTCTTCTCTTCACCGCGCGCGCGTCGACGTGGGACATCTGGGCGCTGTGGTTCTCGATCCCCACCGCGCTGTACGCGGTGTTTCGCTACTTCACGACGCGCTACGCCTTCGCCGACGACGAGTTGATTGTTCGCACCGGCCTCCTGTTCCGCAACGAACGCCACATTCGCTACGCGCGCATCCAGAACATCGAATCGGTGCGCAACCCGCTCCACCGCGCGCTCGGTGTCGCGGAGGTGCGCGTGGAAACGGGCGGCGGCAAGGAGCAGGAGGCGCGCTTGCGCGTGCTGTCGCTGGAAGCGGTCGAGGAGATGCGCCACCATGTCTTCGAAGGCAAGCGCCTCGCCGCGGTCGCCGCGAGCGAGGACGCGACGCCCGTCGACGCCGTCGGGCCGACCGAGGAAGCGCCCGCCACGCCGACGCGCACGCTGGTTCGCCTGGGGCTGCGCGAGCTCGCCATCTTCGGCCTGGTACAGAACCGCGGCGGCATCGTGGTCGCGGCCGCGCTCGGCGTGCTGTGGGAGGCGAACATCCTCGACACCAACATCGCCGGTTCCGCCAACATTCGCCGCCTGGTGCGCTGGGCCATCGACCACGGGCTGTTTCACGACTGGAACGTCGCCGTCATCGCGACGCTGGTCGGCATCTTCATCGCGTTTCTGATCGTGGTGCGTCTCTTGTCGGTCGGGTGGGCGATCGTGCGCCTGTACGACTTCACCCTTACGCGCACGGGCGACGAATTGCGCACGTCGTGCGGGTTGTTCACGAAGGTACACGCGGTGATTCCGCTGCGCCGCGTCCAGCTGGTGACGATGCGGCAGTCGCCGCTCCAGCGCGCGTTCGGTCGCGTCGAGATGCGCGTGCAAACGGCGGGCGGCGACACCCAGGCGAGCGTGAGCCGCGAGTGGCTCGCGCCCACGCTGCGCCGCGCCGACGTCGACGTACTCCTCGCCGACGTGGTGCCCGGACCCGGCTTCGACGCCATGGAGTGGAGAGACGTCGACCCGCGCTCGGGCTACCGGGAATTTCGCTCGTGGCTGCGCGTGATCGCGCTGGGCACCTTGGTAGTGATGTGGTTCGTACCCATGCGCGCGCTGACGGTGTCGCTCGTCCTCGCCGTCATCGCCTACGTGGTGGCGCGCAAGCGCGCGCGCGCGTTCCACTACGCGCTCACCGACGATCGCGTCGCGTGTCGCGGCGGCTGGCTGTGGAAGAGCGCGAGCCTCGCGCGCTACGCCAAGGTGCAAGCGATTCGCATGGGCGAATCACCCTTCGACCGGCGCTGGAAGATGGCGAGCATCGCCGCCGACACCGCGGGCGGTGGGTCGCACCGCATCTCGATCTCCCACCTCTCCGTCGACGCCGCGCGTGCGGTGTTCGCAGACCTGGAAGCGCGCGTCAACCAAACCGCCTTCCGCTGGTAGCCGGCACGATCGATCCCTCGACGCGATTTCCGCAGTGCGATACCAAATGTCTCGCACGAGGACCTGAGCGGAGAGGGAACGATCGTGTCGGCCCGCTACTTCTCGAACGACTCGCCTTCCTGCAGTCGACGCAGGCGCTTCTCGTAGATGGTGAGCGAGATCTTGTCGAGCAGGGGCTCGAGTGCTTCGCGGTAGTGGGAGAAGGTGGTGTGGTGGACGACGGCGATGGCGTTGGGCTGCATGCGGTACACGATCTGCATCGCTTCTTTGGAATCCGCGCTGCGCAGGGTTCCGTCGGGCGCGCGCTCGGCGCCGGCGTACAGCACAAGCAGGTTCGCGTACCCGTGCGTGCGCTGCAGTTCGCGCGTCGACTCCGAAAACAGCACGTCGCCGGTGACGTACGCGGTCACGGGCTGCGGTCCGCCTTCGAGTCGAAGAAAGTAGCCGTTGTCGCGATCGGAGGACGCGGTCGACGCGCCCGCCGGCACCGCGGTGATGGTGAGCGTCATCCCCGCTCTTTCGAGCCGCATCGATTCGCCCCACGACAGCGTGCGCGCGTGCGCGAGCGGCGTCGCCGCGGGACATACCACCCTACCGACGTCGCGCCGCGCGAGCGCGGCCGCGTCGAAGTGGTCGGGGCGGAGCGACGTGACGAGCGTCGCGTCCACGTCGCCCAAAGCGTCGGCGGACGGGGCCCGCGTCGCGCGCGTCACCGCGCCCGCGCCGGGCAATTCGATGCGATCCGCGAGCACGGGGTCGCCGAGCAAGCGAAACGGCCCCAGTTCGAGCACGAACGAAGGACCGCCGAGCCAGGTGAATCTCATCGTGTAACTAAGGAACGCGCTACGCGTAGCGAATGGTGATGCAGTCGGCGGCTTCCTTGGCGATTCTCCGCGCCGCATCGACGCTCTCCGCGCGCGCGAGTGCCACCCCCATGCGGCGGTACTTGCGCGTGTCGGGCTTGCCGAAGATGCGCACCTGCGCGTTGGGAATAGCGAGCGCCTTCTCGAGCCCGTCGTAGCCGGCGACGCGCGGCGACTCGCGGTCGGCGAGAATCACCGCGGACGCGGATGCGCCGTAGTAGGTGACGGCGGGGATCGGGAGACCGAGGATCGCGCGCACGTGCAGATCGAACTCGGAGAGATCCTGCGAGATCATGGTCACCATGCCGGTGTCGTGCGGGCGCGGCGACAGCTCCGAAAAGATGACTTCGTCCTTGGTGATGAAAAACTCGACGCCGAAAATGCCCGCGCCGCCCAAGCGGTCGGTGACCTTCTTCGCGATGTGCTGCGCCTCTTCGAGCTGCGCCGACGTCATCTCGGCCGGCATCCACGATTCCTGGTAGTCGCCGCGCTCCTGGCGGTGACCCACCGGGCTCACGAACAGCGTGGGGCCGTCCCACTGGCGAATCGTGAGCAGCGTGATCTCGAGGTGGAAGCGCACGAACTCTTCGATGATGACTTTCTTTTCGTCGCCGCGCATGTTGCTGCACGCGTAGTCCCACGCCGCGCCCAGCTGGTCGGCGGTGCCGACGGTCGACTGCCCCTTGCCCGACGACGACATCACGGGTTTCACCACGCACGGAATCCCGACGTCGACGGCGGCCTTGCGCAATTCTTCCAGCGAGGTCGCGTACGCGTAGCGCGCGGTGCGAATCCCCAGCTCCTTCGACGCCACCTCGCGAATCGCGACGCGGTTCATGGTGAGGTAGGTCGCTTCGGCGGTGGGGATCACGGTGATGCCGTTGCGCTCGAAGTCGCGCAGGCGTTCGGTGCGGATGGCTTCGATCTCGGGGACGATCATGTCGGGGCGATGCTTGGCGACCACGCGCCCCAACTCGCCCGCGTCGAGCATGTTGATCACTTCGAAGTGATCCGCGACTTGCATCGCGGGCGCGCCCGCGTAGCGATCGACCGCGACCACTGTCTTGCCAAGGCGCTTGGCGGAGATGACGACTTCCTTCCCCAGCTCGCCCGAGCCGAGGAGCATGATCTTGTCGACGTGCTTGTTCATGGATGGGCGCGCGGCGCGCGCGACTGCTAGGGCTTGTCGATCGGCCACATCAGTTCGGTCTTCCACTTGTTGGGATCGGGCTCCAGGCCCGGGTCGGTCCAGTACAACTCCCACTGCGGCCCGACGGAATGCTTGTGGTTCTCTTCGAGCCAGACGTGGAGCGCGTCGTGCGCGTCGGGGAGTTTGTCGTATGGACCCAAGTGGACGGTGGTCGCGACCGGTCCGCCCGGCAGCGTCCCCGCGACGATGCGTCCTTCGCCGGGAAGCGGCGCCGGCACCGGCAGACCGCCTTCGATGTCGACGCGATCGTCGTCGAAGCCGTGGTAGCGCGTGAAGGGCGGGCCGCTCGGCGCGACACCGCTCTTGCGAATGTAGCGCCACACTTCGGGGAGGATTTCGGACAGCATCGCGCCCAATTCCGCGACGTGACACTTCGCGCGGATACTCATCACGTGCTGGGGCTGGACGGTTCGAATCTCCACCTGGTACGGCATGTCGGGGCCAGGATAGCGCACTCGCTCGGGGGCGTCAACGCCGGCGAAACGGCCGCGCGAGGAAGCGCAGCGCGCGGCGCTGCTTGTCGCGGAAAAAGCGCCCCTGGCCGAGGAGCGTCCCCACCGAGACCAGAATGACTTCGTAGACGGGGACGATGACCAGGATCTTCACCGTCCACCACACCCAGCGCGGCGCGGTTTCGGGCACGATGAAGTCGACGATGGGGCGACCGATCTTGAGCACCAAACTGCCCGCGATCGAAAACGCGACGATGATCGCCACCATGCCCCAGTCGGTGACACCCCAGCGCGCCTTGAGGCGATGCCAGAGGCCATTCCGCGAGACGGGTCCTGTCGCCTCACCACCCCGCGTGCTAGCCGCCCGCGGGGGCCCCGTTTCGGCGCCACCCGTCTCGCTTGCCGTCTCGTTCTCCGTCATCGCAGCTTGTTCACCGCGCGGTGGCGGAAGCAATCGACCACGTGGTCGTTGACCATGCCGGTCGCCTGCATGAACGCGTAGCAAATGGTCGACCCCACGAAACGAAAGCCGCGCTTTTTCAGGTCCTTGCTCATCGCGTCGGATTGCTTGGTGCTGGCGGGGATGTCCTTGAGCGCGCGAACGTGGTTACGGACCGGCTTGCCGTCGACGAAGCGCCAGATGTACGCGTCGAAGCTCCCGAATTCGTCTTGCACGTCGAGGAACGCGCGCGCGTTGTCGATCGCGGAGTCGACCTTCAGACGATTGCGCACGATGCCGGGGTCGGAAAGGAGCTGCTTCTTCTTGCGCGCGTCGTAGCGCGCGACCTTCTTCGCGTCGAAGCGGTCGAAGGCGCGGCGATAATTCTCGCGCTTGTTGAGGATCGTGCGCCACGAAAGCCCCGCCTGCGCGCCTTCGAGGATCAAGAACTCGAACAGCAGGCGGTCGTCGTGGAGCGGCGTCCCCCACTCCTCGTCGTGGTACGCGAGCATGAGAGGGTCGGTGCCCGGCCACGCGCACCGAATCTTCGTCACTCGTGAACTCATCTACAAACTCCCACACTGGCGGTAAACAATCATCCACTTCATGATGCTAGAAGCTCCGCAGCACCGCGTCCCACGCCAATTCGGACGCGATGTAGCTGACTTCGTTGTAGGAGAGCGGCGCAGGGCTCAACGCGTTCGTCGTCACGCAGTAGAGCACGTCGCCGTCGTACATGGTATGGAACGGATCGATGGCGCGCGCCATCGAGCTGTGCACTTGGCGCGCCATTTGATTGAGCTCGCGAATACCCATGGTTTGATTGGTGACGATCACGGTCAGCGTGGTGTTGCCGGGCGGCGGCTCGAGCGGCGCGGGCGTGTCGGAGCGAATCGCGACCACTTCGCCCACGCGCACGCGACGACCCGTCTTGGGGTCGACGTGCCCGCGCACCGCGTGGCCGCTTCGATCCACCAATGCGCCCACCGCGTTCACCACCGTGAATGCGGCCACGCGCACGTCGCCCGACGCATACACCGCCGCGCCCTGTCCCGAGCGCTCCAAATCGTACGCGTCGCGGAGCCACTTCCCGACCGACGCGCACACGCCGGCGCCGCGCGCCCCTAACGGAAACGACCCCGCGCGCGCCGCGCGCAAGGCTGCGCGACCGAGCGCCTTGTCGGGATAAATTGCTTTGTTGGCGCGAAAGCGATTGAAGTCGAAGATCACGGCACCCGACACGATCGCGATGTTGTTCCAGTCGGTGTCGTAGTTCTTGCGCGCGAGTAGCTCCGCGTTGACGCCCGCGGACGCTTCGAGTCCGTAGACCGACCCGCCCGCCAGGCAGATGGCGTCGACCCAACCTTCGCGGTGCGTGAGGATGGTGCCGGGCGCGCCGCCGCGCACGTCGGCGACGCAGGTCGCGCCGCGCGGGAAGTGGAGCACCGTGCAGCCCGTCGGCCCTTCCGCGTACTCGGCGACGCCCACTTCGAGGCCGGGAAAATCGAACCCGAGCGCGGGCGTCGTGAACGCGGTTACGGGTTCGAAAACCGCGCCGTCGTTGGTCACCATTGGCTTGTCGGCGGTCATGGGAGCGTCATTATAGGGCATTGCCGCGCGCGTTGCGATCGGCTACCATCCCCCGAATTGCCGCGCCGCCCACCACGCGCGGATTTCACCGGATCCCACCAGGAGGACATATGAGGAAGAACTTAACGGCCGCCCTACTCCTCGCGGCCATGGCGCTCTTCGCGTCGTGCGCCAAGAATCCCGAAAAAGAAGCGCAGGCGTTCGTCGACACGTACACGACCGAGTACCAGAAGCTCGCGCTCGCCGTGAACGAAGCCGAGTGGGCGTCGAACACGCACATCGTCGAAGGCGATACCACCAACGCGCACAACTCGCAGGTCGCGAAGGAGGCCTACGCCGCCTTCACCGGCAACACCGCCAACATCGACCAGACGCGCAAGTTCCTCGAGAAGCGCGACAAGCTTTCGCCGCTGCTCGTGCGCCAGCTGGACGCGATTCTGTATGAAGCCGGAAACAATCCGCAGTCGGTGGCCGACATCGTCAAGAAGCGCATCAAGGTGGAGACCGAACAGGTCGAGAAGCTGTACGGCTACGACTTCAAGCTCAACGGCAAGTCGGTCAGCACGAACGATATCGACGAGCTTCTGCGCAACGACAACAAGCTCGACGACCGCCTGGCCGCGTGGAACGAGAGCAAGGAAGTCGGCAAGAATCTGCGCGAAGGCTTGACGCAGATGCAGACGCTGCGCAACCAGACCGTGCAGGCGCTCGGTTACCACGACTACTTCGACTACCAAGTGTCCGACTACGGCATGACCACGCAGGTCATGACCGCGCTCATGGACAACATGATCCGCGAGGTGTGGCCGCTCTATCGCGAGCTGCACACGTGGGCGCGCTACGAATTGGCGAAGAAGTACGGCGTCAAGGAAGTGCCCGACATGATCCCGGCGCACTGGCTACCCAACCGTTGGGGCCAGGATTGGTCGTCGATGGTGACGGTGGAAGGGCTCGACCTCGATTCGAAGCTCAAGGAGAAAGACGCCGAGTGGCTGGGCAAGCAGGCCGAGAGCTTCTACGTGAGCCTCGGCTTCGATCCCCTGCCGCAGACGTTCTGGGACAAGTCGTCGTTGTACCCCGTCCCCGAAGGCGCCGGCTACAAAAAGAACAACCATGCGTCGGCGTGGCACTTCGACCTCGACAAGGACGTGCGGTGCCTCATGAGCGTGATTCCGAACGCGGATTGGTACGAGACCACGCACCACGAGTTCGGCCACATCTATTACTACATGAGTTATTCCACGCCGCAGGTGCCCATTCTGCTGCGCAAGGGCGCCAACCGCGCGTACCACGAAGCCGTCGGCAGCCTGATGGGCTTGGCCGCGATGCAGAAGCCGTTCATCGAAGCCATCGGCCTGTTCCCCGAGGGACAGCCCGCCGATTCCATCCAGACCATGCTGAAGGAAGCGTTGAACTACATCGTGTTCATTCCGTGGTCGGCCGGCGTGATGACCCAGTTCGAGCATTCCCTGTACGCCGAGAATCTCCCGCCCGACCAGTACAACGCCAAGTGGTGGGAGCTGGTTCAGAAGTACCAGGGCATCGTGCCGCCCAACGAGCGGCCCGCCGACGGGTGCGACGCCGCCACCAAGACCCACATCAACGACGACGCCGCGCAGTACTACGACTACGCGATCTCGTACATCTTGCTGTTCCAATTGCACGACCACATCGCACGCGAGATCTTGAAGCAAGACCCGCACGCGACCAACTACTACGGCAGCAAGGAAGTGGGCGCGTTCCTGACCACCATCCTCTCGCCCGGCGGCACGCGCGACTGGCGCGAGCTGACCAAGGAAGCCACCGGCTCCGACTTGAGCGCGCAAGCCATGCTGCGCTACTTCGACCCGCTGATGGCGTACCTGAAGCAGCAGAACGAAGGCCGCGTCGCCACGCTGCCCGACCTATGAGTTGAGGGAAGGCTCGACGCCTTCAAAGAGAAAGGGCCCGTCGCAAAACGGGCCCTTTTTCATTATCCGGCCCGCCCGAGTCGCTCCAAGATGAACGCGTACTCGAGCGCGACGTCCTTCAAGTAGTCGTAGCGACCCGAGGCGCCCTTGTGGCCCTCGCCCATGCGGGTGCGGAGGAGGATGGGGTTGGCGTCGGTCTTGTGGGTGCGGAGCTTCGCGACCCACTTGGCGGGCTCCCAGTATTGCACGCGGCGGTCGTTGAAGCCGCTCAAGACGAGCATCGACGGATAGTCTTTGCGCTCGACGTTGTCGTAGGGCGAGTAGGAGCGAATGTACTCGTAGGCTTTCTTCTCTTCGGGGTTGCCCCACTCTTCGTACTCGATCACGGTGAGGGGGAGCGAATGGTCGAGCATGGTGTTGAGCACGTCGACGAAGGGCACCACGGCGACGACGGCGCGCCACAGGTCGGGCTTCAGGTTGACGACGGCGCCCATCAGCATGCCGCCCGCGCTCCCGCCGTAGCACACGATGTTGCCGGCGCGCGTGAAGCCCTTCGCGATGAGGTGCTCGGCGCACGCGATGAAATCGGTGAAGGTGTTGCGCTTGTAGAAGCGCTTGCCCTTCTCGTACCACGCGCGACCGAGTTCGCCGCCGCCGCGGATGTGCGCGATGGCGAAGATGACGCCGCGGTCTAACAGACTCACGCGGTTGGCGACGAAGTGGGGCTCGACGCTGACGCCGTAGGCGCCGTAGCCGTAGAGGAGCACGGGTGCCGTGCCGTCGCGCGGGGTGTCGCGGTGGTACACGAGCGAGACGGGGACGCGGGTCCCGTCGGCGGCGTTGGCGTAGAGGCGTTCGCTCGCGTAGCGCGCGGGGTCGTAGCCGCCGAGGACGTCGTAGCGCTTGCGCAGCGTCTTGGTGCCGGCATCCATGTCGAAGTCGAACACGGTGCGCGGCGTGGTGAGCGACGAGTACGAGAAGCGCAGCGTGCCGGTGTGGAAGTCGGGGTTGTAGTCGATCCACTGCGTGTACACGGGCTCGTCGACGGGGACCTCGCGCGACTCGCGGGTCAGGAGATCCATCACGCGGATGCGCTTCAATCCGTTTTCGCGCTCGACGATCACGACGTGGCGCGCGAACGCGTCGACGGCGTCGATCTTGACGTGCGGCCGGTGCGCGACGATCTCCTTCCACTCGGTGCGGTGCGGGTTGCGCGCGGGGGCTTCGAACACGCGGAAGTTGAACGCGTCCTCGTTGGTCAGAATGAAGAACGACTCGCCCGAGTGCGCGATGTGGTACTCGACCTCGGGCTTGCGCGCCTGCACGAGCGCGAACGCGGCCGCGCCCGCGTCGGCGACGGCGTCGTCGAGGCGCGCCACGCGCACCTCGGTCGAGGTGTTGCTCTCCATCACGATGAAGAGGTACTCGCGGCTGCGGGTCGCTTCGACGCCGACGAAGAAGGCGGGGTCGGGCTCGCGGTACAGCTCGACGTCGTGCTCGATGGCGTCGCCGAGACGGTGGCGACGCACCGCGAACGGGCGCATCTGCTCGTCGAGAATGGTATAGAAGACGGTGCGGCTGTCGTTGCCCCACTCGACGTCGTAGGAAAGCCCGCGAATGGGTCCGTCGATGATAGCCCGCGTCGCTAGGTCCATGACGAACAGCTCGAACGATTCGGCGCCCGTGGTGTCGACGGTGTACGCGAGCAGACGGTGGTCGGGGCTCACTTCGCGCGCGCCCACCGCGAAGTAGCCGTGCCCTTCCGCGAGCGCGTTTTCGTCGAGGAGGATTTCCTCGGGTGCGTCTTCCGCGACGGCGTCGAGCGCGTGCTTGCGGCAGTAGATCTCGTACTGCCGGCCCTTTTCGGTGCGCGTGTAATAGAGGTACTCGTCGCGCCGCACGGGCACCGACGAGTCGGTCTCGTTCAGGCGCGCCACCATTTCGTCGTACAGCGTCTTGCGGAGGTTCGCCGTCGGCGCAAGCAGAGCATCGGCGTATTCGTTCTCCGCGCGCAGGTACGCGACGACGTCGGGGTTGGTGCGTTCGCGCAGCCAGTAGTAGTCGTCGACGCGACGGTCGTCGTGCACCGTGACGTCCTTCGGAATCTTCTTTGCAATCGGCGGAATCACGACGCGTCCTTCCACAGGTGCGCGTACGAGAGCCCGCTCCCGGTATTGAAGAGCACCGTGCGTTCGCCCTCGCGAATCCACCCGCGCGCGCGGAGTGTCGCGTACGCGGCCGCGGTGGCGCCGCCTTCGGGCGCGGCGAAGATGCCTTCGCTCCGCGCGATGGTGGTGGCGCCGCGCATGAGCTCGTCGTCGCCGACCGCGAGCGCGGTCCCCTTCGACGCGCGGATCGCGCGCAGCATGAGCGCGTCGCCCACCGCGGCGGGGACGCGCAGTCCGTCGGCGACGGTGGCGGCGTTATCCCACATGGTCGCGGTATCGGCGCCGGCGTCGAACGCGCGCACGATGGGCGCGCAACCGCTCGATTGCACCGACACCATGCGCGGGCGGCGCGCGTCGATCCAGCCCATCGCTTCCATCTCGTCGAACGCCTTCCACATCCCGACCAATCCGGTGCCGCCGCCGGTGGGATACACGATCACGTCGGGCAGGTTCCAATCGAGTTGCTCGGCGAGCTCGTAGCCGAGCGTCTTCTTGCCTTCCAATCGATAGGGCTCCTTGAGGGTGGAAAGATCGAAGCGCCCGAAGCGCGCCGCGTCCTCGATCGACGCGCGTCCGCAGTCCGTGATGAGCCCGTCGATCAAGTGGACGCGCGCGCCGTACGCGCGGCACTGCGCGACGAAGGCCGTCGGGACGTCGCGCGGCATGTAGACGTGGGCTTCGACGCCGGCACGCGCCGCGTAGGCCGCGAGCGCGCACGCCGCGTTCCCCGCGGACGGCGCGGTCAGGACGCGCGCCCCCAATTCCACCGCGCGCGACACCGCCACCGCCATGCCGCGCGCCTTGAAGGAACCGGTCGGGTTGGGGCCTTCGTCCTTGATATAGAGCGCGTCGCGCGGGAAGCCGAGCGCGGTCGCGAGTCGCGTCGCCCGCACGAGCGGCGTCCCGCCTTCGGCGAGCGAAAGCCGGTAATGCGCGTCGCGCACGGGTTGCAGTTCGGAGAAGCGCCACACGTCGCGCGGGCGCGCCGAGAGCGCGCGGCGGTCGATCGCGCGCCGCGCCGCGTCGAGGTCGTAGCGCGCGAGGAGCGGGCGACGGCAGTCGTCGCACAATCCGCGCAGCGCGTCGGCGTCGTAGCGGCGACCGCACTGGCTGCACTCGAGATGCGAAAGAAGACTCATGGTCGTCGATGGTGCCCTTGCGGCCGCCGACGAGGTTCGGTTCGACATGAAAAAAGAGCGCGGCTAACGCCACACCGCGAGAATGACGCCCATCACCACCAGCCACACGAGCCGGTAGCCGGCGTCGATCGATACCAGCCGCTTGCTGGTGCGATTGAAGAGCGCGTCCGTCACTTGCACGGTGACGATGAATCCCAGCCACATCCAGAACCCCGCCTGCGCGCCCGCTTTGACCGTGGTCGCGTTGAACTGCGCCACCACGTGCGCGAGCACGAATGCCGACAGGAGGCTCATCACGAAGGCGACGCCGTAGATGCGCGGGAAGTTGGTGTTCTTCACGTCGGCTTCGGTGACGCCCGACGCCGCCATCCACTGCCGGCCGAACAGCGGTCCGTACCACAACGCGCCGACCGCGAAGCCCGACAGCGCCGCCACTACGACGGCCCAATAGTTGATCTCCATCGAGACCCCCTTCGGTATTCTGGGTGGGATTGCGACCGCACCAGCGGGGAGCGTAGCGGGAAGTGAACGGTGGGACAACGAAAAAGGAACGACGCCGGAAGATGATGAAGCGGCGGGTACCGGACCCGCTTTGACCACGTGCGATAGCCAGCCACAGCGTATTGCTTCCACGGGCTACCCGACACGCCGCCGTTCATCAATCGTTTCAGCGTCGCTAACCTGACTACAATTCCCCGGCGGCAAAGTTGGCGGGGCTGGCGAAATTGGTCGGGCTTGGGGTAGGATGAGTCCGCCCAATGGTTTTGCCCCCCGATTTCGATAACAGGAGACTTCTCATGCGACTTGGGACTTCATTTGCGATTCTCCTCGCCGTCGCGGCGGCCGCACCCGCGCTCGCGACAGACGACTCACCCACCGAAGCCAGTTACCTCTCGCGCACGCGCCAGCTCACCTTCGAAGGCAAGCGCGCGGGCGAAGGCTACTTCTCTCCCGACGGCAAGCGATTCATCTTCCAAGCCGAGCGCGAGAAGGACAACCCGTTTTATCAGATTTATATGCTGTCGCTCGAAACCGGCGACGTGCACCGCGTGTCGCCGGGGACCGGCAAGACGACGTGCTCGTTCTTCGATCCCAAACACGAACGCGTCATCTTCGCTTCTACGCATCTCGACAAGGACGCGGTCGCGAAGCAGAGCCAGGAGCTCGAGAATCGCGCGGCCGGCAAGCAGAAGCGCTACGCGTGGGACTACGACGAAACCTACGACGTCTTCTCGACCGCCTTCGACGGCTCCGATCCCATTCGGTTGACCAAGGAAACCGGCTACGACGCCGAGTGCTCGTTCTCACCCGACGGAGCGTGGATCGTGTTCGCGTCGAATCGAAATCACTACAACCGCACGAAGGAGCTCACGCAAGAAGAGGCGAAGCACGCCGAGGTCGACCTCGCATACTTCTGCGACATCTTCGTGATGCGCGCCGACGGCACCGGCGTGAAGCAGCTCACCAAGGAGCCCGGCTACGACGGCGGCCCCTTCTTCTCGCCCGACGGCTCGCGCATCGTGTGGCGTCACTTCAGCGAAGACGGCACCGTCGCCAACGTGTTCACGATGAAGACGGACGGCAGCGACGTCGTACAAGTCACCGACTTCGGCGCCATGTCGTGGGCGCCGTTCTATCACCCGAGCGGCGAGTACATGATCTTCACCTCGAACAAGCTCGGTTTCGAGAATTTCGAGCTGTACGTGGTCGACGCCGCGGGCAAGAAGGAGCCCGTGCGCATTTCCTACACCGACGGCTTCGACGGCCTGCCGGTGTTTTCACCCGACGGCAAGCGGCTCGCGTGGACGTCGAATCGCACCAGCGACAAGCAGTCGCAGATCTTCATCGCCGAGTGGAACGACGCGGCCGCGAGGAAGGCGCTCGCGGGCGGCTTCTCGCGCGCCGACCACAGCGGCGTCGACCACCGCTCGGGCAACGGCGCGCCGTTCATGCGCAAGGCGTCGAGCGCCAACGTGTCGTTCTCGCCGGAGTTTCGCGCGAGCGACTTGAAGAACGACGTCTCCGTGCTCGCGAGCGACGACATGGAAGGCCGCCTCACCGGCTCGAAGGGCGAGAAGAAGTCCGCCGAGTACATCGCGAAGCGTTTCCGCGACATGGGCATCATCGCGTTCGATTCCAAAGACGGCTACTTCCAGCCGTTTCCGTTCACGGCCGGCGTCAAGGTCAAGCCGGGCAAGAACTCGATGACGGTGCACAGCGGCGACGACAAGCGCTCGCTCAAGGTCGATCAAGACTTCCGCCCGCTCGCGTTCAGCGAGAACGCCAGCGTGGAAGGCCCGGTCGCGTTCGTGGGCTACGGACTCAAGACGCCGGGCACGAGCGCGTACGATTCCTACGGCGACTTCGACGTGAAGGACAAGATCGTGGTCGCGCTCAATTACGTGCCCGAAGGTGTCAGCACCGACCGCCGCATGGAGCTCAACATGTACGCGGGCGCGCGCTACAAGGCGATGATCGCGCGCGAGAAGGGCGCCAAAGCGATTCTGTTCGTCACCGGGCCGACGTCGCCCAACGCGGGCAAGTTGTCCAAGCTCGGCTTCGACCAGTCGATGATGGGCTCGGGGATTCCGGTGGCGTCGATCACGGGCGAGGTCGCCGACTACTTGTTCAAGACGCACGAACAGTCGCTCAAGGACCTGCAGGCGCAGCTCGACGTCGAAAATCCTCACGCCGCCGCCACCTTCGACTTCACCGGCGTCACCATCTCGCTCGCTACCGACATCGAGCGCGAGATGGGCGACGGACGCAACGTCATCGGCTACTTGCCGTCGGCGAAGAAGGACGCGCCGGTGGTCGTCGTCGGCGCGCACTACGACCATTTGGGTCACGGCGCCGACAACTCGCTCGCGCGCGCGGGCGAAGAAGGCCAGATCCACAACGGCGCCGACGACAACGCCTCCGGTACCGCGACCATGCTGGAGATTGCGCACGCGCTCTCCGACATGCGAAAGCAACACGGTGAATTGTTCAACTATGAGATTGTGTTCGCGGCGTGGTCGGGCGAAGAGTTGGGCATCATCGGCTCGAACTACTTCGTGGAGCATCCGCCGGTGCCGAAGGAGCGCATCGCGGCGTACATCAACTTCGACATGGTGGGGCGCGTCAAAGACAACACGCTGATCGTGCAAGGCGTGGGTTCGTCGGACGCGTGGAAGGGATTGGTCGAGAAGAACAACGTGGCGATCGGTTTCAACTTGAAGCTCGACGACGACCCCTATCTCCCCACCGACGTCACTGCGTTCTATCCGAAGGGCGTCCCCGTACTCGCGTTCTTTTCCGGCAACCACGAGGACTACCACCGCCCCACCGACGACATCGAGACGCTGAACTACGACGACATGGCGCGCGTCGCCCAGCTCGCGACCAACCTGACCGTCGACCTCATGAAGCGCGACACGCCGCCCGCGTACGCGAAGGTGACGCAGTCGTCGGAGCACGCGGGTTCGCGCGCTTCGATGCGCGTCTACTTGGGCACCATTCCGGACTATTCGCCGGGCGAGATCGAGGGCGTGAAGCTCTCGGGCGTGAAGGCGGGCGGGCCGGCTGAAAAGGCGGGGCTCATCGGCGGCGACGTCATCGTGGAAATCGCTACCAAGACCATCAAGAACATCTACGACTACACGTACACCATGGACGCGCTCAAGATCGGAGAAGGCGTCCCCATCGTCGTCGTGCGCGACGGCAAGCGCGTGACGCTCACCATCGTGCCCGAGGCGCGACAGTAAGAGGAGGATCACTGTGACCGCAATCATCCGTCAACGTGGGTTTCGCTGGGCGCTATTTGGCGTCCTGCTGGGTTTGTTCGTGTGGTCGTGCAGCACCGTCCCCATCACCGGCCGCCACCAGCTGAGTTTGGTTCCCGAGAGCGAAGTCATCGCGATGGCGTCGACGTCGTACGACACCGTGTTGATGACCAGCAAGCTGTCGACCAACCAGGCCCAGACCGACATGGTGAAGCGCTGCGGCGTGCGCATCCAAAAAGCGGTCGAAGCCTACTTCCAATCCAAGAATCAGATGGCCCAGCTCCAGGGATACGAATGGGAGTTCAACTTGATCGAGAGCGATCAGGTGAACGCGTGGTGCATGCCGGGCGGGAAGGTGGCTTTTTATACGGGCATCATGCCGGTGTGCAAGGACGAGACCGGGATCGCGGTGGTAATGGGGCACGAAGTCGCGCACGCGGTCGCGCGCCACGGCAACGAGCGCATGAGCCAGGGACTGATCGCGCAATTTGGCGGCGCGACGCTGGACGCGGCCCTCGCGAAGAATTCCACGCAGACCAAACAGCTCGCCGCCACCGCCTTCGGCATCGGCGCGCAGTACGGCGCGCTGCTTCCCTTCGGCCGCAAGCAGGAGAGCGAAGCCGACCACCTCGGCTTGATCTTCATGGCCATGGCGGGATACGACCCGAACGCCGCGGTTCCGTTTTGGGAACGCATGGCCGCCGGCGGCGGTCAGAAGCCGCCCGAAATCTTGAGCACGCACCCGTCGGACGAGACGCGCATCGCCAACTTGAAGAAGCTGATGCCCGAGGCGATGACGTACTACAAGCCGACGAAGTAATGGGCGTTCGCGCCGCGCGAGTCGTCGTGCTGGCCGCCGTCGTCCTGACGGCGGCGTGGACGATTGCCGGCGCCGCGGCGACGCGCGGCTCCAAGGGTACGCCGGCGCTCAAGACGCGCACGGGCGACTTCGACGTCATGCTCGAGAAGCGCGTCGTGCGCGTACTCGTTCCTCCCAGCCGTACGCTCTATTTCAACGACAAGGGCAAGGAGCGCGGGATCACCGCCGAGTTGGTGCGCGACTTCGAGCAGTACCTGAACGAGAAGTACCGCCGCAAGCTCCACAATCGTCCCATCACCGTACTCCTGGTCCCGACCGCGCGCGATCGCTTGATTCCCGACGTAGCGGCCGGCGTCGGCGACATCGCCGCGGGCAACCTCACCGTCACCGACGAGCGCCTGCGCCAGGTCGACTTCATCGCACCCACCGACATGGAGACGGTCAGCGAGCTCGTGCTCACGAACAGGGCGCGCGGCCCGATGGCGTCGGTCGACGAACTGTCCGGACAAACCGTGCACGTGCGCGCGTCGTCCAGCTACCGCGGGAGCCTCGACGACCTCAACGCGCGCTTCAAACAGGAGGGAAGAACGCCGGTCACGCTCGTCTTCGTCCCCGAGATGGTGGAAGACGAGGACCTCATGGAGATGCTCGACGTGGGTGTCGTCGACATAATCGTGGTGGACGATTGGAAAGCGAACATGTGGGCGTCCATTCTTCCCAACGTGATCGTGAACGCCAACGCGGCCGTACACACGGGCGGGCGCGTCGGCTGGGCGATTCGCAAGAACAGTCCCAAGCTGGTGGCGGAACTGAGCGAGTTCTACAGCAAGTTCGAGAAGCAGCGCGGCTCCATCCCCTATCGCTTCGCTCAGTACAGCAAGCAGGTGAAGCGGCTGCAGGATCCCACCGGTCGCAACGACTGGAAACGATTCCAAGAAACGGTCGCGCTGTTCGAGAAGTACGGCGCGCAATACGGCTTCGACCCCCTGATGCTGGCGGCGCAGGGTTTCCAGGAATCGAAGCTCGACCAGAGCGTGCGCAGCCCGGTGGGCGCGATCGGCATCATGCAGCTCATGCCCGACACCGGCGCGTCGATGAAGGTGGGCGACGTCACCATCGCCGAGCCCAACGTCCACGCCGGCGCCAAGTACATGAATACGCTCATGACGAAGTACTTCGCCGACGCCCACTTCGACGAGATGAACCGCACGCTGTTCGCGTTCGCGGCCTACAACGCGGGCCCGAGCCGCATCGCCAAGATGCGGACGATTGCACAGCAGCGCGGGCTCGACCCCAATCAGTGGTTCGACAACGTCGAGATCGTGGTCTCGGAGAAGATCGGCCGCGAGACCACGACCTACGTGCGCAACATCCTCAAGTACTACCTCTCCTACAAGCTCACCATGGAAATGACCGAAGAACAGCGCAAGGCCCGCGATGCGATCGAAGAACCGCGGAACGAATAAAGTCACGCGCGCCTTCGCGTGGACCTTCGGCATCGCCGTGCTCTTCGCCGCCGCGGTCTTCGTCGCGTTCCAAGTGAGCCCGTGGCCGGGCGTGCTCATGATTCGCCATTCGTTCGGCGAAGGCGGCGCCAAGTCGTCGCGCGCGCTGGCGAATCACGTCCCGCCCGGCGTCTCGGAGCGGCTCGACCTCCGCTACGACGCCGCCAGCGACGACGCCTACCTCGACGTCTTCTATCCATACCGCGTCGAGAATAGCGACACGCTACTCACGACGGTGGTGTGGGTGCACGGCGGCGGTTTCGTCGCGGGGTCGAAGGGTGAGATCGCGAATTACTTGCGCGTGCTCGCGGGCCGCGGCGTCACCGCGGTCGGGGTCGAGTACACGACCGCTCCGGAGGCGAAGTACCCCACGCCGGTGCGGCAAACCAACGCGGCGCTCGCGTATCTCCTGCGTCACGCGAAGAAGCTCCACGTCGACCCCACGCGCATCGTGCTGGCCGGCGACTCCGGCGGCGCGCACATCGTCGCGCAGCTCGCCGCCGCGACCACGGATTCGTCGTACGCGCGCGCCCTCGGCATCGAGCCGACGCTGGCGCGCGAGCACCTCGCGGGCACGATCCTCTTCTGCGGCCCTTATGACCTCGCGCGCGTCAATTTCAACGGACCGTTCGGAGGGTTCTTGAAGACGGTGTTGTGGGCATACATCGGCCGCAAGGACTTCCTGGACGCGCCGCGCATCGCCACCTTCAGCGTGCTCAATTGGGTGACGCCGAGATTTCCGCCCACGTTCATCTCCGTGGGCAACGCCGACCCCTTGGCGCCGCAGTCGCAGGCGCTCGCGGACGCGCTCGTCGCGCGCGGCGTCGCCGTCGACGCGCTCTTCTTCCCTGCGGATCACACTCCCGCGCTCGGGCACGAGTACCAATTCGATTTGGATACGGAAGCGGGCGCGCTCGCGCTCGAACGCGTCACGGCGTTTGTGCGGGCGCGCTAGCTCACTTGACCAGCACGATACGTTGCGTCCCCGCGGGTGCTCCGTCCACGACCAGGCGGCAGAAGTAGATGCCGCTCGGTTGGGCGCGGCCGTTCGCGTCGCGACCGTTCCACGCGACGGTGTGGTCGCCGCGCGGGGTGAGTTGGTCGGCCAACGTGGCGACGTGCGCGCCGCGCACGTCGAACACGTCGAGGCGTACGCGCCCCATGGCGGGGAGCGTGTACACCAGAGTGGCACTGGTGCGGAACGGATTCGGGCGCGCGACGCCGAGCGATCCCACCGTGGGCGGCCGCGCCGTCACCGCGGTCGCGGTTTCTTCGAAGCGATAGATCACGCCGTCGAACGCGGCGAGGTACAACTCGCGATTGGCGTCCTCGCCGAAGGCCACGATGTTGAGATTCGTGTCTTTGACGACACTCGGGACCGCGGGGTTCTGGTCGACGTCAAAAGACCGGATGGAGCCGTCGATATAATCCGCGTACAGGTAGCGTCCGTACAGGCTCGGTACCGACGGGCCCCGGTACACGCGGCCGCCGGTGATCGACGCGCTGCCGGCGCCGTGGTCGTAGACGGCGATGGGGATGACGGCATTGAGCCCGATGGTGTCGCACGGCGACCCGATCGGATAGCACACTTTGCCCTCCATGCGCGGCCACCCGAAGTTGCGTCCCTTGCGAAGCACGTCGACTTCTTCCCACGTGTTTTGTCCCACGTCGCCGAGCCACAGCTTTCCGGTATCCATGTCGAAGCCGAATCGCCACGGATTGCGGAATCCGAACGCGTAGATCTCCTCGCGATAACCGCTGCCGTTGCCGGCGAACGGATTGTCGGGCGGAATGCCGTACTGCAGGCCGCCGCCCGGGTTGTCGACGTCGATACGCAGTACCTTGCCCTTGAGACTGGTCAGATTCTGGCTGTTCGGTGCGTTGGTGTCTTCACCCAAAGAAATGTAGAGATACCCATCGGGCCCGAACGCGACGCATCCGCCTTTGTGATAATTGCTGCTCTGACCGATGCGCAGGATCGGGAGCAGCGACGAAGGGTCGGCGAGATTCGGGTTGGCGGCATTGGTGGTGACGCGCGCGATGACGGTCTCGAACGGCAACACCGTGACGTAGCAAATATAGAAATAGCGGTTGTTCTCGTAGTTGGGATGAAACGCAAGCCCCAAGAGCCCGCATTCGCCGGCCAAGTTCACCTGGGTACGAATGTCGAGGAAAAGCGACCGCTGCGACACCGACGGGTTGTTGGCGAAGACGTAGATGCGTCCGTCGCGCTCGACGACGAAGAGACGGTCGGTGCCGTCGCCGGGGTCCTCGATGTTGATGGGCGAGTCGAAGATGGGGAGGCTCGGAAACGCGGGTATGACGTCGGCGGCGCGCGCAGCGCTCGTGGTGAGGAACAAGGAAATCAAAGCAATCGGCGCAGTTCGCATGGCGACTCTCGCACGACTCCGCGCGAGCCTCCTGTGAACAGTGTAGTGGTATCGCGTCGATGCGGTTGTAAGCTTGCTCACCGTACGATCACGATTTCCGCCGTCGCGATCGTACGGCGAGGAACCCCTCGCCGTCATACGCCGCAATCGGAAATCCAAGCTGGTCTTGCGAATACGCGCCGCACTCGCAACTATGAAGATGAGCAATCTCACAGCGAGGGTTTCTTTCGCGGAGAGGGACCGGGGGGCCACGGTCCCCACGGGGAGCGATCGGTTGCATGACGGACACCATCATCGCCGCGATCGTGGGCGGCTTCATCGCCATCGTCGGCGCATTCGTCGCGGCGTGGTTTCAACTGCGCATCACGCGACGGACGCGCATGAACGCGATCATCGCCGAGAAGAAGGTCAAGGCGAACGCGGAGGCGTATCAGTACATCAAAGAGATCGAACAGTCGCTGATTCAACGACCGTTCGAGGAGACGCTGCAATTGCTGAAGCAACGCGACGAGTGGCTGGCGAAGAACCGGTTGTTTCTCCCGGGTGCGTTTCCCAAGAAGTGGGAAGCGCTCCGCATCACACTCGCGTGGTTGCTGGGCAGCCCGGTGGAAGGTCCGCGCAACCCGGAGACGGCGCACCGCCTCCGATTGAAAGCGCTGCACCTGGCGCGGGAGGCGTTGGCCGAAGTCTACGAAGACATGGGGATCGAGGAAGGCGACCGCGACCCCGTGGGCAACGGACGATGAGCGTCGCCGGCTACATCGACACGTCGAATTCCAGCACCATGCCGGCTTGCGCGTGGGTGGCGTGCGCGGCCGCGCCGGTAACGATGCCCTTTTGGATCATGGGCATGTCGCACCAGAACACGTAGCGACCGACGGTGAAGTCGCGGCGGTACCAAACCACACGCGAGAGGTCGTGGGTGTCGAGCACGCCGCCCATCGAGGTGGCGAAGGGCGAGCCTTCCTTGTGGTTCGTGAACCACGCCTGCAGGTCTTTCAAACTGCGGCCGCCGTCGAGGCGGTAGCAGTCCATCTCGTGCATCGACGGTCCCACCGTCTCCACGCGAATGGTCTGCGTGCCGCGCCGGATGGGATTGCTCAATTCGAAGCGAAAGTCGACCAGCTTGAGGGTCGCGTCCTCGCGCGGCGGCGTCACGGGCACGCGCGGCGAACCGTGCACGACGATGGTGCGCGGCGGCTTGCGCCCGATGTGATCCGCGAACCAGCAGCCGAGGAAGTACTGCCCCGGCTCGAGCGGAATCCATAGCTCGACGCGCTCGCCCGGCGACAGCAATCCGGCGCCGGAGCAATCGTACGCACCTTCGGGAAAGTCGTAGCCGGAATCGACGGCGGCGATGTAGTTCGACGCGGTCACCCCGTCGGACAAGCGAATGAACATGCACTCGTGGATCATCGAGCCGTGATTCTCGAAGGCGATGTGGTTCAGGCCTTCGTGCA
>CAZLLI010000032.1:0-29368 GCA_964560355.1 uncultured bacterium | reverse complement strand
ACGTCGATGCACACCATGCCGGAGCTCTCCGAAGCAGCCGACATCGTCGCGCGCGTCCTCGATCGCCACGGACTGCTATGCCGCTGACACGCTACCACTTCAAGAACGCGGTCAACGGATTCTTCGAGATGTCGCGCGAGCACGCGAAGAAGCTCGTGCCCGCGCACCTCGAGCCGATGGAGCTCAAGCACAGCATCGGCGTGTTCGCGGTGACGGCCTTCGACTTCACCCAGAGCGAAGTCGGCCCCTACACCGAGTTGGTGCTGGCGGTCATCACGCCGCCGCGCATCGGCGTGGGCGGCGAGTTTCCGCGCTCCGCGTTCTTCCCCTTCGTGGTCGGGACCAGCACGGAGGCGTCGCGCTTGCACGCGATCGAGCGCTGGCACCTGCCCCACTACATGGCGGACATCGACGTCGACTTCAAGGAGGAGGGCGGGCGCATGAGCGTCCACGCGCACGAGAAGGGGCGCCCCATCCTCGACATGGCGGTGAGCGCGCACAAGTGGGTTCCCGTGAATCACCTCTACCAGGCGTTCACGGTCGACAACCCGCGCCGCTTCAAAGCCGACATCCACATGGAAGGCGCCTTCACGGAGCACGAAGAAGAAACGGGCGACTTGGTGCTGCACCCGCACCCGATGTGCGAAGCCGTGATGAACGCCGACGTGGCGTCGTTCCCGTTCCGCGAGCTGTGGATGCGCGACGGCGTCCAGACCTTCGAAGAGCTGCAAACCATCTAATCGCCTTGGGCGGGTCGATGGCTCGCTCTCCGCTCGGGTCCTCGCGCGAGGCATTTGGTATCGCGCTGCGGAAATCGCGTCGAGCGACCATCGTCCCGCCCAGCAAACTCGCCTAGCCGCATGTCGCGCCACCATTCCACCTTCGTGCTCGTCAACCCGGCCGCCGGTCGCGGGCGGCGGCGCGCGCGCGTCGAGCAGTACCTCGAGCTACTCAAGAAACATCTGGGAGACTTCGAGCCGGTCGTGACGACACGCGCGGGTGATGAGAACGCGCTCCTGGACCGTGCGCTCGCCGAGCCGGTCGACTGCATCGTCGCGGTGGGCGGCGACGGCACCTGGGGTGCGGCCGCCAATCGCATCGTCGCGAGCGGGCGCAAGGACGTGGCGCTCGGACTCCTCCCCACCGGCACCGGCAACGACTTCGGCAAGTCGCTCGGGATTCGCCACGAGCGCGCGGAGGACGTGGTGCGCGCGATCGTCGACCGCGCAACCACCACCATCGACGTCGGGCGCGTCGAAGGGCGCTACTTCCTGAACGTGATCGGGCTGGGCTTCGACATCGCGGTGATCGACGACGCCGCGCGCACGCCGCTCTTGCGCGGCGACCTCTTGTACCGCTTCTGCGCGCTCAAGCAGCTCTTCTCGTTTCCCGGCCGCGAAGTCGAGATCGCGGCGAGCGGCGAAGCGCCCGTACGCGTGCGCGCGCTCATGCTGACGGTGAGCAACGCGAACTACTTCGGCGGGTCGTTCCACATCGCGCCGCGCGCGAGCCTCTCCGACGGCCGCCTCGACGCGGTGGTGATCGGCGACGCGGGGCCGCTCGCACGCGCCCGGCTGTTTTCGATCGTGTCGAAGGGAAAGCACGAAGGCGACCCCGACATCGTGCTGAAGCAGTCGCGCTCGTTCACGATTCGCTTCGAGGGCACGCTGCGCTACGAAGCGGACGGCGAGGTGTACGCCGCCGCGTCGTCGCCGCTCACGGTGGAGTCGGTCCCGCAGGCGCTGCGCGTCTGCGCGCCGAACGCGCGGGAGACACGCGCGTGAAGGCGGTCGTGTTCGACGGCGCCATCCCGCGCTACCTCACGACGCGCGCAGCCGGCGTGGTGTCGCGACGCTGGCTCACCGGCCCCGCGCGCTGCACGCAGCTGCGCGACCTCGCTCCGCCCGACCTCCCCAACGACCGCTGGGTGCGCGTCGCCACGCGCCTGGGAGGAATCTGCGGCAGCGATCTCAACCTGGTTTCGTTGCACGTGTCGCCGTCGGCGTCGCCGTTCTCGTCGTTCCCGTTCGTCATCGGGCACGAGAACGTGGGCGACGTGGTCGACGTGGGCGCGGCGGTGACGCGCGTCGCGCGCGGCGACCGCGTGGTCGTGAACCCGCTGCTTTCGTGCCGCGTGCGCGGCATCGATCCCCCCTGCCCGCATTGCGCCGGCGACCATCCGTCGCGGTGCGAGCACTTCACCGACGGCGCCGTCGCGCCGGGCATGCTGCTCGGCACCACCCGCGGCCTGGGCGGGAGCTGGGGCGAGCAATTCGTCGCGCACGAAGCGCAGGTGCACGTCGTCCCCGCGCGCGTGAGCGACCGCGTCGCCGTGCTGGCGGAGCCGCTCGCGTGCGTGGTCTCGCCCGTGCTCGAGCATGGCATCGGCGAAGGCGCGCGCGTGCTCGTGATCGGGGCCGGCTCGATGGGTTTGCTCGCGGTGGCGGCGCTTCGTGCCCTCGCGCGCGCCGACGTCACCCTCCTCGCCAAGCACCGCTTCCAAGCCGAGCACGGCGAGCGTCTCGGTGCGACGCGCGTCGTCATGACGCGCGACGGCGACTACTTCGAAGCGCTCGCGCGCGTGACCGGCGGCCGCTTGCTCAAACCGATCCTGGGTCCGCGCATCCACGTGGGCGGCTTCGACGCGACCTTCGTGTGCGTCGGCACCGACGCCGCCGTGTCCGACGCGCTGCGCTTCACGCGCGCGGGCGGCGCGATCGTCCTCTTGGGAAACGTCGCGCGGCTTGCGCGCGTCGACTGGACGCCGCTGTGGCAAAAGGAGCTGCGCGTGTTCGGGAGCCTGTGCTACAACGGCCACCGCCACGGCGGCGTGCGCCGCGACGCCTTCGCGACGGCACTCGAGCTTTGCTCCGGCGACCTCGGTCGCGCCCTCGAGCCGCTCGTCACCCATGTGGTGCCGATCGCCGACTTCGCGGACGCGATCGCGATCGCGCAGGGTCGCGCGGGGCGGTCCGCGGTCAAGGTGGCGCTGGCCAGCCCCGGATCCGCTGGCTAGTGACAAGTCGCAGTCGCGCAAGCAGTTATCGGCTATTGTCAGAGTCGCGCCGGGCGTGATATAAACGCGTCAACCGCCGGAGACGCTTCAGGTCTCGAAGCGCACGGCTCCTCATTACGTTCCCAACCCAAGGTGGTGATGTTGATGCTTTCGTTCCCTCGGGCGACGGCTGTCGCGCTGGCGATAGTCGTGCTCGCCGGTTCGGTCGTCGCGGCGCAAGCCGCCGGCGAAGCGAAGAAGCGGGCCGCCAAGTATCAGACGACTTCTGAAAACGACAAGATCTACGACCTGTCCGTGCCCTGGCCGTTCCGTGACACCACGCCTCCGGGCGACATGGACGGCGACGGCGTCCTCGACGAGAAGGACCGCTGCCCGAGCACGCCGCGCGGAGCAATCGTGGACGAAAACGGCTGCCCGACCGACTCCGACGGCGATGGCGTCTTCGACGGCATCGACCGTTGCCCGAACACGGCGCGCGGCGCCCGCGTCGACGCCACCGGGTGTCCCGAGGACGCGGACCGCGACGGAATCGCGGACGGCGTCGACCAGTGCCCGAACACGCCGCGCGGAGCCACCGTGGACGCCAAGGGCTGCCCGCGCGACTCCGACAACGACGGCGTGTACGACGGCATCGACAAGTGCCCCGACACCGCGCGCGAGTACGCGGTGGACGACGACGGCTGCCCGATTCCCATCGGCGAAGTCGGCCAGAAGTTCTTGAACAGCGAAGCGGTCGCGTTCAACATCGAGTTCGCGTCGGGCAAGGCGGACATTCTGCCGCAGTCGGAAGCGGACTTGAACCGCGTGGGCGAGGTTCTCTCCGACTGGCCGGACGCCAAGGTCGAGATCAGCGGCCACACCGACTCGCAGGGCGCGGAGTCGTTCAACAAGACGCTCTCCAAGCGCCGGGCCGACGCGGTGAAGAAGTACCTCACCGACCACTACTCGAAGATCAACGCCGGCAACTTGACCACCAAGGGCGAAGGCGAGGCGAAGCCGATCGCCACCAACGACACGCCCGAGGGCCGTGCGCAGAACCGTCGCGTCGAGTTCCAACTCACGAACGCGAAGGAACTGGGCAAGGAAGTCGACACGCGCCGCTACAAGAAGCGTAGCGAGTAGCCGTTCACGTTCGTGGAAACGGTGCGGCGAGCAATCGCCGCACCGTTTTTCTTTTGGGGGGGCGTTAAGCCGGGCGCCACAGCACCACGACCGACGTCACCTCGACGTCGGACTTGCGCGGGCGCACGGTGAGCGTGGTGAGGGGCTCGGACGAGGGATCGAGCTTCGCTTCCAGTGCCGCGATGTCCGCGGCCAGCTCGGCTTCGAGCTCGCCGCGCCGCGCCTCGAGCGCCTCCAACGAATCTTCGGCGCGATCGACGTCGCGCCCTTGCTTGGCGGCGCGATCGAAGCCGCGCACCGAGCGGGCGGCGTCACCCATCGCGGTGCGCGTGACCTTGCGGCCGAGAAACGCCGACAGGATGGTGGCACCCGCCGACATGGCCGCGGTCATGCGCTGGCTCGACGCCTGGTCCTTCTCGCGCGCGACCGCTTGCTGCGCGCGCCGTATCCGGTCCTCCAGCGTGGCCAGCTTACCCGCGTAAAGATCGCGCAGCTTGTCGACTTTGGCGTCGCGGTCGGAGCGCGATCCATCCGCGATGCGAATGCGAAAATCGCGCTCGCTCTCGCCCGGCTTCGACACCAGGCGCAGGCGCTTGCACTCGAACAGCTGCACGGCGGCGCCGCGGTACAACGAATCGACCAACGCGTCGCTCCATTTTTTCGCAGCGCCGTTCTGCCCCGCGCTGCGCGGCAGCGCGGCGAACGACGCGCCGGAAGGTGCGGTGTCGCTCGCGGCCGGTTCGCCCGCCAGCTCGCTCGCCGTCGACCAATCGGGTCCGGGGCCGTCGGCGGCCAGCGCCGCCACCCGCACGATATTCTGCGCGTGAATGGATCCGTCGGGTAGCGACACGTGCACGCGCGCGAGCCCCATCGCGAAGGGCGTGAGTGAACTCCCGGATTCGAAGCGTTGTGGGAGTTCGGGTGGTAATACCGGCGCGGCCGTCGCACCGGGCGGACGCGGCGGCGCGTTCGGCGTGGTTGCCGTGGTCGCCGCGGTTGCGGGACGCGACTCGGCTGCTGCCTTCGGCAGCTTCCTTATCTGCTCGCGCGTCAGCGGGCCCGCCAAGTACGAAAGCGCCCAGCGGGTTTGAAACACCACCGGCTTCGACTCGTGCGTATTGTGCAACAAGAACACCCGCGGGGTCAGAGCGCCGATGGTCTTCTCGATGTCTTCGCCGCCGATTCCGCTCGCGGCGCTCGCGAGTCCATCGGCCAGGCGCTTCTTGTCGCGCTCGGTTTGCAGGCGCCCGATGAACCAGGTGCCCGCGTTCGAGAGCGCCTTGTAGTCCAGGTCGACCGGGTTCTGCGTGGCCAGTACCACCCCCACGCCGAATGCGCGCGCCTGCTTCAACAGCGTGAGCAGCGGCTTCTTCGACGGCGGCTCGGCTGTGGGCGGCAAATAGCCGAACACTTCGTCCATGTAGACGATGGCGCGCAGGCTCGACGTTCCCGAACGCGTGCGCGTCCACCCGACCACTTCGTTCAGCAAGAGCGACACGAAGAACATGCGCTCCGCGTCGTCCAAGTGCGCGACCGAGAAGATGGCGATGCGCGGTTTGCCCTTCTCGCTGTACAGCATGCGATCGACGTCGATGGCGGCGCCGCTCAAGAACGACTGAAAGCGCGGCGCGGCGAGCAGGTTGTTGATCATCATCGCGAGCGCGAAGCGTTCCTTGGCGGGAAAGAACGACTCCAGCTCCATGACGCCGACGCGCGCCACCGGCGGCGTTTGCACCGCGGCCACCAACCCCGCGAGATCGAGGCCGCGCTTCTGGCTCCACGCCGACTGCAAGATGGTGGTGAGCAGGATGTGCTCGCGGCTGCGAACCGGATCGGCGTCGATGCCGAGCAGCGACAACACGCTCGCCGCGACCCCGCTCGCGCGCTCGGAGATCAACTCCGGCGCGGCGTCACCGGAGGGCGCGTCGAGCGACGAGAGCACCGACACGGGAGTCCCCGCGTCGCTGCCGGGCGTGTAAACCACCACGTCCGCGGCGTCGCGCAGGCGCTGGATGCGCGCCGCGTCCTGGCCCCAGTCGGCGAGTCCCTTCGTCCACTTGGCCGCTTCCTTGGCCGCGAAATCGTCGGCGCTCATTCCCTGCTGGCGCGCCGCGTCCTCGTTCACCCACGGGCGAAACGACGCGGCGTCCAATTGCGGAAACGTCAGCGCCAGGTCGACCAGATCACCCTTGGGATCGATCACGATGGCGGGAATGCCGTCGATCGCGGCCTCCTCGAGCAGGCCGATGCACAACCCGGTTTTGCCGCTCCCCGTCATGCCGACGCACACGGCGTGCGTCGTGAGATCCCTGGAATCGTAGAGCACGTCGGCCGGCGTCAGCGCCGCTTTCGCAAGGTCGAACTCGCGGCCGAGATAGAACGCGCCGAGTTTTTCGTAGTCGGGTGTCATCGCGCCATTGTAGCGCGGGGCGCGAAAAGCGTCCAGGCGTGCCGCGCTACTCGTAGCGAAGCGCGTCGATGGGATGGAGGCGCGAAGCGCGAATGGCGGGCAGGAGCCCAAAGGCGACGCCGACGGTCGAACAGAACACGAGCCCGATCACGGCCCATTGGAGCGGCACTTTGACTTCGAACGAGGTGAAGAACGTGATCACGTTGCCGAGCCCGAAGCCCACCAAGATGCCGATGATGCCGCCCATGTTGCACAGGATCACGGCTTCGAGCAGGAACTGGGTGAGGATATGGGCCGGGTTGGCGCCCAGCGACTTGCGGATGCCAATCTCCTTGGTGCGCTCGGTCACCGACACCAGCATGATGTTCATGATGCCGATGCCGGCCACGATCAACGCGATGATGCTGATCACGAAGGCGGCGATCTTGATCTTCGCGGTGAGCTTGTCGAACTCGGTGATGAGGCTCTGGCTGCTGAAGAAGTCGAAGTTGTCTTCCTCGCCCGGGCGCACGTGGCGCTCGCGGCGCATGACTTGGCGCGTCTCTTCGATGGCGTCGTCGATCAGCGCGGGCGTCTTCGCGTGCACGGTGATGTTGACGGAGCGCGGGAACCCGTCGCGGTTGGTCATACCGTAGACGGTCTGAAAGGTCGTGACGGGAATCAGCACGTAATTGTCGTACCCGGATCCGAACGCGGACTTCTTCTCGTCGAACACGCCGACGATCTCGTACTTGCGCCCGTCGAGGCGCAGTTCCTTCCCGACCGGGTCGGTGAACGGGAACAGGGTCTTGCCGATCGCGTGCCCGATGACCGCCACACGCCGCCCCGCCTTCACGTCCATCTGCGAGATGTTGCGACCGCTGCCGACGTAGTGGGTGTTGTTCTGCGCGTACTCGGGCGTCCCGCCCACGATGGAAAGGTTCGAGTTGGTTTCCTCGCCGTGGTACTCGGCCTTGAGACCGAACTCCCACAGCTCGCACCCGACGATGTCCACGGTCGCGACTTGCGATCGGATGGCGTCGGCGTTTTCGATGGTGAGCGGCGGCCGGCGCATGGCCCGGCGGTGCTCTGCGTCGGAGTTGAAACCGGCGGGCCACTTCTGCACCTGGAAGGTCTGGGTGCCGAGCACGCTCATCTCGTGCTCCATGGCGGACTGCACCACTTGGATCGCCGTCATCACGGCGATGATCGACGCCACGCCCGCCACGATTCCGAGGAGGGTGAGCACGGACCGGAGCTTGTTGCTCAAGATCGCGCCCGTCGACATGCCGAATAGATCGGGAACCAGCACGGTCGTCTCCTACTCGTAGCGAAGCGCGTCGACCGGATTCATGCGCGCGCCCTTGAGGGCGGGCACGAAGCCCGCGATGCAGCCCACGGCCAGCGCCACCACGACCGCCGTCGCCAGAATACCCGGCGAGATGCTGGCCGGCATCACGGTCGCGTTGAGCGCCGCGGTCAACGCGGTCGCGATGAGGATCCCAATGACGCCGCCGGTCAGGCAAATCGCCGCCGACTCGAACAAGAACTGGAACAGAATGCTGTGGGGTTTGGCGCCGATGGCCTTGCGAATGCCGATCTCGCGCGTGCGCTCGGTCACCGAGACGAACATCACGTTCATCACGCCGACGCCGCCCACAAACAGCGAGATGCTCGTGATGAGAAGACCGACCAAGAGCACGACGCCCATCACGTTGTCGAACGCACCCACCAGCGTGTCGAGCTTGTTGATCGAGAAATCGTCCTTCTCGTTGGGGCGCAGACCGCGGATGGTCCGCATCTGTCCGATGACCTCGTACTCGAGATCACCCAAGGACTCCTGGGTGCGCGCCTTGACGCCCAAGTTCACGTCCAGGCGTTTTCCGCCGTAGGCGCGGATGAACGACGTGATGGGCACGTAGACCTGACGGTCCAAGCTGGGCCCGCCCAGGAATCCGCCGCCCTGCTTCTCCATTACTCCCACCACGCGAAACGTGACCCGCCCGATCTTGATCTCTTTCCCCAGCGGGTCGGTGCCCTTGAAGAGCGCCTTCTCGATCTCGGTCCCGATCACGCACACGTTCTTCTTGTACTGCACTTCGAAGTCGGTGAGGAAGTGCCCGCGGTCCGCTTGTCCGCTCGCGACGAGCGTGCGCTTCTCGGTGGTGCCGATAATGTTGACGCCTTCCACCACCTCGTCGTGGTACTTCACGTCCTGCTGCCCGCCCATGGTCGGGTTCACGATGGCTCTCCCCTTCAACCGCGCCGCCAGCTCGTCGGCGTCGTGGAGGTCGATGGGCGGCCGGTTTCGGTACAGGAAGAAGTCGTTCATGATGATCCACGGAAAGCGCGACACGTAGATCACGTCGCTGCCCACGGCGGAGAAGCTCTGGCGAAACGCGGTCTGCAGCCCGTGCGCGGCGGTCATCGTGAGAATGACGGCCACGATGCCGATGATGATGCCGAGGGTGGTGAGCACGCCGCGAGCCTTGTTGGCGCGCAGCGCGGAGAGCGCGATGCCCATCGATTCTTCGAGATCGATTCTCCAGCGCATAATCAGCTCTTCGGGTGCGATACCGCCTGATCGCTCTCAATGACGCCGTCGCGCAGGCGAATGATGCGATGCGCGTGCTCGGCGATGTAGTCCTCGTGCGTCACCAGGATGATGGTCTGCCCGGCGCCGTGGAGCTCGTCCAAGAGCGCCATGATCTCGTCGCCCGTCTTGCTGTCCAAATTGCCGGTCGGCTCGTCGGCCAGGATGATGGACGGGTTCCCCACCAGCGCGCGCGCGATGGCGACGCGCTGGCGCTGGCCGCCGGAGAGCTCGTTGGGCTTGTGCTTGATGCGGTTGGCGAGCCCGACGCGCTCGACCGCGCGCTCCACGCGCTCGCGGCGTTGCGACTTCGGGATGCCGGCATAGATCAGCGGCAGCTCGACGTTGTGAAAGATGTTCGAGCGCGGGATCAGGTTGAAGGTCTGAAAGACGAATCCGATGCGCTGGTTGCGAATGTCGGCCAGCTGGTACTCCGACATCTCGGCCACCATCTGGCCTTCCAGCGCGTAGGTCCCCGACGTCGGCACGTCGAGGCAGCCGATCACGTTCATGAGCGTCGACTTTCCCGACCCCGACGGACCCATCACCGCGACGTACTCGTTGCGACGGATGTCGAGCGAGACACCGCGCAGCGCGTGGACGGTGTCGGCGCCCATCACGTACGTCTTGACCACCTCGCGCAGCGAGAGCGTCGAACCGTTGGTCGAGGGAGCGCCGCCGTTACCGGGATGCACTCGCTTCCTCCGTGTCCTTCTTTTCGGGCTTCTTCTCGTTGTTGACCGTGACCATCGCGCCGTTGTTCAGGTCCTTCGAGATGGCGCGATAGCTTCCGCTCACCACTTCCTCGCCTTCGTTGAGTCCCTCCGTGACCTCGATCAGGTCGTCGCTCTGGATGCCGGTCTTGACTTGCTTCGCGACCGCCTTGCCGCCTTCGATGCAGAACACGACCTCGACGAAGCCGTCCTTGTCGGCCTTGAAGGTCTTCTCGGCGTCCTCGCGCGATTGTCCCTTCGTGGTGAGCTGGTCGACGGTGCGCACGGCGACGCTCTGGATCGGCACCGAAAGCGCGCTCTCGTTGGTCTTGGTGAACACGTCGGCCGTCGCCGTCATACCCGGGCGCAGCGTTTGCGGCGGATCCGTGATCGTGATCTTGATCTCGAATTCGGTCTTCTGGTCTTGCGTGCCCTGGCCCGACATGTTGGCGCTGCTCGCGATCTCGCTCACGACGCCGTGGAGCTTCTGGTCGGGCAGCGCGTCGACCTCGATCTCGGCCTCCTGGCCCACCGTGACCGACACGATGTCGTTTTCGTCGACGTCGATCTGCGCCTCCATTTGCGACAGGTCGGCGATGATCAGGATGACGTCGGGCTGGAACTGCGACCCGATGGCGATCTCGCCCTGCTCCTTGTTGAGGTCGCTGATGGTCCCCGACATGGGGGCGTAGATGGTGGTCTTGGAGAGGTCGTCCTTGGCCTGCTTCAAGGCCGCGCGCGCCTGCGACACCTGGTTCTTGGCCGAATCGTAACGCGCGAGCTCCACCTGGTAAGCGGCCTGCCGGTCGTCGAAGATCGACTGCGACTCCAGGTCGCGACCGGCGAGCTCCTTCGAGCGCTCGAACTCCTTCTGGGCGCGCGTCATGTTCTCGCGCACCAGGGTCGCGTTGGCCTCCGCCGAGCGGACGTTGGCCTCGGCGCTCTCGACCAGCGCGAGGTAGCGCTCGCGGTCGAGCTCGAGCAGGAAGGCGCCTTTTTCGACCCACTGGCCCTCGACGACGGCCAGCTTGGTGATCTTGGCGCTCACGTCCGCGCTGATCTTGACCTGGGTCTTGGGCTGGATCTTGCCCGTGCCGTCGACCTTCTGGACGATCTTCTGGCGCGAGACCTTGGCGGTCTGCACCGTGACACCTTTTTCGCCGCGTCCGCGCATGCTGACGGCCGCAATGCCGGCCACCAGCGCGAGCACAACGGCCGCGCCGATCAGAATCCGCTTCTTCTTCATCGTGGGGATGCCTCCATCACACCGACACAACCACTAGGACAAATCGAGTACTGGCACAAACTACGGCAAACGCGGCCCGGTGTTGCCCCATTTGTCGGTATTAGGCCCCATGGTAACACTCGGGCGCCCCTAACGGGCGCGGCGGGAAGAGATGGCGTCCCCAGCGGGATTCGAACCCGCGTTGCCGCCGTGAAAGGGCGGTGTCCTGGGCCTCTAGACGATGGGGACGGTGGACGGGAACCGTGGAGGGGAGAGGCTACGGCCGGGTCGGGTCGGTGTCAAACGAAAACGCCCCCGAGGGGCGGGGGCACGGCCGCCCGCGGACGGCGTTCGCGGCGCGCGGTAGGGTCGAAGCGCGCCGCGTCCACACGCTGGGGCGGAGTAAAAAAGGGGCGAGACGTTTTAGCTCACGACGCCGATCGGATCAGCCCGACCACGCGCCCGAGAATCTGCACCTGCGTTCCTTTCGAGTCGATCTTGACCGGTCCCATCGTCGATACGAGGTACTCGCTTCCGCCTCGCAGCTCGTACCGCTTGACGGTGATCTCGGCGCCGATGCGAGCGACCACGACGTCTCCGCTCGCCGCCGTGCGCTCCGGCGCCACGACGATCAAGTCACCTTCCAGGATATGCGCGTCGACCATGCAGTCGCCTTCCACTTTCATGAGGAAGTTCCCGTCGCCCGCGAAAAGCGCGCGGTCGACGTAGTAGCTCGCGTCCGTAGGCTCGCTCCCGATCACGGCCATTCCCGCCGCAACCGCACCCATCAGAGGCAACGCCACCGTATGGTCGGACCCGTTCGAGCCCAAAGACTCGGGACGGTGCAAGAACCGAATCGCGCGCGACTTGTCGCGCCCGCGCTGGATGTAGCCCTTACGCTCGAGCGCCTGCAAATGCTGGCTCACCGAGCGCGGTGACTTCAGTCCAGTGGCCCGGCAAATCTCCCGGACCGTGGGCGGATATCCGAAGTCGCGCGTGTGTACTCCCAGATACTCAAGAATCTCCTTTTGACGGATCGTCAGGGGAAGTTTCTCCATGACCATTCCCTCCTTCAGCGACTACGATCTCCAGCGCATCGCACACCTTTCTTCCATCGCGCAACCGAACCTTGCCCGTCACGGTCACACGACACCCGTCGCTCAATGGCTCGCCAAGTCGAGCGACGCGCTCCCAGGGTACGAAGACGCGCACAGACCCACTGGAGTCGAATAGTTCGAAGAAACCAACCGTTTTACCTGAACTGGTCTTGAACTCGCGGAAGTTCCGGATGCGCCCGGCCAGTTCGACTGGGGTGGCGCTCGGGTGGGGATAGAACTCCGACAATGAAGCGACTACGCGAAAACCGTGCCGCGAGTTGCCCTCATTCTCGAGCGACGATACGTGGGCAGGGGAAGGAGCAGAGGGTGACGGCCCGGCGGGCACGGTACCCGCGAGAGCCATATTCATCTGTTCACTCGTCGCGGACGACACAGAAACGGGTCGGGTGGAACCCGTACCCGTCTTCCCTGTCCCCGCAACACCATCGAATGCCCTTGCCCGGATCAGCGCATCGATTACCTCCAAACTAATGCCCGTGCTCGACGCCGCCAAGCGGAATTCCTGTTCGTCGATCGCGCGCGGTGTTCCCCTCATACGGATGATGGCGTCGGACGCGTCGCGCGTGACACCGTCGACGGTCCACAGCGGCGCGCGCACGCGTCCGCCTTCGACCGTGTGACCGCGCGCGCTGGCGGCCACGCTTGCAGAAAGCCACAAGCCGTCTTGCTCGAGCGACGCGCGGTAGCGCGCGCGCTTCTCGGCGTCGATCGCGGTATCGAGCAAGCGCGCGAAGAAGCCGGCGCGGTCGCGCGCCTTGGCGTCGAGACAGCGCCGCACCACCAGCGCCTCCGCGATCACGCGCTGGCGGTTCAAGACCGTGTGCGCGTGGCGCAACAGGCGGGTGAACCAGGCGCTCGCGTCTTCGAAGGAGACGCCGGCTTCGACCGTGTGGGAGAGGAACTCGCGCCGCAGCGTCGCCAGGTTGCTGGGTGCGTGGTCGCGCAAGCGCGCGGCCAGCGCGGTGGCGTCGCCCGCGCCCATCGCGGTGAGGCGCGCGACCACGTCGCGCAGTTGGTCGTCGAACAGGAGCAAGCCGTGCGTCGACGCGAGCACGTCGCCCACGCGCGACGCCGCCGGCACCGCGCGGTCGCTCGCGCGAAACGTCGCCACGCGCTCCGCGAGCGCGACGCCGGTGCGGCGCTGGCGCAGGAGCGCGACGAAGTGCACGAGGTCGGCGAAGGTCGTCACGCCGAACATGCTCGCGAGACGGCCCGGCGCGCCTTCGAGCAGGTACACGCCCTCCACGTCGGTGCGCGCAACGAGATCGAAGCCGGCGGCCTCGTCGGCGGGTGGCGCGCCCGCATCGTCGCCCAACACCGCCAGCACCTGCAAGGTGGCGATGTCGACGCGCGCGATATCGCCGACCGGGAACGAGTCGCGCGTCGCCTGCACGAAGCGCTCGCCCGTCTCCGGGTCGACGGTGAACGCGAAGCTCGCGCGCAAGGGCTTGGGCGACACGATCACGCTGCGCTTGGTGCGCGCGAATCCAAACGGAAGGCCCTCGATGGCGGCCGCGTGCGAGACGATGTCGCGAAACGCGGCGCTCTTTCGGTACGACGCTCCGAACGCACGGTTGTCTTCGGAGAGCTCGCGCAGCGTCACCCCGTGGTGGCGCGACGCCACCTTGATCGCGTCCTCGAGCTCGCGGGGGACGGCGTCGAGCCGCCTCGCGAGGATGCGCAGCGCGCGCGCCGCGGTGATGTGCTCGACCGACGGCACGTAGCCGATGCCGGCGCCGTCGAACACGCGGTTGAGCGTGCCCAGCACGCGCGGGCGGAACTCGGGCGCGGTTTGGATCTCGAGGATGCGCGCGGCGTCGAAGCGCGCGTGAAAGCGTGCGTCGACCGGCACTGGGTCGAAGGCGGTGACACCGAGCAAATAGGCCGCGGTCGATTGCAGCGCGAGCCCGGTGGCGGGGCCGATGACGACGCCCGCGCGCCGCAAGCGCCCCACTACGTCCGCGAATTGCAGCATGGTCTCCGCGAGCCCCGCGTCCGCGATCGCCTTCAGTTCTTCTTCCAGCGCCGCGCGCCGCGTGTCGGCGTCGTCGCGCGCGCCGATGCGTTCGTCGAAGGCGGCCAGCACGCGCGCGCGCAGCGCACGCACCGCTTCGCCCGGGGCGTCGAACATGTCCGCGTGCGTGGGCGCCTCGCGCGCCTCCACCTGCTCGAGGAGGTCGGGCTGCACCAGCGCCGCGATCAACGCCGCATTCGAGTGCGCCTCGGGGGCGTCGTCGTGGGCGTCGGACATCTCGGCCGCGGTGCGCATGCCGTGGTCGACGCCGGTGTCCCCCACGCGTGGGTCGCTGAACATGCGGTGCTCGAACGCGCGCTCGGTGGCGCTCGCGACGAGGTCGATGAGCTGGTGGCGCGCCGGGCCCACGAAGCGCACGTCCTGCACCAGCACCGGTGCGACACCGACCGACGCCGCCTCCGCGATGGTGCGCGCCTGCGCTTCCTTGGCTGCTTCGATGAAGTCGTCGCGGTATTCGACGAACACGCGGTCGCCGAAGGCGTCGCGCAGCGCCGAGAAATAGTGGCGCGGCGAGGGGCCGTCGGGCGCGGCCTTGAAGCTCGCGATCGCAACCACGCCGTCGGCCAGGGGCTCCACGTCGGCGACCGTCATCGCTTCGCGGCGCTCGCGCCGCGTCGCCGACAGCGTCGCCGCCGCGCACACGTTGCGAAGCCCGGTGCGGTCGAGCGCGAGCACGATCAAGGTCTGCACGGGGTCGCCGGCTCGCGGGGCTTCCGACCAGTCGAGCACGAGCAGCGCGCCGTAGATCGGCTTGACGCCGACTTCACGCGCGGCGCGGTGGAACTCGACGAAGCCGTGGGTACCGCCCACGTCGGTGAGGGCGACGGCGTCGAAGCCGATGCGGCGCGCGTGGCGGCACACGTCGGCCGGGCTCGAGAGGCCATGGCCGAGGCTGTAGGAGGAAAGCACCCGCAGGTGAACGAACGGTCTGACGTTGCGGATCGACATGATGACGCCGCGTTCTCCCGGGTGCCTGGGAGCCGGTCCTCGTGGAGGAAGAAAGAATGGTGAGCCGCCCAGGACTCGAACCTGGCACCACCTGCTTAAAAGGCAGGTGCTCTAACCTGATGAGCTAGCGGCTCGATAATCGTCGCGGTGCTACGCGCCCATGACGGTCGGCCCGCGCGGGATCCGCACCATGGCGGAGCGCTCGGGGCCGAGCGAAACCAAGTGAATCGGGCACGCGACCAGCCGTTCCAAATGGCGAATGTACTCGACCGCCGGGCGCGGCAAGTCTTCCAAGCGGCGCCCCGAGGTCGCTTCCTTCCAGCCCGGCAGCGTCTCGTACTTCGGCGCAACGCCCTCGACGTCGCGCGCGTCGGCGGGAAACACGTCCATGGTGCGCTTGCCGGCGCGATACGCATTGCACACCTTCACCGACGCGAAGGTGTCGAGCACGTCGAGTTTGGTGAGCGCGATATCGGTCATGCCGTTGATCTTCACCACCGTGCGCGCGGCGACGGCGTCGAACCAGCCGCAGCGGCGCGGGCGGCCGGTCGTGGTTCCGTACTCGCGGCCGATCTCGCGCAAGCGGTCGCCCACCTTGCCGGTCTCTTCGGTCGGGAAGGGCCCGTTGCCGACGCGCGTGCAGTACGCCTTGAAGATGCCGACGATGCGGTCGAAGGCCGACGGCGGCAACCCCGTGCCGATGGCGGCGCCGCCCGCGGTGCACGACGACGACGTCACGTAGGGGTAGGTGCCGTGGTCGATGTCGAGCAGCGAACCCTGCGCGCCTTCGCACAACACGCGCCGCCCCGTCGCCACCGCGTCCCACAACACCGGGCGCGTGTCGCACACGAGCGGCATCAAGCGCGCGCGCGCGGCCAGCACGTCGTCGATCACTTTCTTGGGCGAGAGCGGCTTCATGCCGCGCACCTTGAGGATCTTGTTGTTCTCCTTGACGCGGTCGCCCACCAAGTCGCGCAGGCTCTGGGGCGCGCGCAAAAGATCGGCCATGCGGATGCCTTCGCGGCGCGCCTTGTCGGCGTACGCCGGTGCTATGCCCTTGCGCGTGGTGCCGATGGCGCCGTCGGCGCGACGGTCCTCGGAATCGCAATCGAGCAGCACGTGGTACGGGAGCACGAGGTGCGCTTGCGCGCTCACCAGGATGCGGCCCTCGACGTCGACGCCGCGCGCGACGACGCGGTCGATCTCCGCCACGAGTGCCAGCGGGTCGATCACCATGCCGCCGCCCAGCACGCACGTCACCTTCGGGTACAAGATGCCCGACGGCACCTGGTGGAACGCGAACTTCTGGTCGCCCACCACGACCGTGTGCCCCGCGTTCGCGCCGCCTTGGTAGCGGACCACGAAGTCGACGTCGCGCGCGAGGTAGTCGATGATCTTCGCCTTGCCCTCGTCGCCCCACTGTCCGCCGACGACCAACGTAACCGGCATTCCGAATTCGCTCCTTGCACCCACACGGGTGCGGACAGAAAAATCCGCCCCTCGAGGAGGCGGTGTTGCGCAAGCCCGGCACTCGACCGGGTCGTCATTATAAGAGTGGTTAGCGGGGTGGTCAACCCACCTGCACACCGCTAACGCGGTGCGTTTACCGCATCGCGAATCTCGCCCCGCGCGAGCGCCAAGCCGATCGACTCGGCGACGTCGGTGGCGACACGGCGCTGCGCGTCGATAGTCGCCGCCCCCAAGTGGGGCGCGAACACCGAGCGCGGGTGCGCGAGCAGCCGGCTCGACCCCGGCGGCTCCTTCTCGAACACGTCGAGGGCGACGCCCGCGACCTGCCCCGACTCCAGCGCGTCGGCCAGCGCGCCCTCGTCGACGATGCCGCCGCGGGCGCAGTTCACCACGTACACGCCGCGCTTCATCGACGCGAGCTCGCGCGCGCCGATCAAGCCGCGCGTCTCCTTCGCGAGCGGCGTGTGGACGGTGACCCAATCGCTACGCGCGATCAGCGCGTCGAACGAGACCGGCTCGGCCCCCAGCCCGCGCACGCCGTCGTCGTCGATAAAGGGGTCGTAGCCCAGCACGGTCATGCCGAACACAAGTGCTCGTTTCGCCACCTCGCGCCCGACGCGACCGAGCCCAACCACACCGATCGTTTTTCCGAACAGCTCGACGCCCTTGAAGCTGTCGCGCTCCCACTTCCCGCTCGTGACGGCGGCGTGCGCGCGCGGGACTTCGCGCGCCAGCGCGAGCATGAGCGCCAAGGTCTGCTCCGCGGTCGAGATGGTGTTGCTGCGCGGCGAGTTGATGACGACGATGCCGCGCCGGGTCGCCGCCTCCACGTCGATGTTGTCGACGCCCACGCCCGCGCGGCCGATGAAGCGGAGCTTCTCGCCGCGCCCGATCACCTCCGCGGTGACGCGGGTCGGGCTTCGCACCACGATGGCGTCGAAGTCGGGAATGAGGCGCAAGAGTTCGTCGGGCGCGGGCGTACCCATCGTCACCGCCTCGATACCGCCGAACGACTGCAAGACGCGCACGGCGTCGGCCGCGATGTGGTCGGTGAGGAGGACGCGGCTCACCGCGACGCGCCCCGCTGATACGCCGCGCGCAGCGCGGCGACTCCCGCGCCGAAAGTCTTTACCAGACCCAAGTCGTTGAGAGTCGCCTCAAACGCCGAGACCACCGTATACATATCGGTTTCATCGTAGTACCCCAAGTGGCCGATGCGCACGATCTTGCCCTTCAAGGACCCCTGCCCGCCCGCGATCTTGACCCCGTAGCGTTTTTCGATGTGCTTGGTGATGGCACCGGCGGAATCGCCCGGCGTCACCACCGCGGTGGCCGCGTTCGACGGAATCTTCGCCAAGAGTTCCATCCCCATCGCCGTCACCGCCGCGCGCACCGCCGACGCGTTGGCGTCGTGGCGCGCGACCACCTTCTCGATGCTTTCCTCGCGCATCATCTTGAGCGCGCACTCGAGGGCGAGAACGAGCGTGATGGCGGGCGTGTAGGGCGTGTCGCCCTTTTCCGCCGACGTCACCGCTTTCAAGAGATCGAAGTAATAGACCGGGTGACGCCCGGCGCGCATCTTCGCGATCGCGCGCGGCGAGAGCGCGACGTACCCCAGCCCGGGCGGAATCATGACGCCCTTCTGCGAGCCTCCCACCACCGCGTCCAGACCCCAGTCGTCGGTGCGCACGCGGTGCGCCCCGGCGCTGGTGATGGCGTCGACGGCGATGAGCGCGCCGTGGCGCTGGGTGACCTTCGCGAACGCTTCGACGTCTTGCAGCGCGCCGGTCGACGTCTCCGAGTGCGTCGTGAACAGGACGCTCGCGCCCCGGTTGTCCTGGAATGCGCGCTCGACGGCGTCCGGCGACGCCACGTCGCCGTACTCGGTGCGCACCACGACCACCTTGACGCCGAACACCTCCGCGATCTCGCGCCAGCGCTCGCTGAACTTCCCGACTTCGGTGACGATGACGGTGTCGCCGGGCTTGGTCAGGTTGACGACGGTCGCTTCCATGGCACCCGAGCCCGACGCGGTCAGAATGACGACGGGGTTGCGCGTCTCCAAGACGTACTGCAGGCCGCGCATCGATTCGGTGAGCGCGCGGCGGAACTCTTCGGTGCGGTGGTGGATGAGCGGTCGAGCCTGCGTCTCCAGGACCTCCGCCGGCACGGCGGTCGGCCCGGGCGTGAACAACTTCGGCGATCTCATGGCTGTCGGTGTCTCCGGGATTCGGGTGGTTGCGGCAACGGCGGCATTATACGGCGCGGGCGCGCCGCGGCAAAGGACGATCGGCGCGCGTCAGCGCTCGAGGTGGGTGTCGATCCAGGCCCACAATTCGGCCTTTCCCTGCCCGCTCACGCTCGAGAACGGCACCACGCCGGTGTCGGCGCGCACGTCGAGGCGCGCGAGCGCGCGCGCGACGGTTTCGCGCAAGGACGACTTCGCCACCTTGTCGGCCTTGGTGAATACGAGGCACAGCGGGCGCCCCGACTCCGACAAGCGCGCGACCGATTCGACGTCGAGGTCGGTGGGAAGGTGGCGCGCGTCGATCAACTGCACGAGCACGCTCCGGCGCTCGCGCGCGTCGAGGTACTCTTCGCGCAAGCGGCGCAACCGTTCGATCTCGGACTTGGAGAGCTTCGCGTAGCCGTACCCGGGCATGTCGACCAGGACGAAGTCTTGGTTGATCACGAAGAAGTTCGCGGCGCGCGTCTTGCCGGGCGTCTTCGACACGCGCGCGACACCCTCGCGGCCGATGAGGGTATTGATCAAGGACGACTTACCCACGTTGGAGCGCCCGAACATCGCCACCTCGGGCCGGCGTGCTTCCGGCAGCGGGCTCGGGTATCCGAACGACCCCATGAATTCGACCGTACGTATGCGCATTGGGAACGCGCGGCTTTGCGGTTGGAGCGTCCGCGCGGCGCGATTATAATGTCGCTCCGACGTTTCGTCGCTAGCGTTGTTCGATCGCTCCGGAATGACCCGACCGACCCCAGACTCGATCGCCGCCGCCGGCCTGTCCGCCGACGAGGCCGCGCGCGTCCTCGAACGCTACGGCATGCTCACCGCCGGACGCGACGCCCCCCTCGCGTGGCGCCGCGTCTCACGCGACCTCTTGACCCCCGCGCAACCGCACGCGCTCCACCGCCTCCTGTACGACGCCGTGTTCGCCGACTGGCCCGCGTCCAGCGGCCCGCGCCCGGCCTGGACGCCCACTGACGACGAAGCGGGGGCCACCCACATCGCGCAGGCCTGCGACCGCCGCGGTCTCCGCGATTACCGCGACTTGCACCGCTGGTCGGTCGACCACCGCGCCGACTTCTGGCGCGACTTCGTCGACGTGCGCGGGGTCGCGTTTCGCGCGGCACCGGCGGACATCGTCGACCTCACGCGCGGCCCCGAGTTCCCGCGCTGGCTGCCCGGCGCGCGCATGAACATCGTCGACAGCTGCTTCCTCGCGGCGCGCGACGCGGTCGCGGTCGTCGCGCGGCGGAACGGCCGCGTCGAGTCGATCTCCTATACCGAGCTCGACGCGCTCTCGAATCGCTTCGCCAACGCGCTTTCCGCCTTCGGGGTCGGCGCGCGCACCGCGGTCGCGATCGCGATGCCGATGACGGTCGAAGCGGTGGTCGCGTACTTGGGGATCGTGAAAGTGGGCGCGGTGGTGGTGTCGATCGCGGACAGCTTCGCCGCCGACGAGATTCGTACGCGCTTGGAGATCGCGGGGGCACAGGTCGCGGTGACGCAGGACGTGGTGGTGCGCGCCGACAAGACGCTGCCCATGTACCAGAAGGTGGTGGCGGCGGGAGCGCACGCGTGCATCGTCGCAGCGCGCGAGGGCGCGCTCCAAATCAAGCTGCGCGACACCGACAAGGAATGGGGGGCGTTTCTCGCTCGCAACGAACAATTCGACGCGGTGGCCACAACACCGGAGACAACCACCAACGTCTTGTTTTCGTCCGGCACCACCGGCGAGCCCAAGGCGATCCCGTGGTCGCACACCACTCCGCTCAAGTGCGCGATGGACGGCTACTACCACCACGACATCCGCGAGCGCGACGTGGTGGCGTGGCCGACCAACTTGGGATGGATGATGGGGCCGTGGCTCATCTACGCGAGCCTTGTCAACCGCGCCACCATCGCGCTGTGCGACGACGCCCCCAACACCGCCGCCTTTTGCCGCTTCGTCGCCGACGCACGTGTCGCCATGCTGGGCGTGGTGCCGAGCCTGGTCAAGGCGTGGCGCGCGCAGAATCTCACCGACGGGGTCGACTGGTCGGGGTTGCGCGCGTTCAGCTCGACCGGAGAAGCGTCGAACGCCGACGACTACCTGTGGCTCATGGCGCGCGCGGGCTACCGGCCCGTGGTCGAGTACTGCGGTGGCACCGAGATCGGCGGCGGCTTCATCACGCAGTCGCTGACGCAGCCCGCGTCGCCGGCGACGTTCTCGACGCCATCGCTCGGCCTCGACCTCGCCATCCTCGACGAGGACGGCCTCCCGACGGCGCACGGCGAATTGTTCGTGGTGCCGCCGTCCGTCGGGCTCTCGCTCTCGCTCTTGAACCGCGACCACCACGAGGTCTACTACGCCGAGACACCGCGCGGCCCGCGCGGCGAGCTCTTGCGCCGCCACGGCGACGAGTTCGAAGCGCTGCCGGGCGGCTACTTCCGCGCGCAAGGCCGCGCCGACGACACCATGAACTTGGGGGGCATCAAGGTGAGTTCGGCGGAGATCGAGCGCGCGGTGCTCACCGTCGACGGCATCTCGGACGCCGCCGCGATCGCGGTCGAGCCCGACGGCGGCGGTCCCAGCCTGTTGGTGGTGTACGTGGTGAAGGGCGTCGGCGCGACCCCCGACGAACTGCGCGACGCCGCGCAGAAGGCGATCGCTTCCAAACTCAACCCGCTCTTTCGCGTCCACGACGTGCGAGTCGTCGACGCGCTTCCCCGCACCGCGTCCAACAAGGTCATGCGACGCGTGCTGCGCGACGAGTATCGTTCGAAATAGCGATTAGCGCTGCGCGGGCACGCGACGGTCGAGCTTTTGCTTGACCCAGCGCGCGGCCGGGACCAGCGGCTTGGGCACGCGGTCGCGCATGCGACGCGCGCGCAGCCACGCCGCGCCGTCGCGCGAGGCGGCGCGAATGCGCGCGTCGGTGCGCGCGGGACCGTTGCCGAGGAAGATGGCGAAGGTCGACCCGCCCAGCTTGCGCGCGTCGAACGAAACCCCGTCGGCGCGCAGCGCGTCGAGGATGGCCGCGATGGCGCGGTGCACGACCCACGCGTCGTGGAAGCAGATGGCGGCGTCGGGCGTGGCGAGGCGCCGGCAGGCGTCGAAGTCCGACAACACCGCCGCGTGCGTGTGCTCGCCGTCGACGAAGCAGAAATCGGCGCGCTCGGCGACCGTCGCGGGGTCGACGCGCGACGCGTCGGCGTCGAAGCAGCGCAGCTTGCCGAGGCCGTCGGGCGCGATGCGGGCCAAGTTCTCCCGCATGCGCGCGGTCGAATTGTCCTGGTAGCGCACGACGCGCCCGCGGTCGTCGGGGAGGCTTTCCGGGCGCTTGTCGATCGACACGATCGCGCGGCACCACGGGTCGACGATGTGTTGTTGGATGCTGCCGCCGAGGTGGGAACCGATCTCGAGGTACACGTAGCCCGACGAACGCCGCACCGCGCGCTGGACCGCGAGCCACGCGCGGCGGTCGTCGTCGGTCGACTGGCTCTCGATCGCGCCGAACAGCGTGACGTCGAGCGCCTCCAGCCGTCGCGCGAAGTTGCGGTCGTCGAACTGCATGGTCGCGTCGCGCGCTAGTGCGCGACGTGCGACTCGATGTACTCGAAATAGCCCGGGCGTTCGCGCTCGCCTTCGCGCTTGATGGGCTTGCGCGTGGAGCGCGGGAGCGGGCGCTCGAGCGCGACCTTGAGCACGTCACGCAGCGTCTCGGCGGTGTGGATCTTCAAGCCCGTGCGCACTTCGCGCGGCAATTCGCGGATCATCTGTGACGAGCCTTTGGGAATGATGACTTCCTTGATGCCCGCGCGCAGCGCCGCGACGGTCTTCTCGTTCAACCCGCCCACCGGGAGCACTTCGCCCTTGAGGGTGAGTTCGCCCGTCATGGCCACGTCCCGGCGAACTGGAATTCCAAAGAAGTTCGACACCAAGGCGGTCGCGATGGACACGCCGGCGCTGGGACCGTCCTTGGGGATGGCCCCCTCCGGCACGTGGATGTGCACGTCGATCTCGTGGAAGAAGTTCTTCTTGAGCGGCAGCACGCGCGCCATGCTGCGCGCGAACGAGAGCGCGATCTGCGCCGACTCTTGCATGACGTCGCCGAGCTGGCCGGTGAGCGTGAGCTTGCCGGTGCCGGGCATGAAGGTGGCTTCGATGCGAAGAATGTCGCCGCCGAAGCTGGTCCACGCGAGGCCGGTCGCCACTCCCACGATGTTCTTCTCGTGGATTTCCTTTTCCGTGAACAGCGGCACGCCGAGGTAGCGCTCCAGATTCTTCGACGTGATCTTGACGCTCGAGACGCGCCCCGTGCTGGCGACGTTCTTCGCCACCTTGCGCAAGATCTTCGCGAGCTCGCGCTCCAGGTTGCGCACGCCCGATTCGCGCGTGTACGACTGGATGATGCGGCGCACCGCCGAATCGCTCACCTGGACGTCGGTCGGCTTCAAGCCGTGGCGCGGGAGCATTTTGGGCAGCAGGTGGCGGCGAGCGATGCGCACCTTCTCGGTCTCCAGGTAACCCGGGAGCCGGATGATCTCCATGCGGTCCTGCAGCGCGGGCGGAATGGTGTGCGTCACGTTGGAGGTCGTGATGAACATGACCTCGCTCAAGTCGAATTCGACTTCGAGATAATGGTCGCTGAACGAATGGTTCTGCTCGGGGTCGAGCACTTCCAGGAGCGCGGCGGCGGGATCACCGCGGAAGTCACTCGACATCTTGTCGATCTCGTCCAGGAGCATCACGGGATTCTTGGTGCCCGCCTTGATGAGCGACTGGATGATGCGCCCCGGCATCGACCCGATGTAGGTGCGACGGTGGCCGCGAATCTCGGCTTCGTCGCGCACGCCGCCCAGCGAGAAGCGCACGAACTTGCGCCCCATGGCGTCGGCGATCGACTGGCCGAGCGAGGTCTTCCCCACGCCCGGCGGGCCCACGAAGCACAGGATGGGTCCCTTGAGCGTGCTCGACAGCTTCATGACCGCGAGGAACTCGAGGATGCGTTCCTTCACCTTGCGCAGTCCGTAGTGGTCCTCGTCGAGCTGGCGACGCACCGCCGCGAGGTCGACGCGCTCGTCGGAGCGCGTGTTCCACGGCAGCGACAGCATGGTGTCCAAATAGTTGCGCACGACGGTGGCTTCGGGCGAGAGCGCGGGCATGCGCCCCAAACGGTCGAGCTCCTTGTTGGCGACTTCGCGCGCGCGCTCCGGCATGCCGGCCGCTTCCACGCGCTCGCGCAGCTCGTCGACTTCGTTGGCCTCGTCGCCGCCGTGGCCCAGCTCCTTGCGGATCGCCTTCAACTGCTCGTTGAGGTAGAACTCTTTCTGGTTCTTTTGCACCTGGCTGCGCACTTCGCCTTCGATCTTCTTCTCGAGGCGGAGGATTTCCAATTCTTCGGCCAGGATGGCGGCGAGCAAGCGATAGCGCTCGTCGATCTCGACCGCTTCGAGGAGCGGCTGCTTCGCCTCGATCTTCGCGATCAGGTGCGACCCGATGGAATCGGCCAGGCGGTCGGGGTCTTCGATCGGCAGCACCGAGCGCAACACCTCGTCGGGGATGCGCTTGTTGAGCTGCACGTATTCGGTAAACTGCGACGAAACGCTGCGCACCATCGCTTCCATTTGGTTGGACTCGACGGTCGACGACGCCACCATGCGCACGTCGGCGCGCAGGAATTTCTTGGTCTTGTGGAAGCGCAGCGCCTGGCCGCGCGAGACGCCCTCGACCAGAATGCGCATGGTGCCCTCGACCAGGCGCATGAGCTGGAGGATCTTGACCACCGTCCCCATCTCGTACAGGTCCTTGGGCGCGGGGTCGTCGACGTTCATCTGGCGCTGCGTCAGCACCAACAGGAGGCGGTCGCCCTTCATCGCTTCGTCGAGCGCCGCCAGCGAGCGCGGGCGGCCGACCAAGAGCGGCGTCACCATGCCCGGGAAAATCACGACGTCGCGCAGCGGCAGGATCGGGACGCTCTCGGGAACGCGAACGATGTCTTCGTTTTGCTCAATAGCGGGCATTGCGAACCCCTCCTGGGTTCAGCCTAAGCGGAAACGGTCGAAAGTGGGAACCGAAAAAAACGGCGAGAAAGGGCGTATCCGCGCCTTTTTTACGCTTCTTTGACGCGGCGGTCGCGCTGCACCACGATCTCGGGCTCCACGTGCTTGTTGATGGTGTCCTCGTTGATGACGACCTTACGCACATCGGTCCGGGACGGGATATCGTACATCAGCCGCAGCATGGTCTCTTCCATGACCGCGCGCAGTCCGCGCGCGCCGGTTTCGCGGCGCTTGGCGATGCGCGCGATGGCGCGGATCGCACTCTCGTCGAACACCAGGTCGACGTCTTCCATCTGGAAGAGCTTCTTGTACTGCTTGGTCAGCGCGTTCTTCGGGCGCGTGAGAATCTCGATGAGGGCGCTCTCGTCCAGCGGGTCCAGTACGCCCACGATGGGCAGGCGGCCCACCAGCTCCGGAATCAAACCGAACTTGATCAGGTCCTCGGGCGCCACGTGACGCAGCACGCGCGAGCGCTCGTCTTTGGTCGTGCCCTTGTTGTCGCGTCCGAAGCCCAGCACCTTGCGGCCCGTGCGCTGCTCGATGATGCGATCCAAACCCTCGAAGGCGCCGCCGCAAATGAACAGGATGTTCTTGGTGTTGATCTCGATGTAGTTTTGCTGCGGAATCTTGCGCCCGCCCTGCGGGGGGACGTTCGCGACCGCGCCCTCGAGCATCTTGAGGAGCGCCTGCTGGACACCCTCGCCGGACACGTCGCGCGTGATCGACGGGCTGTCGGTCTTGCGCGCGATCTTGTCGATTTCGTCGATGTAGACGATGCCCTTCTCGGCCGCAGCCACCGAAGAGCCGGCGTTCTGGTACAGCTTCAATAGAATGTTCTCGACGTCTTCGCCGACGTAGCCCGCCTCCGTGAACGCGGTGGCGTCGACGATGGCGAAGGGCACGCGCAGGAAGCGCGCGAGGGTCTGCGCGAGCAGCGTCTTGCCGGTGCCGGTCGGGCCCAAGAGCAGGATGTTGCTCTTCTCGATTTCGACCTCGTTCGTCGTCCGCTCGTGCATGATGCGCTTGTAGTGGTTGTACACAGCCACCGAGAGCATCACCTTGGCGTCCTCTTGTCCCACCACGTACAGATCGAGGAATTCCTTGATCTCTTTCGGCTTCGGAAACTCGTCGGAATCGAACAGGACCTGCCCCGAGATCTCGTCGTCGAGGATGTCCTTGCACAGCTTGATGCATTCATTACAAATGTAGACCGACGGACCCGAGATCAGCTTGGTGACCTCGTCTTGTCCGCGCCCGCAGAACGAACAGCGCAAGATGTGCGGGTTTCCGATCTTCTTCTTCATGCGACGTTAGCCTCTCTGTGGTCGTTGTGCGTCAAAGGACGATTCACAAAGATGTTGTCGATGATGCCGTATTCCTTCGCCTCTTCGGCCGACATGAAGTAATCACGGTCGGTGTCCTTGGCGATCTTCTTGACCTGCTGGCCGGTGTGGTCGGCCAGAATCGAGTTCAAGCGATCGCGCCAGCGCAGGATCTCTTTGGCGTAGATCTCGATCGACGCCGCCTGGCCTTCCGAGCCGCCCGACGGCTGGTGGATCATGACGCGCGAGTTGGGAAGCCCCGAGCGCTTGCCCTTCTGCCCCGCCGCCAAGAGTACCGCGGCCATACTGGCCGCCTGCCCCATGCAAATCGTCGCCACGTCGGGGCGGATGTACTGCATGGTGTCGTAGATGGCCATGCCCGCCGAGATGTGCCCGCCCGGGCTGTTGATATAGAGATAGATGTCGCGCTCGGCGTCCTCGGCTTCGAGGAACAGCATCTGCGCGACGATCAGGTTCGACACCGTGTCGTCGATGGGAGTGCCCAAAAAGATGATGCGGTCCTTGAGCAGGCGCGAATAGATGTCGTACGAGCGCTCGTAGCGACCGGTCTGCTCGATCACGAAGGGAACCGGAATGTGGAGTCGTTCCGACATTTGCTTAAACCTCGTTAGGGTGTCGCGGGCGACACATCGGGCCCGCCGTCGCTGCCAATATAATCTACCCCTCGCTTGAACCCCAAGACAAACCCTAGCTCGCCGTCACCGCCGCCCGTTCGCGCAAGAATGCCATCGCCTTCTCGTCCAGAAGGTCGTTTTCGAAGCCCCGGCGCCGCGCCGGCTGCTCGAGCGCCCGCCGCACGTCGGCCTCGGGGCGGCCCAGGTGCTCGGCCATGCGCCGAATCCGCTCGTCGACGTCGGAAGCGGTCACCGCGATGTTCTCCTGGCGCTTGATCGCGTCCAGGACGAAGTAGCGTCGAATCATCCGCTCCGCCGACGCTCGGAACAACTGCCGAATCTCGTCTTCGCGCGCCGCGTCGCTCGCGCCCCCGCGGTGGCGGCGATCCTCGTCGACCAAGGACGCGAGGTAGTTCTCGACCATCACCTCGGGAACCTCGAACGGGTTCTCGGCGATGACGGCGTCGACGATCTTGTCGTCGACCTCGCGGCGGTGGCGACCCTCTTCTTCCGCTTCGAGCTCCTTGCGGATGCGGAGCCGGAACTCGAGGAGTCCCGCCGTCTCCGGGTCGACGCGCTTCGCGAAGGCGTCGTCGACCTCCGGAAGCAACTTCTGCTTCACCTCGGCGACGCGCACACGAAACGTCCGCGAGGTTCCCGCCAGCTCGGCGTCGCCGAAGTCAGCCGGGTACGCGACGCGAATTTCTTTTTCGTCGCCGGCCTTCATGGCGATGAGACCGGTGCGAAACTCGTCGAGCAGGCTCTCGCTCGCGAGCGAGACCGTGTAGCCCTTGACGCGCGACTTCTCCTCGGGTGCGCCCGCAGCGTCGAGCGGCACGTAGTCGATCACGGCCGTATCCGACGAGGTCGCGGGACGGTCGACGGTCTCGAACACCGCCAGCCGCTCGCGCAGCGACGCGACCGCGCGGTCGACGTCTTCGTCCGCCACCACGCGCTTCGGTGCTTCGACGCGGACCCGGTCGTAACCTTTCAGGACCACGTCGGGGCGGACTTCGATGGCGGCGTCGAACTTGAGACCGCCGTCGGCGAATTCCACGTTCTCGAAGCGCGGGTCCCCGAGCGGGAGCAACCGCTCCCGGGCCAGCCCCTGCTCGTAGACCACTGGAAGCATGTTTCGGACCGCATCGGTCGCGATGACGTCGGCGTAGTTCTTCTCGATGTAGCCGGCCGGCACTTTGCCCTTGCGGAAGCCTGGAATCCGCAATTCACGGCGGAGTTCGGCGCGCACCGCCGCCCGCTCCTTTTCCATCTCCTCGGCCGGGACCTGGAAGGAAAGCACCCGCTTGGTCGGGCTCGGACTCGCGACCGAAACGGCAAATTGCCGTTCGGGTCCTAGGTCGTGGTGGTGGTGGCCGTGATCATGGTCGTGGTCGTGGTCATGATCATGGTCGTGATGATGGTCGTGATCGTGATGGTGATGTCCGTGACCATGATCGTGCCCGTGCGAGTGATCGTGATCGTGTTCGTGATCGTGCGTGTGCGCCATTCCAACTCCGTTTGGTGGTGCGAGAGGGGGGAGTCGAACCCCCATGAGTTGCCTCACTGGATCCTAAGTCCAGCGCGTCTGCCAGTTCCGCCACTCTCGCACCGATCATGACGGTTCTCGTTCGGGCCTAGTGCCCGATCCGTCCCAATTACTTCAGGTACTGCAGCACGATGTCGGTGTAGCGACTCGTGCCGATGCCGCTCGAGGTCGACAGCGAGCGAATCTCGCCCGACGTGAGCGCTTTGGTGAGCGCCGCGTCGAGCCGCGCCGACGCGCGGTCGTTGCCGAGATAGTCGAGCATCATCTGGGTCGCGCTCAGCGCCGCGAGCGGGCAGATGACGCCCTTGCCCGCGTGCTTGGGCGCGGAGCCGTGGATGGGCTCGAACATGCTCACGCGTCCCGGGTGGATATTCCCGGACGCCGCGATGCCGAGCCCGCCCGAGATGGCGGCGCCCAAATCCGTGATGATGTCGCCCATCATATTGCCGGTGACGGCGACGTCGAACCACTCGGGGTTCTTCACCATCCACATGCACGCCGCGTCGATGAAGGCGTGGTCGCGCTCGACGTCGGGGTACTCGCGCCCAACTTCTTCGAACGTGCGCGTCCAGATCTCCATGGCGCCGATCGCGTTCGCCTTGTCGATGAGGGTGAGCTTCTTGCGCTTGCCGCGCCTGCGCGTGAGATCGAAGGCGTAGCGCACCGCGCGCTCGACGCCCTTGCGCGTCATGATCATCTGCTGGATCGCGACTTCGTCGGGGGTCCCCTTCTTGAAGTGGCCGCCCATGCCGATATAGAGGTCTTCGGTGTTCTCGCGCACGAAGATCATGTCGATGTGCTCGGGCTTCTTGTCCTTCAACGGACACAAATAGTCCGCGTACAGCTTGATCGGGCGCAGGTTGATGTACATGTCGAGCGTCCAGCGCACGCCGCCGATGATGGCGCGCTCGAGGATGCCGGTCTCCACCCGCGGGTCGCCGATCGCGCC